>JBFKXO010000192.1:0-4559 GCA_041638115.1 Litorivivens sp. | reverse complement strand
CCACCTGTGAGCAGAACCACCTGCTGTTTGTCTGGTATGACCCTGAGGGCAACCCGCCGATTGAAGAGCAGGCGATTCCGAAGATTGATGACCTGTTCAGTGGAGATTGGACGATCTGGCAGATGGACAAAATGACCATCAATACCAACTCCCGCGAGCTGGTGGACAATATGGCCGACGTTGCCCATTTTGGGCCGATCCACGGGGCACCGATAAAAACGTTCAAGAATATTGTTCACAAGCATGTCTACCAGCAGGTACTCACCGGCGGCAGCGAATTGTTGGCCGAAGAAGGGGAGTTGACCTCCACAGCGACTTATTATGGTCCGGCCTACATGAACACCTATATGACCGGCCAGATCGAAGGCCAGCTGGTGGAAAGCCGCCTGCTAGTGACTCACGTGCCGATCAATACCGAAAGCTTTGACTTGCGCTTCGGTGTTTCGGTTCGCAAGATGCCGGGGTTGTCTGAGGAAGAAAACAACAAGATCGCGCAGCAGTACACGGAGCAGAACCGCACCGCCTTCTTCCAGGATGTGCATATCTGGCACACCAAAACCCGGGTGGATAATCCGGTGTTGTGTGACGGGGATGGCCCGATCCATAAGTTGCGTCAGTGGTACGATCAGTTCTACGTTGATCTGAAAGACGTACCGGAGCAGTTCAACGAGAAGAAAGAATACGTCGTCGATATCAAGTAGATGGCGACTCGCTAATCCGTTTCAGGCCCGGTATCGCAGCGCTGCTGCTGTACTGGGCTTTTTATTTTTGCTATTACACAGGCAACCAATTCAATAAGGAACCTACCATGGATGTACGCAGTCTCGGTTATGTCGTCATAGAATCAACCGATCCGGCCAAGTGGCTGGACTACGGCACCAATATTCTCGGCCTGATGGTCGCTCCGATGATGCCAGATGACGGCAATGTCTACCTGAAAATGGACGAGCGTCCGTTTCGTTTTGCCATCACCAAAGGCGATCAGGATCGCTTGCAGCTCTGTGGCTGGGAGCTGGCGGACCAGGACACATTTGAAGCGACCAAAGAAAGCCTGCAAAGTGCCGGTATCGAATTTACCGAGGGCAGCGCAGAGTTGGCGCAGGCGCGTCAGGTGCGCGGCCTGATTAGCCTGAAAGACCCGGCTGGCAACGGTCTGGAACTCTATTGGGGTGCCTCCCTGGACTATGCGAAGTTTGTTTCGCCGAAAGGCATCGCCGAATTCGAGACAGGCTTCAATGGTGATATGGGCTTTGGCCACGCGGTACTGCCGGCGCCGAATCTGCAGGAAACCCATGCGTTCTATCGCGATGTGCTGGGTTTCGGTGATACCGACTACATGCATTTCAAGTTCAGCGACGACCCCAACGATCCGGGTATGGGCTTGAATTTCATGCACGTAAATAACCCTCGTCATCACAGCCTGGCGCTGTATCAGGACCAGAGTCCGGTCGGCTGTATTCACCTGATGGTGGAAGTGCGTGAGGATGTGGATGAAGTGGGTTACTGTCTGGATCGTGTCAACGAAGCAGGTATTCCTGTCGTTTCCACCATGGGCCGCCATACCAATGACCGTATGCTATCTTTTTATATGGCAACGCCGACCGGTTTCGCGATGGAATTCGGTACCGGCGGCTTACAGATGGATTGGGAGGGTTACACGCCGACCGTGAGTACCCTGCCCAGCATCTGGGGTCACAAATTCCAGGCGCCGCCAGAAGCCTGAATCACCTAATCGCGTCAGCCCAATGCAGTAGCAAGAGGACTTTTTGATGTCAGAAAAATCAGAACTTCAACAAAAAGTGCGCGCCGCCGCGCGTAAACTGGTGCCGGTATTACGCGAACGGGCTGACGCCTGCGAACAAGCCCGGCAGGTGCCTGCGGAGACCATCAAAGATTTCGCCGACGCCGGATTTTTCCGCATATTGCAGCCGAAGAAATGGGGCGGTTATGAGCTTGATCCCCATGATTTTTACGACGTGCAGATGACGGTAGCCGAAGGCTGTATGTCCAGTGCCTGGTGTCTGGGGGTTATCGCCATACACAACTGGCAGTTGGCGCTATTTGACGATCGCGCTGCGCAGGATGTCTGGGGCGAGGACGACAGCGTGCTGATTTCCTCCTCATACATGCCGGTAGGGAAAGTCGAGCACGTTGACGGTGGTCTAAAGCTCAGCGGTCAATGGGGATTCTCCTCCGGCTGTGATCACTGCGACTGGGTATTTCTCGGTGCGATGGTGCCGCCAAAAGACGGCGCCGCCGGCGGCCCTCCCGATATGCGAACCTTTCTGGTGCCGCGCAGCGATTATGAAATCGTTGATGACTGGCACGTGATGGGGTTGAAGGGCACCGGTTCTAAAACCATCGTGGTTAAAGACGCCTTTGTGCCTGAGTACCGCACCCACAAGGCGATCGACGGATTTACCTGTAATAGTCCGGGCAACGCCGTCAACACGGCGCCGCTGTTCAAGATTCCGTTTGGCCAGATGTTTGTTCGCGCCGTCTCCACGGCGGGTATTGGCGCCTTAAAAGGTGCCTGCGATACCTTTATCGAAAAAACCGCCAAACGGGTGGGCAAAAACGATGGTAAATCGGCGGGTGAAGATCCCCATGCGCGTTACGCTCTGGCTCAGGCTGGCTCAATTGTCGACGAACTGAAGCTCGTGTTGTTCCGCAATTTTGATCGCCTGCTGGAGGCGGCAGAAGGCGGCCCCGAGCTTACTATCGAAGAGCGTATCAAATTCCGCTGGGAATCGGCGGCTGTCCCCCAGCGCTGTATTGAGGGAGTTGATCCGCTGTTTGCTTTTGCCGGCGGCTCCGGGATTTATCAGGGCAATGCGCTGATGCGAGCGTTTGTCGATATTCATGCATCGCGCGCCCACACCGCCAACAATCCGCAGAAATTTGGTGGCAATTGGGGTGGTGTGCAGCTGGGTGCAGATAACGGCGACTTCTTCCTGTAAGGCGCAGAATGTATACGCCAGTCTAAGCCGGGCCTACGCCCGGCTTTTTTATGGCCGCTCGCCTGCGATCGGACAGGAGAAACCGTTGCCAAAAGTGACAGAAAGCATAAACTCTGACGGGTCGGCAAAATAATAATAGGCTGAAGTGTTCCGGGATTTTCCTCGCCAGTAATCCAGCCCTATTGTATTTCGCCCTCGACCTACGACCTATCTGTCGCCGTTTTTAAGGGAGTTGAAAATGGATCGTCAAATCAATCATAAAACCATGCGTGTTATCGTCGGCGCGATCGCCATTTTGTTGGCACCGACCGTGTATCTATTGGCCAATGGACCAGGCCCGCTGGATTCGATCAGTATTTCCTACTGGACAGATGCCCGCGATATTTTCGTTGGCTCACTCATCGCTGTGGGCTTTTTTCTGTCCGCATACAATGGCTCGGGCGGAAGCCGTGATCTGGAATACTATCTCAGCAAGGTGGCCTGTGTGTTCGCGATCTGTGTGGCTCTGTTTCCGACCACTGGCTTTGACGAGTCCAATATGCCTTCGGGCTGGACTGCGGGCATCACCGGTCTGTTTGGTTTACGCCCGGTACACATCCACTATCTGGCAGCCATTTTGTTGTTCGCCTGTCTGGTGGCGATGATGTGGTTCTTTTCCTTTCGCGCCATGCGCAAAGGCAAGCAGGGACGGGCCTATCTCTATCGCGGCATCAGTGTGGCGATGGTGTTAGGGATGCTTGTTATTGGCGGTTTGGGCTATCTCCTCGCATGGTCAAACACCATTTTGCTGGTGGAGATATGGGGGCTGACTTTCTTCGGCGCGGGGTGGTTGCTTGCGGGGATGTATAAAACCGAGCCAAAACTGGAGCATGTCTGAAGGGTGGGAGGGGTTCTTAACCCCGCCCACTATGTCAGCTTCCACTATTTCAAAACCCACTGTGCGTGGGGCGTCGTGGGCTCCTGTTCTGGGGGTAATGAGGCTGGTGCTGGTGCGCCTGCGTCGCCGAGAGAACGCATAAACGCATAGAGCGCGCCCAGGTCTTCGTCGGACATGGCATTAAGGTTGAACCAGGGCATTGGCGGGCGTCGCCGCAGGGTTTTTGCAGCCTGGATCCATTCCTGCTCCGTCATGTTTTTAATATACAGCCGCAAGTTCGTGCCATAGGTGGTGCCCCATGGCCCGCGCCAGCCAAAGTTATCGCCTAAAAGCCATTGATTCACGGGTATCTGACCATCGTTGACTGCGTATCCTGCGGTATGGCAATCATTACAACCGGATACCACCGCAAGGTACTGACCGCGCTCAATTTTGGCCTTGGTGTAGACTTGGGCTGCTGCTGTGGCTGAGGGTGGTTTCGCTGATAGCGCACTGGAAAAAATGATCGGCAGCGTGCCGAGCAGCGCAGCAATAGCGCTGATATTGCGTCGTTTCATGAGGCTTTGGCTCCGTGTTGACAGTGAAACGCACTGTAGATAATTTGATCCGAGCCCGGTTGCTTGATCGTGACGATGAATATCGAAAATCTGCCATTTCTTGGTAACGTTGATACAGGAACGATCGAAGATCCGACCAGGCCAGTGCTTTCCTTTGACCTTCGT
>JBFKXO010000191.1:0-4562 GCA_041638115.1 Litorivivens sp. | reverse complement strand
CTGCAGCAGAGCGCCCCTATCGACTTTGAGTTGGTGGCGGTCAATCTGGACCAGAAGCAGCCCGGCTTTCAGGAAGAGGTGATGCCTGCCTCTCTGGAGAAGCTGGGTATCGAATACCACATTCTGGAAAAGGATACTTACAGCATCGTCAAATCGGTGGTGCCGGAGGGCAAAACCACCTGTGGTTTGTGTTCGCGCCTGCGCCGCGGTTCACTCTACGGGTTCGCCGAACAGATAGGAGCGACCAAGATTGCTCTGGGGCACCACCGGGACGACATTATCGAAACGCTGTTTCTCAATATGTTTTTTGCGGGCAAGCTCAAGGCGATGCCGCCCAAACTGCTCAGCGATGACAAGCAGAATATCGTGATTCGTCCGCTGGCCTACTGTAAAGAGTCTGACCTGGCAGAGTACGCCAGCATCAAAGCCTTCCCCATCATTCCCTGCAACCTTTGCGGCTCGCAGGAAAATCTACAGCGGCAGAACATCAAACACATGCTCCAGGAGTGGGAACGGCAGTGGCCGGGGCGACTGGACAGTATTTTCACCGCGATCGGCAATGTCTCGCCATCGCAGCTGGCGGATGGGGAATTGTTTGATTTCAAGACCCTGAAATTACAACGCCCCAGTCTCGAGAAAATCCGGGCAGTTAATCTCGCCTGAGGTCTTCAGGTTTGGCGCTTTTCACAGAAAAGCCAGTCGACCGTGTGAATACCTTGATAAAAGCGTCAAACTGTCGGTAAATAACGTGTTTTAAACACTTTACCCGGTTCTTATGACAATAAAATGGGGCAAGCCACTCGCCGACCTGCTACGTACCAGTGCACTGATCATGCTGTTACTGCTGGCCGGTACCGTCGCCGCTCAGCCCGGTGTACCGTCGGAAGCCGACAATCGCCGCGAGCTGGATTTGGCGCGTGAGCGTTTGATCGATTTGCTCGACTCGGTATTCGGACGTGATGGCTACCATGTACAGCTCGGTCAGACGCGTGACGGTCCACGCATCCTGCTGGTTATCGATCGGGATTTTCAAAATGACTACAGCGAGCAGGGTTTGCGCGAGCTGATTGCGACGGCAATCGGCGCGGACTATCCGGTAGTGCTCTCATCGATGCCATTGGTTACCGAACCTCACAGTCATGACGTCGACCACGGTGCGCTGTCGATCGGATGGGCGGTGCTGGGTGGGGTACTTTTGCTGGCCTTTGGCGCGGGTGTCGGCTGGCTGGTCGGGCGTCGCCCCCGCGAGAGCTATAAGGACGAAGTTGACCTGCGCCTGGCCGAGCTGGAAAAGCTGGCCAGCGAAGACCCGTCCCGGGTGGCCCAGGTATTGCGACTCTGGTTGCGGCCAACTGCCGGTGGCACGCCGGAAAGTGGCGGCATGACCCAGCGGGAGCTGGCAGCAGTCATCTTACTGAGCCTTTCCAAACCGGTTGCTGCCGGTGTTTTGCAGCAGTTTCTGCCACGTGAAATCCAGTTGGTGGGCGATATCATGGTCCGTCTGGCGCGGGTGCGCCGGACCGTGCTGCGTTATGCAGTCAAGCAGTTTTTCAACGATGTACAGGAAGCCACGGGTTTTGGGGTTAAAGCAGAATCAGACTTTCGCGGCCTGTTGGAATCGGCGTTGGGCGAAAAGCGTACCCGGCTGATCGCCGGTGCGCCGGAAATTCAGGAAAATATTCCTCTGCTTGAAAACCTGCGCTGGCTGGAGCCGGAAACTCTGGCTGAACTGGTTGGCGGAGAGCACCCGCAGGTGCAGGCGATTGTGGTGGCGAGCCTGGATACCGAGAAGGCGACGCGACTGATAGAGTGCCTGCCTGCCAATGTGCGCGCCGATGTTGTGCTGAGGGTTGCCGAGCTGGACAAACTTCAGCCGGCAGCGGCGGAAGCCGTGGCGGAGTTAATCGAATCGAAACTCGACAAGCTGTCCAATCACTCCAATCGTATTCCGCCGGGACGACGTCAGGCTGCAGCCATCCTAAAATCGGTATCGGCTGATTGGTCTGAGGCTCTGTTACAAGATATCTACCATCGCGATCAGGGCTTGGCGACCACTCTCCAGGATCAAATGTTTACCATGGATGATTTGCTGGGACTCACCTCCGAGGATTGGAAAAAGGTGCAGGATCAATTGCCGGACGATCTGCTGGCGAGGGCGTTGCTGGGCTGTCGGCCGGATACCCGCGAGGGTTTTTTACAGCGCTTGCCCAAGGCGCGATCGCGAACCTTGCGGCCGCTGTTGAAGGAATATGCCGGGCTGGGGGCGGAGCGCATACAGCAGTCTGCCAATGACGTTCTTCATCTGGTGCGGCGCATGGCAGCTTCCGGCGATATTGTGTTGAGCGGTGAATTGCGCCTGGCCAGCCCAGTCACGGTTAACGCCTCATGAAAGACGTGTTATCGCAGGACGAAATCGATGCGCTGCTGGAACAGGTCATCAGCAACGATGGCGGGGCCAGCACTAGTGCCACCGTTGTGCCGGGCATTCGCAGTTATGACCTGAGCGGTCAGCAGCGCATTACCCGCGGTCGTTACAGCGGGCTCGATGCGATCAATCAGCGTCTGTCGAGCCGAATCCGGCAGGAGCTAACCGGTATATTGCGCAAAGAGGTGGATATCGACGCCCAGGCAGTATCGGTTCGCAAGTTTTCCGATTATCTCGATGGGCTGTACTTGCCTTCCAGTCTTAATCTGATCAGTTTGTCGCCGTTGAAGGGGACCGCGATGATCGTGCTTGATGCGCGATTGGTGTTTCGCATTGTCGACTTTTTCTTCGGCGGTTCCGGTCGACATGCGAAAGTGGAAGGGCGGGAATTTACCCCCACTGAAAACGCGCTGGTATCCCGCTTGCTGGAGAGAATATATCGCGATATCGAGGAGCTGTGGCGCGGTGTGGCCGAAGTGAGCTGTCAGCCCCAGGGCACGGAATACAATCCGGCACTGGCAGGCATCGTGGCGCCCAATGACAATGTGGTGATTTCGACGTTTCAGGTGCTGATCGGCGCTGGCGGTGGTGAGATACATCTGGTTATGCCGGAAGCCATGCTGGAGCCCGTGCGTGAAAACCTGGAGGCAGGGAGTCGGGGTTTGTCGGCCGAATCGGACCGACAATGGGCCCTTGCGGTTGAACAGCAGTTAAGTCAGGTGATGGTCGAGGCCCGTTGTCGGGTGGCAGAGCTAGAACTGTCCCTGAGCGATCTCGCCGCGCTGCAAGTGGGTGATTTTTTACCATTGAATCTGCGGCGCGGCTCGGAGCTGACGGTCAAGGGTATCCCGATCCATCGGGTGCAGGCCGGGGACTATGCTGGGAATTGGGCTGTGAAAGTGTTGAAGAATGAAGAGGGTGGAGTCGACAATGGATGAGTTTAAAACACTGGAACAGCGCAAAGCCTCGAGTGTCACGGGTGAGGCCGAATCTCGCCTCTCAAACCCAACCGTCCGCGAAGAAAAAGCGGTTACCAGTAGTCGCGCGAGCCTGGACCTGGTGCTGGATATCCCAGTGCGGATCAGTATGGAGGTAGGAAGTGCTGAAATCTCGGTACGCGACCTGCTGGACCTCCGGCAGGGCGCAGTGGTTGAGCTGGATCGGCAGGCTGGTGAATCACTCGATGTGCTGGTCAATGGCGCCATGATTGCCCGCGGTGAAGTCGTCGTTGTCAATAATCAGCTCGGCATTCGCTTGACTGAACTGGTGTCGCCCGCAGATCGTACCCGTGCGCTGCGCACCGACGAGTATGCGCGACCACTACCATAGCGGTAGTGTTAGATCGGTTGACTAAAAAACAAACAGCTTATAGCAAATCGATCTAACATCAGGTATTTCTACCACCTTTCTGCCAAGTTGCTTGTCTATACTGAAATCAAACCAGCGAAAGCTGACAGCGGCGTTTTTTTGCAGTGCCCGAAAATAATGATGGTGTGTGGGAGGCTCGGCATGAAGCGCCTTTACTATCAGACGGACTCTGCGCAATTGGCGTCACAAGTGTCGCGTCAGCTGCAAACGATTCCCGGTTGTGCACAATGGCGCTTTCAGGCGATGGCGTGTGAAGACGGGCGGCACTTTCGCAAGGTTTTGCAAGCGCAGGCACCTGCAACCATGCACCATAGTGGGCTCGTTGAACGGTGGCTTGTCCGAACAATGCTCCGGCTGCACGCAAAAAGCCTGGCGCCGCACCCGCCAGGGGCCGGTAGCGAGGGGCATGAGCGACTCTTCCTTGTCGTGTTTGTCCGTAAGCAAGATGAGCGTCGGGTTCGAAATGTGATGTCCCATTTGCCCATTTGTCCACTGAGTGGCACGTCGCGGCGCGGGTTCCGCCATACGGTGGCCCAGGGCGCGGTTTGATTTTCTCTCCCCCGGGTGTGGGGAATCGAGTGGTAAACCCGCAGTAGAAGTGAGAGCAGTACTGCCTTAGGGCAGAAGCTCCGTCCAGGTTTAGCGTCGCACTTCGGCGCTATGATACCTATGAACCGCCCAACAACGGGCGGTTTTTTTTAGCAGTGCAACCTGTGACGAAACCCACACACCGGGTTATGACATTACCTACCTGTGGCTTAATTACCAT
>JBFKXO010000190.1:0-4566 GCA_041638115.1 Litorivivens sp. | reverse complement strand
GCTTTACACCGGGCCCTATGCCGAAGCCTTCGAACAGGGCGACTATGCTGCGATTCTGCAGCAGTTTAGCGAGGCCTCGGCCTACGCCCACTCGATTGGTCTTGGCGTCAACGCCGGCCACGATCTCAACCTCCACAACCTCGACACCTTTCGCACGGCCCTGCCAGATTTAGCGGAAGTTTCCATCGGTCACGCCTTTACGGTTGACGCCATTGAACTGGGCTTGAAAAACTGTATCGCCGCCTATCAGCGTTGCCTGGGAAAATAAACCGCACAGCGTATCAAGACTGAATCGATGATAGCGCGCCCAAAAAGCGCGCAGCGCCAACGCGCGTTCACATCAGAAGGACATGACCACAGGAAATACAAAGAAATACAGGAAAAGAAAAAAACAAAGATTTGGTGGAGCTAGGCGGGATCGAACCGCCGACCTCTTGCATGCCATGCAAGCGCTCTCCCAGCTGAGCTATAGCCCCCACGCGAGAAGGTGCGCATATTAAGCAGACTCTCTTTTCCTGTCAACTCGAATACGCCCTTCTCGTTAATTTTTTTCAGCGGGTTATTTCCTCGTAGCGTTTCTCCAGCTTTTTCAGCTTTTTCTTGCCAACACCGCCCAGCAGATCCAGAGCATTACGCAGTCGGGCGCGGCTCATATCCGGCCCCAAGACCACCATGGAATCAAACACGGAAATAGAGGCCGTCGTTCCCGCAATGGCAATAAACAAAGGCGCAACAAAGTCCTTCATCTTCAATTCCATTGCATCAGCCACCGCTTTAAGCGATGCGAAGATCGCGTCGCGATTCCACTCGCGCAGGTTATCCAGCTGCCACACACAAAATTGCAGCAGCTCGACCAGCTGCTCATCCTTGACGGCCAGCCCATCAAAGCTGGCCGGAGTAAGCGGCAACCGGCCGGAAAAGAAAAACGCTGCCAACGGCGCGAGATCACTGAAGGTTTCCATCCGGGCCTGCGCGTGCGGCAAAATATCCAGCAGCCGCTCACGGTTATAGGCCCAGTCGTGTAAGCGATCCGCCAGTTGCTCCAGGCTTAACTCTTCGCGAATCCACAGCCCGTTAAGCCAGGAGAGTTTTTCTACATCGAAAATGGGTCCGCCCAGACTGACACGCTGTATATCAAACGCAGAAATCATGTCGGCCAGGGTAAACTTCTCACGCTCGTCAGGCATCGACCAGCCCATGCGGCCAAGGTAATTCAACAAGGCTTCCGGCAAATAACCCATCTTCTGGTAATACAGAATACTGGTCGGATTTTTACGCTTACTGAGTTTGCTTTTGTCGGGGTTACGCAGCAGTGGCAAGTGGCAAAGCTGGGGCATATCCCAACCGAAGTACTGGTATAGCAGCTTGTGTTTCGGCGCAGAGTTGATCCACTCCTCGCCCCGAATAACGTGGGTGATCCCCATCAGGTGATCATCGACCACGTTGGCCAGATGATAGGTCGGCAGACCATCGGATTTCAGCAGGATCTGGGCATCCACCTGCCCCCAATCCAACTCCACATCACCGCGCAGCAAGTCATTGATCACGCAGCGTCCATCCTCTTCCGGCACGACCATACGCACCACGTAGGGCTCGCCGTTGGCTTCACGCCGCGCCACTTCATCTTCAGGCAAAACCAGATCGCTGGGCTTAAGGGCCGTGTGCTGCCCCGCTTCGCGGCGGGATTCACGCAGGGCATCGAGCTCCTCTGCCGTGCGATAGCATTTGAAGGCATGCCCCTTTTCCAGCAATTCGTTTACATAGCGCACGTAGATTTCACTGCGCTCGCTTTGCCGGTACGGGCCACAATCGCCACCCACGTCCGGGCCTTCATCCCAGTCCAGCCCCAGCCAGCGCAGGGAATCGAGAATGGCCTGCTCGGATTCTGCCGTCGAACGCTGTTGATCGGTATCCTCCACCCGCAGCAAAAACTGGCCGCCATGAGCCTTGGCAAAGCAATAGTTGAACAGAGCGATATAGGCGGTGCCAACGTGCGGATCGCCCGTAGGCGAAGGCGCTACTCGGGTACGTACTGCGGTCATAATGATTCCTGTTGCCGAATTTCATACAATAGGCGGCGATTATACGTGTTCACCTCCTGCAACTCATCCGGTAAAGCTGTGTCTCTCCCTGTATTAAATCGCCGTTTCTGCGTCGCCCCCATGATGGACTGGTCCGACCGCCATTGCCGAGTGTTCTGGCGCCAGCTCTCCCGCCATGCTGTGTTGTATACCGAAATGGTGACCACCGGCGCCCTGCTCCACGCCGAGCCCGCACGCTTTCTGGATTACGACGATTGCGAGCATCCGATTGCCCTGCAGCTCGGTGGCAGTGACGCCGAGGCACTGGGCAAGTGCGCAAAAATGGCCGAACAGTGGGGTTACGACGAAGTGAATCTGAATTGCGGCTGCCCGTCAGACCGGGTACAGAATGGCAGCTTCGGCGCCTGTCTGATGGGCGAAGCTGCCACCGTGGCCGAGGGCGTCAAGGCGATGCGCGATAATTGCGCGATTCCCGTTACGGTCAAACATCGAACCGGTATCGACAACCTCGATTCCTACGATTTTCTCTGCGATTTTGTCGGCACCGTTGCCGAGGCCGGCTGCGAGGTGTTCATTGTTCATGCGCGCAAGGCCTGGCTCAGCGGGCTCAGCCCGAAACAGAACCGGGAAATTCCCCCGCTGGAATACGACAAGGTCTATCAACTGAAAAAGGACTTCCCCGCACTGGAAATTATTATTAATGGCGGCATTCACTCGACCGAGGAAGCCACTCAACATCTCAATCACGTAGACGGCGTGATGATGGGGCGTGCGGCCTACCAGAACCCTTCAGTGTTGTGCAGCGTTGATCGCGAATTTTATGACGGAACCACCGACACCGATCCCCAGCAGGCACTGGATGATTTTTTTCACTACGTTGAGTCCCAACTGGCAAACGGCACCCGCCTGAACCACATGACACGCCATATCCTCGGTCTCTTCAACGGTCAACCGGGCGCGCGCCAATTTCGTCGCCACCTGTCGGAAAACGCCCATAAACCGGGCGCCGGGCTCGATGTGTTAAAAGATGCCGTGGATAGACTCAACAAGCAGCCCCAATTATCGGTACACTCCCGGTAACCGGCACAATGAATAATGGAAGATTATGAGCAACAAACTCGATCAATTACGACAGTTTAGCGACGTGGTCGCCGATACCGGCGACATCGTTGCCATCAAACGTTTTGAGCCTCTCGACGCCACCACCAACCCCTCCCTGCTGCTCAAGGCCGCGTCGCTGGACGACTATCAGGAACTGATCCGTGAACACGCCTCAGGCTTGAGCAGCCAAAGCTCAGCCGAACAATTGCGCAGCACAGTGAACCGCCTGGCTGTGGCCATCGGTAGTGAGATAGCAGCGATTGTGCCGGGCCGGGTTTCCACCGAAATCGATGCCCATTTGTCTTTCGATAGCGAAGCCACCATTGCCCAGGCCAACGAGATCATGGCGCTCTATGCCGAGCGCGGCATTGGTGCAGATCGGGTGCTGATAAAAATTGCCTCCACCTGGGAAGGCATCAAGGCCGCAGAAAAGCTGGAAAAGCAGGGTATAAACTGCAACCTCACTCTGCTGTTCGGTTTTGATCAGGCCCGCGCCTGCGCCGACGCCGGTGTGACGCTGATCTCCCCCTTTGTCGGCCGGATCTATGACTGGTACAAAGCGCGGGGCGAAGCACAGACCAACCCGGATGATGACCGCGGCGTGCAGTCGGTAAAGCGCATCTTCAATTACTTTAAAGCCTACAACTACAAAACCATCGTGATGGGCGCCAGCTTCCGCAACACCGGCCAGATTGAAGCCTTGGCGGGCTGTGACCGTCTGACCATCAGCCCCGCCCTGCTGGAAGAATTGAGTCTCAACGAAAACACCCTGTATCAGCGCCTGTTTGTAGACAAAGCAACAAGCAGCGACTCGCAACTCCAGATTGATGAAGCGACATTCCGCTTTCAGCTAAACGATGATGCCATGGCGACGGAAAAGCTGGCAGAAGGCATTCGCCTGTTCGCCGCCGATCAACGCGCGTTGCAACAACTGCTGGTCGACCTAGCCTGATGCTTAAGCAGCTCACCGACTTCTTCCGCGACCAGCTCACCCCCGGTACGGGTGACGACAGCGAGCACCGCTTGCGGCTCACCAGTGCTGCGCTGTTGATCGAGTTATCGAAAGCCGACTTTGAGCAAAGCCCGGAAGAACTCGACACTATCCGCAAACTCCTGCGCCGCGAACATGATATTTCCGGCGCAGAGCTGGACGAATTGATGTCGCTGGCCGAGCAGCAATTTCAGGAAGACAACGCCTATCACCCGTACACAGCGCTTATCAACGAGTACTACACCCCCGAACAAAAAGTACGGCTGCTGGAAACACTCTGGCGAGTCGCGCTGGCAGACGGCGAGATATCAAAGTACGAAGACCATCTAATCCGCAAAATCGCCGAGCTGATCTACGTGCCGCATCGGGAATTTATTCGCACCAAGCTAAAAATCGTTGAGAAAACAGGTCACTAGCCTGAAGAACAAGCGT
>JBFKXO010000189.1:0-4583 GCA_041638115.1 Litorivivens sp. | reverse complement strand
GGTGAATCGCATCGCGCCGGAGCATTTGGAACTGTCAGTGGAAAACCCGGAGTCGCTCCTGCCTGACATTCGTCACGCTGGTGCTATTTTTATGGGGCGCCACACTCCGGAAGCCCTCGGCGATTACTGTGCGGGCCCCAATCACGTGCTGCCGACTTCGGGCACGGCGCGCTTTTCCTCGCCGCTAGGGGTGTACGATTTCCAAAAACGCAGCTCGCTGATCCAGTGTTCGGCTAACGCTGCCGCGCTGGGCAGAACGGCATCAGTGCTGGCACGCGGCGAGGCGCTGACGGCCCACGCCCGTTCTGCTGAAATGCGATGGCCTAAGAAGTAGCCCGATGAACAAAAACAGACAATCCCTTGTAAGCCAGTGGGTGCGCCCAGAAATTCAAGCGTTGCAAGCCTATCACGTGCCGCCAGCGGCGGGTCTGGTCAAGCTCGACGCCATGGAGAACCCTTACGGGTGGCCGCAGGAAATGATTGCTGACTGGCAGCAGCGGCTTCAGGGGGCGGCGCTGAACCGCTATCCGGATGCCTCGGCGACGGCGTTGAAGCATCGTTTGCGCACGGTAATGGGTGTTGCCGACGAACACGAGATATTGCTGGGTAATGGCTCTGACGAGATTATTCAGCTGCTGGCAATGGCGGTAGCTGGCCAGGGGCGTACGATCCTCGCGCCCGAGCCAGGCTTTGTGATGTATCGCATGATTGCCACCTTCGTGGGGATGCACTACTGCGGGGTGCCGCTGGATGAAAACTTTGATCTCGATCTGCCCGCCACGCTGGCGGCAATTGAGCGAGAGCAGCCGGCGCTGATTTTTCTGGCGCTTCCCAATAATCCCACCGGTAATCTGTTCAGTGCAGAAAAAGTGCAAGCGGTGATTGAGGCCTGCCCGGGCTTGGTGGTGCTGGATGAGGCTTATACGGCATTTACCGACGCCGATCACCTGGACTACCTGCGCTACCCCAATGTGGTGGTGATGCGCACCCTGTCAAAAGTGGGATTGGCGGGGCTGCGCTTGGGAATCTTGATTGGCGGCGCTGAATGGCTGACCGAGCTGGATAAGCTGCGCCTGCCTTATAACATTAATGTGCTTACCCAGATCAGCGCGGAGTTTGCGCTGGATCATTTCTCGGTGCTGACCGAACAAACCGAGACCATTCGCCAAGAGCGCGGGGTCTTGTTCGATGCCTTGCAGGCAATGCCAGGCGTCCAGGCCTGGCCCAGTGAAGCGAACTTTATCCTGCTGCGCTGTGATAATGCGCGTGCCATTCATTCGCAGATGAAACAGGCGGGGGTGCTGGTCAAGTGTCTCGACGGCGCCCACCCCATGCTGGAAAACTGTCTGCGTTTTACGGTGGGCACACCCGCGGAAAACCAGCGCATGCTGGAGGCGTTTACTCAGGCGCGCAGCTGATCTCGTTAGCGAGGTGAGTCTTCAGCTGGCGCTGGCAGGGGTCGGCCGGATGCTGACTTCAATATTGACCTGCCGACGCTCGCCATTGCGGCCCATCTCTACTGACACGATGTCTCCGGGACGGGTGGTGGCGATTTCATTCATTCCTGCATGGCCGTCGCCCACGGATTTGCCGTTTATGGCGTAGATGATGTCTCCGACCCGTAAGCCGGCTTTGGCCGCCGGGCCGCCCGGCATCAACGCGCTGACAACGACCCCGTCGCTCTGCGGAGCCAGCGATTTCACTTCCAGTCCAAGCCAGCCGCGCACGGGTCTGCCGTATTCGATAATATCGCCCATGGTGCGCAGCGCCAGATCGACCGGAATGGCCAGCCCGATACCGGTGGAGCCGCCGCTCTGGGTGTAGATCGCGGTATTGATGCCAATCAGCTGGCCGCGATGGTCCACCAGGGCGCCGCCTGAGTTGCCGGGGTTGATGGCGGCGTCGGTTTGGATAAAGTTCTCATAGTTGCTCAGGCCGAGGCCGTAGCGCCCCTTGGCGCTGACAATGCCTTGCGACATCGACTGACCGAAACCGTAGGGGTTGCCAATGGCCAGCACAATATCGCCAACTCGGCTTGACTGGTTGTCGCCCAGCGGGATGGGCTGGAGGTTATCGAGATCAATTTTGAGCACAGCAAGATCGGTTTCCGGGTCGCCGCCGATGAGTCGAGCAATGGCCTGACGGCCATCTTGCAGCAGTACCAGTATCTCATCGGCCCCCTGAATCACATGCAGGTTGGTCAACAGATAACCTCGATCAGAAACGATCACCCCGGACCCGAGGCTGCGCTCTACCTTGTCGCGCTCGGCGGGATTGCCGCGCCGGAAGAAGTGACGAAGGATGGGGTCGTCGAACACCGAAGGGCGCTGTTCCCGTACCACTTTGCTGGTATAGATGTTGACGACAGCAGGCGCGGCACGGGCAAAAGCCTCGGCGTAACCGGGCGCCACGCTGGTCGCAGGCGCTGCCACCGTCCCGGGCTTCTGGGCGACCAGGATAACCAGTCCGGCAATCAGCCCGACGATGACTGGCCACAACAACCAGCGCAATGATTGAGACATCTGTATATCCTTGGCACAGTTGCTTTTGGAAAGTGTTTTTTTAAGACCTGGCCGCGGTTGATCGTACACGCTGACCGCTGGCTATTGTGTCACAGATGTTGGGGAAACGAAGTATGAGTGTCGCACTTGGCGAATTGGTGGCGGCAGCAGATCAGCTGCTGACGCCGGAAAACTTTCAGGATTATTGTCCCAATGGCTTGCAGGTGGAAGGACGACCGGAGGTGGCACGGTTGATCAGCGGGGTTACAGCATCACAGCGTTTGCTGGACGCGGCAGTGGAGGCTGAAGCCGATGCAATCTTTGTACACCATGGCTATTTCTGGCGCGGCGAGGCCCCGGTGTTAACCGGTGTAAAAGCCCGGCGGATTCGCACCCTGCTCAACAATAATATCAGCCTGTTGGCCTATCACTTGCCGCTGGATGCCCACCCCGAGCTGGGAAACAATGCGCAGCTCGCGGCTCGGCTGGGGCTGCGTATTTGCGGCGGCTTGCAGCCTGGCAGCGCACACCCCGTCGGTAATCACGGCGAACTGCCGGCGCCTTGTTCAGCGGGGGACTTTGCAGACCGGGTGGCGGCGGTTGTCGGGCGAGAGGTCTTGCTGGAAGCTGTGAGCGACAAACCGGTGCAGCGGGTCGCCTGGTGTACCGGAGGGGCTCAAGGCTATCTGGCGCAAGCGGCAGCGCTTGGTGTGGACTGTTATCTGACCGGCGAGGTGTCAGAGCAGACTATTCACGAGGCGCGGGAGTTAGGTATTCACTTTATCGCTGCCGGGCACCACGCAACGGAGCGTTACGGGGCGCCGGCAGTTGCGGAGCATCTCGCCAGGCAATTCGGAATAGAACATCAGTTTATCGATATCGATAATCCCGCCTGACCGGAGGTGGCGGGGTGTCACAACCCCGTGGGTGCCGTAACGGCTTCTTCCTGTTTTTTGTTGGCGGATTTTTCCAGGCCGTAGGCTTCGTCAAGCGCACCTTTGTAGCCAGGTGAGCGCGGCGCATAGTCCAGTGGCTGTTGGGCCGGGTGGGCTTGGGGTTCGCCCTGAATGACCGGGCGATCCTCTGGCAGCGACTGCAGGGGGCTGATGCCGTGGCTGGTCAGTTCGCCGGCGCTTTTAGCGAGGTGATTGTGCACATCGCGATAGCTTTCAGTCATCTGGTTGAGCAGATCAGCGGTTTTATTGAAATGCTGGTTGACCTGTTCCTGATAATCCTGCTGTTGCCGCTGTAGTTTCTGGATGTGGTTCTCCAGGGCTTTGCGGTTCTGGTGAGAAGGCGACAACTTGTTGACCAGCCAGGCACCAGCGGCCAGGCCAGCAATCAGGGCCAGAAAAGCAATCAGGGCTACAGTCTGGGTTTCGTACACAGCTTTCTCCAGTCGCAACAATCGTTCAGCGCAGTATACCCACTGGCGCGGGTGGGAGCAGCTGTCAGTCGACAAAAATTGCGAAATGGTTCGGCTATCGTTAAAGTTGCGCCCTCTTTGGCGATCGCATGGGTGAGAACCTGACATGCCTACACCCCTGGAGCGTTATCAGGCTGACTTGCAGCGGCCGGATTTTACGCCCGACCCAGCACAGCAGCAGGCCGTTCAATGCCTGCAGCGCCTCTATGACGAACTGGTAGAGCTGGAGCAAACCCAGCGCGCAGCCAGTTTGGTGCAGCGCCTGCTCGGGCGTTTTATCGGTGAGGAACGTGAGCCGGTGAAAGGGCTCTATTTCTGGGGTGGTGTCGGTCGCGGCAAAACCTACCTGATGGATACATTTTTCGAGTGTCTGCCGTTTGAGCGCAAGATGCGGGCGCATTTCCATCGTTTTATGCGGCGGGTGCATGGCGACCTCAGGGAGCTGGCGGGTGAGAAAAATCCCCTGGTGGTGATCGCCGATCGGATTTCCCGTGAGGCTCGGGTCATTTGTTTTGACGAGTTTTTTGTTTCCGATATCACTGACGCGATGATTCTGGCGGGTCTGTTTCAGGAGTTGTTCGCGCGCGGTGTGGTGCTGGTAGCAACCTCCAATATCGTGCCGGAAGAATTGTACAAAGACGGTCTGCAGCGGGCGC
>JBFKXO010000188.1:0-4629 GCA_041638115.1 Litorivivens sp. | reverse complement strand
GCACCCGTTACTACGGCGCGACCCATGTGTTTACCCTGGGCGCCATGCACATGTTCCTTTGGGCAGCGCCGACAAGTGAAAGTGATCGTGACAACCCCGTGCGCAGTGCGCAGATGGTTCCCATGCCGGACGACATTCGGGAGCCCTTTAAACAGCGTTTTGGCATTCAGGCTATTCATCAGGGCTTTGGTCAGAGTGAAATCATGCTGTTGATGCGTCGCTTTGATGACGGTGAGACCGTCTGGCCACCCAACTCCCTGGGGACGCCAGCGTCCGATATTGAAGTGGCTTTACTGGATGACGACGATCAGCCGGTTGCTGCAAGTCAGCCCGGCGAAGTGTGCATCCGCGAAAGGTCGCCCCATGTTCTGTTTAATGGTTATTTCAATAACGAGAGGGCGACGGATGAGGCTTTTCGACACGGCTGGTATCACACCGGCGATCTGCTGCGCCAGGATGAAGCCGGTCACTACTACTTTGTCGATCGCAAAAAGGATTTGATTCGCTACAAGGGGCGCAGCGTCTCCTCTGTCGCCATCGAATCGGTTGCGCGCGCACATCCGGCGATTGCGAGTGTGGCGGTATTTGGTGTTCCCTCCAGGGAATTGACGTCAGAGCATGAGATTATGCTGGCAGCGATTCTTCAACCGGGCCAGCAGGCGAGCGAAGAAGAGCTTGCGCGTTTTATTAATCAGAATGCGCCGTACTTTTTTGTTCCCCGTTATATCGAATTTGTCGACGAGCTGCCGATGACGCCGACGCAGAAAGTTCAAAAGAACAAGCTGCGCGACCGCGGTCTGGGTGCAAACACCTGGGATGCGCAAGCCGCTGGCTTTGAGGTGGAACGCTGATGCCGCAATCACTGACTCAACTCAAGCAACGCGCCGGTAGCTTTGACTGGGGGCATTCAGTAGAGCTCAATGATGTTCGCGGTGAAGTGGCTATCGTCGGTATTGGTGAAACCGATTATTCCGGACCGTCGGATCGTTACGCTAAAGCCATGGCGTTAGAAGCCGTTGCCAAAGCCATCGAGGATGCCGGCCTCCAGCCCGCCGATATTGACGGTTTGATGGTCAGCCCGGGTATTGGTAATCAGCTTACGCCAGCAGATTTCCGCGAGCACTTTAAGGTGGGGCAGGACATATGGTTCGCCGATGAAGGCGGAGCCATGATCTGGGGCGCTACCTGCGCCCACACAGCGGCTCACGCGCTGCGCTCGGGTAAAGCGCAAAATATCGTGAACGTTTTCGCGGTCGACTGGGCGTCAGCGCGCAAGCGCGGCACCGGCGGGCCGGGTGGGTGGCATGCCAGCGAGCCGATGAAAGCGGGGTTTGAATTACCTTTCGGTTGGTACCCCCAGCCCTTGTATTTTGCAACGTTTATGCATCGTCATATGCACGAATACGGCACCACGCCGGAGCAGTTAGCCCAGATTCCGTTGACTTTTCGACGTCATGCCAATACCCATCGCGGAGCGGTGATGCGTGATCGAACGATGAGTCTGGACGATTATCTGGCTCGGCCGATGCTGGCCGATCCCTTTCGGGTGGAAGATTGTTGCCTGATCTCAGACGGCGCCGGTGCTTTTGTAATGTGCGCAGCAGAGCGCGCGGCAGACTTTCCGCAACCACCGGTTATTGTCGAAGGTGTGGGGCGCGGCTGTATTGATGGCGCGCCCTATATAAGCCAGCAGAAAAAACTTACCGCTACCCCGCAGACCTTTGCGGCACCCTGGGCTTATGCCATGGCGGATTGCAAGCCCACGGATCTGGATGTCATCGCGATTTACGATTGTTTTTCTGGAACAGCGCTGATGCAGATTGAAGATATGGGATTCTGCAAAAAAGGGGAGGGTGGTGCCTTTATCGAACAGGATCGTTTGCATGTTAGCCGACCGCGCAGTAAAGGTGGTATTCCCTGTAACACCCACGGAGGATTGTTGTCCCATGCTTATGTACTGGGTATTGCCCATGTGATCGAGCTGGTTCGGCAGTTGCGTGGCACCGCCGAGAATCAGGTGGAGGGCATAGAGCTGGCTGCCTATGCCGGATTTACCGCCGATGAAGGCTCTACCTTGATTCTCAGTAACCGGCGTTGATGGAGCCAATAATGGAAAACAACGATCCTTTGATTGCCCCGTTCTGGGCAGCGGCCGAACGCCGACAGCTACTGACCTGTTATTGCCCGCAATGTTCTCGCGATATCTGGTATCCGAAAGGCCAGTGTCCTTACTGCTCGGAAAATACAGACTGGCGAGAGCTTGGATCGCGTGCGCGATTGCTGTCCTGGACGACGGTTCAGCGCCAGGTTAATGGTTCATTCGCCGTTCCCTATACACCGGCGATTGTCGTGCCGGATGATGCTCCAGAGGTGCAATTGGTCACCCAGCTATGGTTGTCAGAAGGCGTTGTACCGCGGTGTGATATGCCATTGGAATTGTTCTTTACCACACTGACCCCGCTGGACGGAAAACCCTTTACCGCGCCGGTTTTTCGCGAGGCGCAGGGGGAGGTAGCGTGATGCCTAACGAGGTGATGTTATGAGTTTTGAGGTTGCTCCGTTGTGCGACGCGCTTGGTGCGCGCATCGACGGCTTTGATTTTTCTGCGCAATGGAGTTCGGCGCAGCGCCAGCAACTGACCGAGCTTTGGCTGGAACATGGCTTGTTGTTGATTCGAGGAGCGCACGCCAATCCGGAAAATCAGATTCGCTTCAGCAAGCTTTTTGGTGAACTGGAGGCCCATCCCCTGAAAACCATTCGCAGTGGTGATCATCCGGAACTGATGGAATTAAACAGTGAGGATTCGCGCACCAATCCGGTGGCAGTCTGGGATGGGGAAGAATGGGTGGGAAGACTTGGTTGGCACAAGGATCTGATTTATACCGCGCGACCCAATCGCGGTGCCATCTTGCGTGCCGTGAGGTTGCCCGAAGTGGACGGTCAAACCGGCTACGCGGATCAGGCAAAAGCCTATGACGCTCTTGATGGATCGACAAAGAGCAGGATTGAGAATCTTCAGGTCATTTACCGGTTTGAGGTTAATCTCTATAACATGCCGTTTCTGGATACCTCGGGCTATGTGGCAGGGCCCGGTGCGCCGAAAAAGCCGGCAGACGTGGGCTTCCCGGACTTCCCCGATTCGCGCTATCCGCTGGTTCTCACGCATCCGGAGACCGGGCGCAAGATATTGAATGTGTGTCCGATGTTTCTGGAGCGGGTTGAGGGAATGGAGAAAGCCGAGAGCGATGCACTGCTGAGTGAGCTGATGGCTCATGTAACCCGGCCGGAATTTGCCTACCTGCATCAGTGGCAGGAAGGAGACATGATTCTCTGGGATAACTGGCGTTTTATGCATTCGGCTCCCGGTGTGAAACCGGGCGCCAAACGCTTGATTCACCGCACCACGATTCTCGGTGATGCGGTACTCGGTGAGGCAGTGTCAGCGCCGGCAGCGTGACAGAAACATTAATTTCGCAAATAGTGACGGCTGACTTCAGCCATTCTGCCGGCAGTGGCAATAAACTCAGACTGAATCTGGTTGACCAGCGCTTTCACCGCATGGGCTTCCTCCGCATCGGCCGATTGATCCACGTCTGGCTCCAGATACTCCTCAATATGGGTAACGGGGGCGGGCCGCGCGGCTTGAGCGTTGACCACTTCAACCTGCTCTGCCATCACAGGCTCCGCGGAGCCGCCATTGGCGACCGCTCGCCGTTCTGCCTGTACTGATAGCAGAAGACGGCGATTGGGTTCTGCCGTAGCCGAGTGGCTCCGTCTGCCCAGATAGGTAAGGTCGGCGCCGGCAGAAACAGCGGAGTAAACAGAGGCGCCAGTGGACGCACAACCTGTCACCAGCATTTTTCTCCCCACAATGGCCCGCATTTCAGACAGAAGGCGCACCGGGTCTTGCGCATCGTTAACAGTGGGTTCGTCGGTACCGTAAAGCACAACGCCATCGGCACCTGCGCGGATGGCGCGTTCTGCACTTTCCGGACGGCTGGCGTGGTGTAGCACTATCCCTGAATAGCTGTGCACCGCTTCGACAATGTCCTTGTTGATGGCATTGAGTGTGATCACCATCGGAACCTGATGGCCGACGATGATATCCAGATACTGCTGAGTGCGGCGGCTGTAGTCGATGCTGAGGTTGCAGGCGTACAGCGGAAGTTGACCATCGAGGCTGGCGGTGATGGTTGCCAGACAGCTGTCGTAGTCTTCTGGGGAGTACTGGTCCAGATAGGGTAGACAGCCAATGGCGCCTGCCCAGCAGCTTTCGATCAGAAATTGAGGGTTTAGTGATTTACGTGATGGTGCAATGATCGCGGGTACACGCAGTGCGCGAAACAGTGGGTCGTCCATTATCATAGCCGTGCCTCTTTCCGTGGTTGTTTAACCGGCGAAGCGTTCTGTGTGGTTCCGCGCTTTCACAGGGCTATTGTTATTACGGGCTTTTGATGGCTTTGGATCATCTTTCAGTTGATTCCATCGACAGAGTATCAGATTGGAACGCAGAGTCTACGTTTAAACATTGGGCTAGAAAGCATGAGGTGGCCTTATCACGGGCTATCGTCAATCTCCGGCGAGGCGCTGTTAATGAAAATCGTGTGACGCTACCTCCAATGCCAGCTC
>JBFKXO010000187.1:0-4629 GCA_041638115.1 Litorivivens sp. | reverse complement strand
GCGGTGGGAATCAGGTTTACGTAGGATTCGGTGGTCAGCTCGCCGCCTTCAGGCAGCCACTGCACGGCCCAATCAACTGCTTCATTGTGGCTGGAAAAGGTGCCAGTAAAGGGCTCCGCTGGCAGGGTTTCCCAGCCTTTGGTGCTGCTCGTGAGGTAATCGACCAGACCATCTTCGTAGAGCCACTCTTCGCTGGCATCGCCGGTTTCGTCCTTGAAGATCACCCGCAGGCCAGAACACAGCACCGCTTTGGCGCGCAATACGTGCTTGAGGCGGGAGACCGAAAATTTCGCGCTATCAAAATATTTGGGGTTGGGCTTGAAGCGCACCGATGTGCCGGTATTGCGCTTGCCGCAGGTGTCTATCACTTCCAGTTCGGAGGCCTTTTCGCCATCGGCAAAGGTCATGCGGTAAACCTGACCATCGCGCCGAATGATGACCTCAAGATCCTCGGACAAGGCATTCACGACAGAAACACCCACCCCGTGCAAACCACCGGAAAACTGGTAGTTCTTGTTGGAGAACTTGCCACCCGCATGAAGGGTGGTGAGGATAACTTCGACCCCGGGCTTGCCCTGAACCTTGTGAATATCGACTGGCATCCCGCGACCGTCATCGCTACAGGTCAGCGAACCATCTTTATGGAGGGTTACCGTTAGCTCCTTGGCGTGACCCGCCAGCGCCTCATCGACACTGTTATCAATTACTTCCTGGGCCAGGTGATTGGGTCGGGTGGTATCGGTGTACATGCCGGGGCGCTTGCGCACCGGCTCCAGCCCTGTGAGAACTTCAATCGATTCAGCGGTATAGTCGGACATAAAGCGTTATTGTTCAGCCAAATTCAGAAAAACAGCAATTTCAGGCAGGTACTGCTCATAGGTGGTAAACGAGTGGTCGCCGCCCGGCTCGACGGTCATTCTACACGCACTGTAGTAGCTTTGCGCCTCTTGATAGTCGAGGGTTTCGTCGCCCTCCTGCAGCAGCACCCAGTATCGGTCCCGGGTCAGGGATGCCGGCTCCATCCGCTGCAGTTCTTCAGTATGCGCTGGCGTGATATGAAAGGATTCCCCGGTGTAGGGGTTGTGGTTTTCCCCCACATAGTGACGAATCAAGCGATGCGGGCGCACTGCCGGATTGATCAGCACGGCGGGCACGGCGTATTTCTCCGCCAGCACCGTGGCAAAAAAACCGCCCAGCGAACTGCCCACCAAGCCGACGCGATCATGGCTCGCCAATAACAGCTGTAGCTCACGCTCCACCGTATCCAGAGTCGCCTGCGGCGTATTGGGCAAGGCCGGCACCCGGCAGCTCACCGCCGGGCTACGCGCCGCCATGTAAGCGACCGTCTGTTGTGCCTTGATGGATTGGGGAGACGAGATAAAACCGTGGATATACAGGACTGCGTGCGCCAATCAATACCCCTTGGCAGCCAGATCGATGGAAAAGGTCACATCCAGCACACGCTCAACACCGGTTTCCAGGCGACCGTCATCATAGAGGTCAAACCAGCGTAAGCCTGGCGCTTCGTCACTGATCAAAAAACCGGGGCTGGACTGGGCAAACTGGATACAGGTGGACGGTGAGGTGAAATAGCGCACCCCATCGCGCACGACATCCATTTCCTGATGTACGTGTCCGGAAGTGACTGCCTTGACCTGCGGATAGCGATTGAGCAGAGCGACCAGCTCGTCGCAATTGCTCAGCAATTGCTCATCCAGCCACTCGGACCCCACCGGCAAAACATGGTGGTGCAAGGCAACCAGCGCGTGCTGATCCGGATGCTGGCTCAACTGCTCGTCGAGAAAGGTGAACTGGTCGTCACCGAGTGTGCCCCGTGGCGTACCCGGCACCGAGGAATCCAGCGACAGCAATTGCCAGGCACCGAGGTCTACCCGCGGTCGGTACCAGCGCATGTCACACGTCGATTGCATAGCGGGCACATTATCGTGATTACCCGGCAACCAGACCACGTTGTCGCGCCCGCCAAAACGGTCGAATACCCGCTGGTAGGCTTCGCGATAACCGTTGTTGGAAATATCGCCGCTGAGCAAGTAAAGCGAGGGTGCCGGCAGGGTATCTGCCAGCCGCATAACCTGGGAAAAGCTGTAGTCGGTATCCAGCCCAAGCAGCTGATAGCCCGGCAGCTTGCCCAAATGCGTGTCGCTAAGTTGTGTGATTCGTAAAGGCTTCATTGGCTTACAAAAATCGTTCCTGCGAAATAGTGCCTGAGAAGCTGGCGCCCGTCGTCAATGTTAAGAGCTGGACCATTCCATGGCACGTTGCATTCATCCTTTGGCAGCAACGACTCCTAAGCGCGATTGAGACATACTGGGAAAAACCAGGCCACCAACTTTGTCGCATTTTCGCAGCACAAAATAGTCAGAGCAGCGTGAATTCTTCCACTTGCATTTGGCTCCTACCCTGATCTAGGCAGTGCTGCAGCCACTCCCCCAGGAATCGGTTCCATTGTTGTTTTTCGTCCCGTTGGTGCATCTGCCGGTTCGGGTAGCTGTGCTTGCCCAACACCCGATTGCAGCCGGCAAAGGCAGCCACTTCGGCCACCCCCGCATCGTGGTAGACGCGCACCATCATACGACTGTTCAGCTCGGCCAGTGAACCCTGTTGCTGGATGATGTTCAGCAAACTGGTATAGGGCGTACGCTCGGCAACCTCGATATGCACCGAGGATCTTTCGCCAACATCGAAGCTGCGACTATCGCCGGCCTCCATGCGCGGAAGCAATCTGCACAGGCGCACAAAGTTCAGCTCACACTCTGCCAAGTGAGCCGAAAGATCTACGTTGTACATCGATTTAGCCACAAAAATCCCCGATTACGCTGACAACTCAATGACCGAGTCTGACCCGATCATACCTGCTGGCAGTAGACTTAAAAATACTTAATTAAACTGTATAGCCAAGGCCAATTTGCTAAACTCGCTGCCGATAAACTACAGGACAGGAAGGATAGCCTGATGTCGCAACGCTTTATACCCCTGGCGCTGGCCGGTCTGGTCAGTATCGGCAGTTCTTTCAGCCTTGGCGAAAGCCTGAGTGAAATCTACGAACTGGCACTGAAAAATGATGCCACGCTCAAGGCGGCCGAAGCCACCTATCGCGCCAATTTGGAAACCGAGAATATTACCAGAGCGGCGCTGTTGCCCCAGGTTAGCGGCAACGCGCGCTACTCGCGCAGCGAGAGCGAAGTGGAACAGGGCCCCAACCCGACTCGCGGCACCAACCAGGCAATCAATCTGGACCTGGACACTGACACGACCACCTACTCGCTGTCACTCAACCAGCATATCTTCGACCTGCCGAGCTGGTTTACCTTCCGCTCTGGCAAACTGATCAGCAAGCAGGCCGAAGCCCAACTGGCCGCGGACCAGCAAGATCTGATGGTTCGCGTGGCTCAAAGCTATTTCGGCGTACTGCGCGCCTATGAAAACCTGGAAGCCGCCCGCGCCGAAGAGCGCGCCGCAAAACGCCAGCTGGAGCAGACCCAGCAGCGGTTTGATGTGGGTCTGATTGCCATTACGGATGTCCACGAAGCCCGCGCGGTCTACGACAACACCGTAGCCCAGCGCCTGACTTTTGAAGCCAATCTGGGCACCGCCTACGAGGGTCTGTCTGTACTGACTGGTCAAAGCCACAGCGAGATCTCGCGCCTCAGCGAAGATTTCCCGGTGACTGACCCTGTCCCCAACGACCGCGCTCAGTGGGTCGACTTTGCCCTGAAAAACAACCATCAACTGCAGGCAGCCATTTACCGCATGCAGTCCAGCCAGAAAACCGCCGAAGCAAAAAAATGGGAACACCTGCCTTCCGTTACCGGCAGCATCAGCTATCAGGACAGCGACGCTGAAAACGAGTACGACTTCGCTGGCGGTGGTTTTTCCACTGATGACATGAACGAAACCATGGTCTATCAGGTCGACCTGAATGTACCGATCTTCTCCGGCGGCGGCGTCAGCGCCACTCGCCGTCAGGCCCATGAGCAATACAACGCGGCCCTGCAGCAGAAGATCAACACCCAGCGTCAGGTTGTTCAGCAAACCCGCTCGCTTCACCTGACTGTGGGTACTGACGTACAGCGCATCAAAGCCCGCAAGCAAAACATCGTATCGGCCCAAAGCGCACTGGATGCAACCAAGGCTGGTTATGAAGTGGGCACACGGAACATCGTTGACGTGCTGCAATCACAGCGTTCTTTGTATGCCGCGATTCGCGACTATGCCAACACGCGGTTTGATTATGTGTTGAATATGTTGCGGCTTAAGCAGCAGGCGGGGACGTTGAGTCCGGAAGATATTTATATGTTGGATAAGTGGTTGGTGGCTGGGCAGGCTGAGAAGCAGGATAAATAGGGCTGCCCGCCCGGCTCGAACAAACTTCGATTTGTTTATGCTCTTGAATTTGGGCTTTCTGTTTCGCCCTGCTGGGCGAGTGACTTCTTTTTGCATGCCCAAAAAGAAGTAACCAAGAAAAAGGGCACCCTGTTCCGCAGTCGGTCTCCGCTGCGCTCCAACCGATCCCTTGCGCGCTTCGCAGCCGGCGGCGCGAGCGGAAACTCGGCCTATCGGCCTCAGACACCCGCTCGCTTCATCCGCCGACTGCTCCAGTGCTCAGCT
>JBFKXO010000186.1:0-4752 GCA_041638115.1 Litorivivens sp. | reverse complement strand
TAATTCTCTACAAACGCATCGCCAGTGCCGCCAATGACGATGAATTGCGTGAACTGCAAGTCGAAATGATCGATCGCTTCGGTTTATTGCCCGACGCCACCAAAAACCTGTTCCGGCTGGCCATGCTAAAACTTGAAGCCGACCGGCTGGGCATCGTAAAAGTGGAAGCTTCGGCCCAGGGCGGGCGCATCGAATTTTCCGACGAGCCGCGAATAGACCCCGCCAACTTGGTCACACTGGTGCAGACCAAGCCCGCTCGCTACCGACTCGAAGGCGCGACGGCATTGCGCTTCTCCGAACCCTTGGCTGATAATGAACAACGCTTCCAGTTCGTTGAATCCCTGATAAGAGAGTTGGCTCCTGCCGCATGAAAATTCGCCAAAAGACCACATCCTGCGCCCTTGTTCTGCTGAGCTTCCTGCTGGGGGGAGGCAATGCGCTGGCACAAAACGAGTCCACCGAGGGCTGGTATCGTGTCCACATGGCCGTTTTTGAGCACCGCAGCGACGGTGGTGAATACGACGAGCTCTGGCGCAGTCAGTTGCAGCTGCGCTATCCACCAAAACTGATGCGCCTGAAAACCCGTCAGCAGTTCCTCGCTGACCTTTGCAATGTCCGCGCCACGGGCGGCTCCGGCAATTCAACGGCCGAGAATCGATTGCTGGAAATTCTAGAACGGGTCGATGCCGGTGAAGACTATCCACCGGAGAGCTATGAAGAATCCACTCAGGCCAATCCACTGGACCCGGCTTGCAAGGAATTATACCCGGAACGCTTTCCAGCCAGTGAAGCCGAAACTGCGGCAGCAAAGGCCGACGCGGCGGTCGCCAGTGCAGAGGCTTTAATCGGCGGTTCGATGGCAAAACCTGAAAGCAGCGGCCCGTTTGTCGCACCAGCGCCCTACGTGCTGACGCCAGATATTGGCGATAAGGAATTTGCCGAGATGGTCAAAAAGCTGAAAGGCGCCTATCGCTATCGGGTTCTATTCAGCGGCAGCTGGCCCCAAAAACTGACATCGCGCAACGATGCGCCGCCCTTGCTGATACAGGGCGGCGACCAGGTTGGCCGCCACTTTGAACTGGAGGGCTATATCAAAGTCGCGATGGAGCGCTATCTGCATATCGATACCGATTTGTGGCTCAGTCGCTATAGCGGACAAACGCCCGTGTCCAGCGACGGCTACGGTTACGGCAATGACGCTCAGGCTAACCGACTCAATGAATTCCCCGCCCTGCCGACGCCGTTCCCCGCCAATGATCCAGGCAGCGCAGCGGCGCGCATGCGCGAACAACGCGCTGCCGAGTACGACGCGGCCCGGCAGAACAACGAGAACAGTTTTGGCGAGAATGTCGATCCGTCAAACCAGCCTCCTCGCCCGCGCAGCAATCTCGATATTCTGCGAGGCCAGGACAGTAGCTACTACGTGGAACGCACCGTGGTCATGCGTGAAAACCGGCGCATGCGCAGCGGCGAGGTCCACTATCTGGACCACCCGCTGTTTGGGTTGTTGATCAAGGTGACGCCGCTGGCTGACGAAGCCGCAGGCGACAAAACAGCCGCCCTTAGCCGCTAACGGCGGCCGCCAGCAAGGTTTTCACCGTTTGCATCCCGGCGTCGATGACCTTCTGAATGTCCGCCATGGTAATCGGCTCATCGCTCAATCCTGCCGCGGGGTTGACCACCAGACACAGTGAGGCATAGTCCAGGCCTGCCTCCCGCGCCAGCGCCGCCTCCGGCATCCCGGTCATGCCGACAACATCAGCCCCCTCGCGCAGCAATTTTTGCACTTCTGCGGCCGTTTCCAGTCTCGGTCCCTGGGTGCAGGCATAGCAACCGTTTTCAACGACCGAGAGCTGCAACGCAGCCGCCGCCTTTATTAATTGTGACCGCAGGCTGTCACTATAAGGCTCCCCAAAATCGACGTGATCCAGTCGACCGTCCGCACCATCGTAGAATGTGTGTTCACGGCCCCAGCTGTAATCAATAATCTGATCGGGAATGACCAGCGCACCGGTGCCGCAGTGGGGCGTGATTCCACCAACTGCATTGACGGCGTAGACCCGCTTTACGCCCACCTGCTGCAGGGCAAAGATATTTGCCCGGTAGTTAATTTTGTGGGGAGGAAACCGATGACCATCGCCATGGCGGGGCAGAAAATAAAAACGGGAATCGCCATAGCGCATCTCCCGCAGAGGGGCGCTGGTTTCGCCGTAGGGTGTATCAACTGCCTTCGAAATCAGCACCTCTGCACCATCCCAGTCACACAGGCCCGTGCCGCCGATGATGGCTACTGTTTCACTCACTGCGGGCATCTCCCTCTTCATTCATACGGTTTCGCTCAATGTCATCGGCCACTTCCTGCTGCAGCTTGATGGTGGATGTCGGGTAGGCTACATCGGCGCCGTGCTTGTGAATAATGCCCAGTATATCCAGCAGAATTCCCTGCTTGATCTCGTGGTATTCCACCCATTTGGTCGTCTTGGTAAAGGTATAGATAAAGAAATCCAGTGACGATGCACCAAAGCTGTTGAAGTTAACGATCAACGTCTTGTTCTGATCAATTTCATCGTGGTTTGCCAGAAATTCCTTCACTTCATCGACAATCTCAGCCACCTTGCGGGCATCGTCGTAGCGCAATCCGATCGTTTCATAGATTCTGCGATTCAACATGCGCGACGGATTTTCCACCGAGATCTGGGTAAATGTCGCGTTGGGGACATAGAGGGGACGCTGATCAAAGGTACGAATACGGGTCTGACGCCAGCCGATATTTTCCACCACCCCTTCAATATTCTGGTCTGGCGATCTGATCCACTCGCCGACCGCAAAGGGGCGATCCAGGTACACCATTAACCCGCCGAAAAAGTTTGCCAACAGATCCTTGGCGGCAAACCCCACCGCGATGCCACCGATACCACCGAAGGCGAGTACACCCGAGATGCTGTAACCCAGGGTCTGCATAACGACCAGCAAGGCGGTAATGATGATGGCGGTTTTGACCAGCTTACCGATGGCCATCACCGTGGTCGGGTCAAAAGGCTCGTCAGAACGGGCGTATTCTCCGGATAACAGCCGGGTTTCAACCTCGCGCACCAAAGACACCAGAAACCAGGTGATGATCAGCACCCCCAGCACGGCCCGCAGGTTGTTCAGTACCGAAAAAATTTCGGCGTCAGAAGTTTGCAAAATGACTTGCAGGGCGTAGCTGAAGCCCACCAGCCAGATCATCCAGTAGGACGGACGCCGGATTGAGGCCAACAGCGCGTCATCCCAGACAGTATGGGTTTTCTCCAATTTGACCTTGAGTCGGTCAAGCAGCTTACCGACCACGTAGTTAAGCAGCGCCGTCGCCAGGATGGCCGCAAACACCTTCCATAACCACGGATAATCTTCGATCTGGATGTTTTGCAACCAGTCTTCAAACATGAATCCTATCCCCGTATTTCACCAGACAAGCGCAGTGCTAGATTATTTTATTACGTCAATCGACCAGCTTATAAGCCCACCGCATAAAAAACTACCGGGCGGCTAGGTGTTGATCGTCGGCAAGGTGTTTAAGCAAATGAAAATCCGACTATTTTACACACACTACGTAATTTTACGTACGCGCGCAGGCGTGAAATTTTGACTGAATTGCCCCTCTGGACAGCGTCTACACTGGTGGTACTTTGTAGTTGAAGCGACGTTTACAGGGGAGTTCGCAATGAATAATGTAAGGCCCCAAATCGGGAGCTGGTATAAAGACCTGCAGCTCGGCGCAATCTTCGAAGTGGTCGCCATTGACGATGCTATCGAAACCCAGATGGTCGACGGCGAGATCTGCGAATACGACATGGACAGCTGGCGAGAACTGGTGCTCGAGCCGGTTGAAGAGCCTGAAGACTGGCGCAGCCCCTTCGAACTGTCTGGTGACGACTACCGCGATTCCAGCGACTACTCCAGCAGCGAGCATTGGAACGATCCATTAAGCGAAATTGAGCCCGACACCATTAACGGCCTGCTCGACGACTTCTGATTTCGCTACATCCCTCCTCCCCAGGCCATCGCCCGGATGCCAGCTATTTCTATTTCTGGAAACGCTTCTGCGAATGAAAAAATACTTGCGCAGACAACCTTCCTGTATATACTGACAGTAACTGTATATCTGAACAGGAAAGAAAATGAGTACACTGACCGCTCGGCAACAGGAAGTTCTCACCCTGATCAAGCAGTACATTGAGGAAACCGGCTACCCCCCAACACGCGCAGATATTGCCCGCGAGCTGGGATTCCGCTCACCCAATGCCGCTGAAGAACACCTCAAGGCGCTGGCGCGCAAAGGCGCCATTGAAATGATTGCAGGCGCGTCACGAGGCATTCGCTTGCCCGAAGGTTCAAGCGGCATTCCGGTAATAGGCCGCGTAGCCGCTGGTAACCCCATCCTTGCCCAGGAGCATATTGAGGAATACTGCGATATGCCCGGTTCTACCTTTTCTCCACGAGCCGATTATTTTCTGCGGGTCCGCGGCGACAGCATGATTGATATCGGCATCTACGAAGATGACTTACTGGCAGTGCATCGCACGCATTCGGCCAATCCGGGCGACATTATTGTGGCCAGGATTGACGACGAAGTCACCGTCAAACGCTTTAAACCGACTAAAAGCAAACACCAGATACTGCTGCTCCCGGAAAATCCGGACTACCAGCCCATTGAAGTGGACCTGAGACAACAGGATTTTGCGATTGAAGGGCTCAGCGTTGGCGTACTGC
>JBFKXO010000185.1:0-4776 GCA_041638115.1 Litorivivens sp. | reverse complement strand
GCCGAACGAACCGCGTCATCCAGTGCTGTACTATTGCCACCACCGAGACTCATGTTGGCCACTGCGGGTTTCTGGTGGTTAGCCATAACCCAATCCACACCGGAAATGACCCCGGAGTTCAGGCCGCTGCCATTACAGTCCAGCACCCGTACCGGATAGAGCGTGACATTCTTGGCGACACCGTAAACCGTACCGCCCACGGTGCCCGCCACGTGGGTGCCGTGGCCATTACAGTCGTTAGTGTCATCCGGGTCGGCGCCACCACCGCCAATACCGAGAAAACCACCGCCACCGACCGTATTAAAGCCCGCACCCATGCGGCCAACAAATTCATTGTGGCTACCGCGAATACCGGTATCTATGATGTACGCATGCGCACCACTGCCATTGGCTGAATAGCTGTAATTACCATCCAGCGGTAGTGACGGCTGATCAACGCGATCCAACCCCCACGTTGCATTAGCCTGCACGGTGGTTGCACCGACAATGCGATCCTGTTCGATGTAATCTACCAGTGGGTTCTGCGCCAGCAGAGCAGCTACATCGGCGCTCATTTGCCCCACAAACCCCGTCAGCGCATGCTCGTAAACGGTGTCGACACTGAAGCCATAATTGGCCGCCAGGGTATTGATCTGCGACGTCAGGTCAGACAACCCCGAAAGATCCAGTTTGTTCAGCACGACGATGTAACGCTCGCTGACGGCATCCCCCACGTTCGCCACCTGACTTGTTGCCTGCTCGACAATTTGACTATCTGTCGCCACGCCCGGGCTGTCATCTGACTCTGACTGGCAGCCGGCGAGCAAGACCCCACCCAGCGCCGCAACAAGCAGTTTCTTCATTGTTATCGCTCCGCATAAAGGATTTCAGAAAGACACTGATTCTAGAGGCTAGTGGAGCGACGATGCTGACAGGCGTCACATTCCCGCCTGACAAATTCGTGACGGGGTGCACGCTCTGTACTATTTCACGAAAAATGCAGAGAACCTATCGAGACGATATAAATTGACGAACCAAAAAAAAGCGAAAAACGTTGAACGACGTCAGGACTGAGCGCCATTGCGCTGCCCCGGATTCAGCGCGCGACGCAAACTGACAGCTAACACCTTAGCTAAAGCGCGATCACGAATGGTACTCGGCGCCTCCAAGCCAAGCACCTTCAGCCAATGCGCAACATTCGCCGAAGGCCTGCCAATGGGCCGCAGGAAATCGACGATCAACCTGAATTTATCGTTACCAATACCTTTCAAGGTGCGGGCGACCGTCAGCTCCTCTTCGGTGAAATCACAACCGAAAGGATAGGCGGGAAACGCTCCTTCACTGCGTAAGGCGGTAAAAGTCTGTTGGACGCGTACTGGCGTATTATCGGTATATTGCGGAGGAATCTCGTAGCCGGGTTCAATCTTACCGGCTTGCACAGCGGCGGCTAATAGATTTTGCTGAAAGCGCGAATCACACACATTGAGCAGCGCCTTGATCACCTCACCGTCCGACTTACCGCGCAGATCGGCGATGCCGTACTCTGTTACCACAATATCGCGTAGATGACGGGGGATCGTGCAGGCCCCGTATTCCCAAACGATATTGGATTCAGCATGGCCATTGTGGGTGCGCACAGAGCGTATCATGATAATGGAGCGGCCGGTCTGCAGTTGATGAGCCATAGCCACAAAATTGTATTGCCCGCCCACACCGGAAAGCACCTGTCCATTTTGCAAGGTGTCCGACACCACCGTGCCATTTAGTGTGACTTTCAATCCAGTATTGATAAACCGGGCATGCTTGCGCTGAGCGCGATACAGCCGCGGGTTAAAATCCAGCTGATTGATTTTATCCACGCCGGTCATATTGATCTTTTGCCGCAGCTCTGCCGGTAATTGTCGCAAGCGCTGATAGAAATCCCGGCTGCCAAGATAAAACCCGCCGTGCAGGATGTGGCCATTCTTCAGTCGCTTGCCAAGGCATTGACTGGCAATCACCCGCCGTGAATGGGGGTTGGCCATATTGGCCGGCACTCTGGCACTATCCGGCGCGACAATATAGCCGTCACTGTACCGACAATCCTCGCTGAATAGCCCGTGGTGCTGGAGAACCGCGAAATCCTTGCCACGTATTTCCCTGACACCCAATTCCGAAAGCCCTTCAAGTACCGCAATATCGAGCCTCTCGGGATCGCAGCGACCAGCGTTGATCAACTTCTGTAAAGCCCAAAAGTCGTAGACCTCCCGCTTGAGAATGCCCGCCGACTGCAAATGCATAAAGCCCTCAACCAGCATTTCTGTGGCTCCGTAGAGCCCGCGTTCAAAGCGCCCCACTCCGCCGATCTGCTTGATCAAGTCGCGCCGCTCGGGCGTTAGAACCCCGGCCCGAATAAGCGCTTCGCGGTAAGCGGTATTATTCTGCTGACGCAGGCAAAGCGCATACGTGACCGCATCACCCAACGCGCCAATGCCAATTTGCAGCGTGCCGCCATCCGCCACCAGGCAGCTGGCATTGAGACCCAGCAGATAATCAACCTCATCCAGCGGCTGCAATTTCGGCACACTGAACAGCGGGTGACTACTGTCATCGCCCGTAACCACCATGTCGTAGAAATCCGGGGAGACCTCCGCATCACCTTCCAGGTAGGGCAGCTGTTCATTTATCACCGCGACCGAACAAAAGCGACGACCGGATTTGGTTAAACGCTTGATCAACTCTGCCGAGGTATCCGGATTGCAACTCATGCTGAGGCGACGCTGCCCCGCCCGCTCTTCACTGGCCACCATCTGAATGACGACGTTACAGCCATTGTCAAAAACATCTCGCGCCGCATGGGTGTAGTTGGAGCTAACGTAGTGATATTGGGAATGGGCATTTCCCAGCCGGCTGCCTGGCTGGAAAAAGAATTCCTTGATGACAATATTGTCTGGCACACTCTGTTCGCGCAGGTCGTTCATATACGACAGTGCCGGGCAGCCACGATAAATCCGCTGCAGTGTCGGTTCAAGGAAACGTGCTTGGAGCGACGTGCCCTGCGGCGGCCGCTCCAGACTGAGAGCCGTCAGCAGTGTCAGCTTGATTGATGAGTCGTTTTTGGCGCGGTTGTATAGCGCGTTGACCAAGGGGACCGGTTTACCCAAACCCAGCGGCAAGGCGACCACAAGCGTCTTGCCGAGGTTTTGCAGTAAGCGGTTGACCGCTTCTTCCGTGTTGTTCAGCCAGGCTGTTGTGGCCATACAATCTCCTGTTCAGTCTGGCCATTATCCACGCCTGCCAGGCGCCGTACAGGCGCCTGCGCAATACTACGGCTGAAATTGATCGACTGGACAGGTTTCAGGCGGCAAATTGAAATCGATAAGGCATTCGAAATACGGCGCGGTTTCATTGTAGGTTCCATCCAGCATTTTCCGCAGCTGTTCAAAGGCCGTTCGCATCACCGGGTGAAAAGCATCGGCTTCGGAGGCGTGGCCAGCCAGATTCAGGTAAGGATCAGCATCGCCCGCCCCCAAGGTGCCCGTTCCGGTAGTGCCGGGGTTTTGTCCGGGGAATACACCAACGATGGTAAAGAACTGCGTAGGGATGGTAGCGGTGGTCAATGCTGCAGCCATCTGCCGCCCCTGATTATAAGGCACCAGCCCGTCATTAACCGCGTGAATCACGGTTGCTGCCTTGATGCCAGCCTGTTTCATCAGAGCGGCCTGAAAAACGGGCGAACGGCGTTGATAGGCCAGCGGGCACTGAACCGGGATGCCCCCGGTGTCACGCTCGATGCCCGCCTGCGCCGCCTGAGCCGTTTCATTACCGGTGGCACCGGCCGCAGCAGCGGCTTCGCTGTAGGTTTCGAGAACGGAGCTGACTCCTTCAACGTCGATCCAGTAGTCAAACAACGGCGAACCGTCGGCGGTGAATTTCGAGCCACCGTTGGTCAGATCGACCGATTCAGCGATAGCGGTCCCGGACACCGCGCCCCCCATCGACACACCGAATAAATACACGGTTTCAATGGTGGGAAATTTTTCCAGCATGTGCAGCGTTGCCGAGATCGTGTCATGGGCGCCACGCAGCGCAGGGAAACCGAAATTGTCGCGGTAGTTTGTGCTGACGAAAGCCACATTGCCGGGGTTATTCTGAAGGAAGCGCGCCAATTGCAATTCGCGGCGCATATGCGGCACCCAGCTGCGATTAACTTCATGGCCGATACCGTGGGCAAAGACCACCAGACGGGTCGGCGCTTCATCGCGCCGATAGGCCATATACGCTAAGGGCAGCGGCACACTCGAAGCTTCGTCAGGGGCACACATGGGATCACGCGGCCCTTCAACATCAAAGGCTGCCAGCCGAGTCGGCGCATCATTAACAAAGCTTTCCACAACGAGCTGACTGCTGGAGCTGCTGCCAGAGCTGGAGCTGGACGAACTGCTATTACAGCCTGCCACCAGCCAGGACAGAAGCCCCATAGCAAGCAACAGACGGGGAAATTTGAATTGAATTTTGGTCACGGCAAGCCTTCCTTCGACGGCACTTCTGCCGTACTGCATCCTCAAGCAATAAGCCCTCTGTTTACAGTAATATTGCAATGCGGTCAAATTCACAAAACTTATCGACGCACCGCAATAACCCGCTTTTTATCAGCAAGTTAGAAAATTGACTAACTGCCTTCCCAGGCCAATTGGGCGACGCTTTTGAGGATTAACCGAACCAACAGGGTTTGCCGGCTCACACCGGTTTTATTAAACACCGAACGCAGGTGAGTACGCGCCGTATTGCGGCTGATACCCAATGCCTGGGAGGCTT
>JBFKXO010000184.1:0-4790 GCA_041638115.1 Litorivivens sp. | reverse complement strand
TCCAGCGGGTTTCGCCAAAGAGTGAACCGCTCACCGCAACCTGGCTACTGCGCAGGCCGAGGGTGTCACGCAGCAGCCAGGCAGCGCTGACGGAAATAACCAGCAACAGGCTTAGCAGGCTGGGTACAAGAAAGCGACGCTGGGCGCGCTTGTCGAGATTGACGAAACCCTGTTGTGCCTGGGTGGCAGCAACGTCCGGGTTCAGTGACAGTCGCGTGGCGGTGGTGTTGGCACGCGCGATCAGAATATCGTGGTTATCCAGTGCGCCCAGCTCGCGGGCGAGTGCCCGCAGCTTGGGATTGCGGCTGGCACCGGCGCGGCGCAGGATTTCCTCGCGATAATCCGGGTCTTTCATCAAGGTGTTGAAGTGCAGATGGCGCAGTCCCTGATCGTCCTGCTGTTCGCATATCTGCTTTAGTTGCCAGAGTCCTTCAACCAGCTGTGCCCGCGGTGAGGCCGTATCCGTACTTGTCATTTTCTGATTCCCCTGTGTGCTGGGCACGGAGTATCGCCAGAAAGTGTGACTGTTTAATGAAAGGACAGGGCGGGGGGCAGGGATGCTATAATGGCCGTCTTTTTTCGCAGGTAATCGCCAGCGCGGCGCAAAGGACTTATCGGAGCTATGAGCGACAAGCAATCTGACATCAAACCCTGGGGTGGCCGTTTTTCCGAGCCTACCGATCAATTTGTGGAGCGCTTTACCGCCTCTGTCGGGTTTGACCAGCGCCTTTATCACCACGACATCAACGGTTCACTGGCCCACGCCCAGATGCTGGCCAAAGTCGGCGTGCTGACTCAGGACGAGTACACCCAGATCTGCGAAGGGCTCGAAGCCATTCGCGGCGAGATTGAGCGCGGCGAGTTCAACTGGTCGGTGAGTCTGGAAGATGTGCACATGAATATCGAAGCGCGTCTGACCGATCGCATCGGGATTACCGGCAAGAAACTGCATACCGGCCGCTCGCGCAACGATCAGGTGGCGACCGATATCCGCCTGTATCTGCGCGATGAAATCGACAGCATTACCGCTGAGTTGACCCGTCTGCAAAAGGGGCTGTGCGAACTGGCCACCCGTGAAGCCGATACCATCATGCCCGGCTTTACCCACCTGCAGACCGCCCAGCCCGTAACCTTTGGTCATCACCTGCTGGCCTGGAATGCGATGCTGGGGCGCGACTACGAGCGCCTGATGGATTGCCGCAAGCGGGTAAACCGCTCGCCGCTGGGCGCTGCCGCACTGGCAGGCACCACCTATCCGATTGATCGCGAAATGACCGCGCAGCTGCTGGGCTTTGACGGGCCCACAGAAAACTCGCTGGATTCGGTGAGTGATCGCGACTTTGCCATTGAATTTACCGCCGCCGCTGCGCTGATCATGACCCACCTGTCGCGCTTCAGTGAGGAGCTGGTGCTGTGGACTTCGGCCCAGTTCAACTTTATCAATTTGCCCGACCGCTTCTGCACCGGTTCCAGCATCATGCCGCAGAAGAAAAACCCGGATGTGCCGGAGCTGGTGCGCGGTAAAACCGGCCGCGTAAACGGCCACCTGATCAGCTTGCTGACCCTGATGAAGTCCCAGCCGCTGGCCTACAACAAAGACAATCAGGAAGACAAAGAACCTCTGTTCGATACCATCGACACTTTGCGCGACTGTTTGAAATCCTACGCCGACATGGTACCCGCCATTACCGCCAACGCGGACGTGATGCGCGAGGCGGCCATGCGCGGTTTCTCCACGGCGACGGATCTGGCGGACTATCTGGTGCGCAAGGGTGTACCTTTCCGCGATGCCCACGAGATCGTCGGCAAATCGGTGGCCTACGGCATCGAGTCCAAGAAAGACCTGTCGGAAATGAGCCTGGACGAGCTGAGACAGTTCAGCGATACCATCGAGCAGGATGTTTTTGACGTACTGACCCTCGAAGGCTCGGTGAATGCCCGCGACCATATCGGTGGCACTGCGCCCGCGCAGGTCAAAGCGGCAGCTGCGCGTGGTTTAAAAGTTCTGGCTGAACGAAACTAATTCTCGTTTACACCGTCGAACCCCCGAGGCACACTGCCTCAAAGGACAACCCTCACCCTGTCCCATTGACTCGCTTCGCTTGGGGCTTTCGCCCCGCCGTCGCAGGCTCCGGCGCCCAAACCGTGCCGGTTTGTCCCAGTGGGAGAGGGTACCCAATAGCAGGTTTATGCCCCCTCTCCCTGTGGGGAGAGGGCTGGGGTGAGGGGCTTGGTTCTTCAGCCAGAAAACAACAAATCTCCGGGGTAATTCATGAAGTACGTATTCGGCTTGCTGCTGGTCGCCGTACTGGCAGGCGGTCTGTGGTGGCAATCGCAGGCACCGGCCAAATCTCAGGGCATATCAGCGCCCGTGGTTTCGGTCAGCGTCTACACCGTTGAGGCGCGCGAATTTTCGGATCGGGTTGAAGCCCTTGGCAGCTTGCGCGGCAACGAATCCGTGACCATCACCGCCAACGCCTCGGATACCATCGACGCCATTCATTTCAAAGAAGGCCAGCAAGTAGCCAAAGGGCAGTTGCTGGTCACGCTGGAGCAAGCCGAAGAACAGGCTCAGCTGGCGGCAGCCAAAGCTGATCTGACCGAGCAGCAGCGCGAAGTGCGCCGTCTGGAAGGGCTGGTCAAGACAATGTCTGCGGCGCAGACGGAGCTCGATACTCGTCGTACCGCCCTGCAGAAAGCCCGCTTTAAAATCGACGAACTGGAAGCCCGCATTGCTGATCGCCGCATCACCGCGCCTTTTGCCGGGGTTTTAGGGTTGCGACTGGTCAGCCCAGGTGCCTTGCTCACTCCCGGCACTGCCATTACCACCCTCGACGATATCAACCCCATGAAACTGGAATTCAGTGTGCCGGCTGCCTTGCTCGGCACCTTGAATACCGGGCTCGAACTGCGCGCGAAAACGGCGTCTTATGACGAGCCTTTCAGTGGCAAGGTGACGGTGGTCGATAGCCGAGTGAACACCACCGACCGCTCCATCCGCGCCCGAGCCGAATTCGACAACAGCGATGGCCGGCTCAAGCCGGGCATGCTGATGACCATCGAATTGCTACGCAATCCGCGCAAGGCCCTGCTGATTCCGGAAGCAGCCATTGTGACCCGCGAACAACAACACAGTGTGTGGGTGGTAGGCGACGACCATACCCTGCGGCGACGTATTGTGCAGATTGGCAGCCGCCAGCCCGGCTGGGTGGAAGTGATCAGCGGCATTACCGCCGGTGAGACCATTGTACGTGCCAACTTCCCGCGTCTGCGCGAGGGTCTGAAAGTCAGCGCGCCTGAACTGGAAACAGCGGTGGCGCAAACTAACACCAGCGAGGCCAGCTGAGATGCTGCTGTCCGATACCGCTGTCAAACGGCCCGTGTTTGCGGTGGTCATCAGCCTGTTGCTGGTGGCCTTTGGTCTGGTGTCTTTTGAGCGGTTAGCCCTGCGCGAATATCCGGATATCGACCCGCCCGTGGTGTCGATTCGCACCAACTATACCGGCGCCTCGGCGGCGGTGGTGGAATCACGCGTTACCCAGTTGATCGAAGACAGTATTGCCGGCATAGAAGGCATTAAAACCATTTCCTCATCGAGTGCCGATGGCACCTCGGCTATCAGCATCGAGTTTGATATCAATCGCGACATTGATTCTGCGGCCAATGATGTGCGCGACCGGGTCTCCGGCGTGATGGGGAATCTGCCGGAAGAGGCGGATCCGCCGGAAGTGCAGAAAAGCGATGCGGACGAGCGGGTGATTATGTGGCTCAACCTCGTCTCCGAATCCATGGATACCCTGCAGCTGACGGACTACGCCGAGCGCTATCTGGTGGACCGCTTTTCCACGATCGACGGGGTGGCTCGGGTGCGGGTCAGCGGCGGGCTGGAATACGCCATGCGCATCTGGCTCGACCGCAAGGCGATGGCGGCGCGCGGTCTGACCGCGACCGATATTGAAAACGCCCTGCGCAGTGAAAACGTGGAACTGCCAGCGGGTACGGTGAAATCCCTCGACCGCGATTTTATCGTCAAGCTAGATCGCAACTACCGCACCGAAGACGACTTTCGCAAACTCGTTATCGGTCGCGGTGACGACGGTTATCTGATTCGCCTGCAAGATGTGGCGCGCGTCGAACTGGGCGCCGCAGAGTGGCGGCGCATGTTCCGCGGCAATGGCGTGAATATGGTGGGCCTCGGGGTTATTAAACAAAGCACGGCCAATACTCTTGCCGTAACCCGCGAAGCGAAAAAACTACGCGACCGGATTAAAGCGACTCTGCCTGAAGGCATGGATATCAAACAGAGTTTTGATAGCTCGGTGTTTGTGGAAAGCGCCATCTCCGAGGTTTATAGCACCCTGTTTATTGCGGCTGGACTGGTGATTCTGGTCATCCTTTTATTTCTCGGTGACTGGCGGGCAATGATGGTGCCGGCAGTGACGGTGCCGGTGTCACTAGTCGCAACTTTTTCTGTGCTCTACGGTTTGGGTTACAGCATTAATCTGCTGACCTTGCTCGCACTGGTACTCGCCATCGGCATGGTGGTCGATGACGGCATCGTCGTACTGGAAAACATTCATCGCCGCATGAGCGAAGGCGAGAGCCCGCTGGTCGCCGCCTATCGCGGTGCGCGGCAGGTGGGCTTTGCGGTGGTGGCGACCACGCTGGTGCTGATCGCCGTGTTCGTGCCCATCACGTTTTTGCAGGACGATGTGGGTCGCCTGTTTGGCGAATTTGCCGTGGCCATGGCGGCGGCGGTGGGCTTTTCCAGTCTGGTGGCGCTGACGCTC
>JBFKXO010000183.1:0-4792 GCA_041638115.1 Litorivivens sp. | reverse complement strand
GGCAGCGATCAAGAAAGTGGATTCCGGCGATGCCTATACCGTGTGTCAGCGCTTTCGCGAAGAGGTCAACAACCACACACCGTTAGGGATTGGGGTTCAAGGCTATGTGCGGAACCTCCTCGTCAATACCATGGGAGAGCAGACGGGCGGAACCTTGGCCGACCGCTTACTCGGTGATGATTCATCGCGCGAGCTGGACTCGCTGCGCTGGATGGACCCCGAGGCCATTCTGGCGATATTGCAAGACGAGCATCCCCAGATTATCGCCATCACACTGGCTCATCTGGATCAGGGCATTGCCGCGAAGATTGTCGCGCGCTTGCCCGAGGGAATGCAGGAAGACGTGCTGTTTAGAATAGCGACTATGGACAAAATTCCTGAAGCCGCTATGAAGCAGTTGCAAAGTACGCTCAAAGCCAAACTTGATGTGTCTGCCAATTTCAAATCCAAACGCATCGATGGCGCGACTGCAGCCGCTGGCATTCTCAATGGCCTGGATAGCGATGCAGAAGCGCGCATTCTGGAAACGCTGTCTCGAACCGACGAATCCATGCGGCAACGGCTGGAAGACCTGATGTTTGTATTCGCCAATCTTGGCGATCTGGACAACAAGGGGATGCAGCTCCTGCTTCGCGAAGTGACCAGCGATCAGCTCGCTGTTGCCCTAAAGGGTGCCGACGAAATTGTGCGCAACAAGGTGTTCAGCAATATGTCGAAGCGTGCCAAGGAACTGCTCGTCGATGACATGGAGTCGCGCGGCCCCACCAAGCTCAGTGACGTTGAAGAGGCACAGAAAGCCATTCTTGAGGTTGCTCGCCGCCTTGCTGATGAAGGCAAGATTAACCTGGGTAACGGGGGTGACGACTATGTTGATTAAGTCGTTTTCGACGAGATCTTGGCGGATTGACACCCAATCGATTGACTAGCGAGGGTACAACATGACTGATGCGTTAAATGAAGATGCCTTCAGCCTGCGCTTGCTCAACAATGCCGAGGCGCAAGACTGGATGCCACCGGCAATGGCGCAAACCCCGGCACCCATCGATGACGGTTATCCCAGCGAAGAGCACATCCTGGCATTGGTAGAACAGGCGCGACAAGAAGGCTTTAATCAGGGTAGAGAAGAAGGGCGGCATCTCTTCGACAAGGAAAGCGCGCGCTTGCAACAACTCTTTGACTCGCTCGCAGCGCCGCTCAGTGATATTGACGAACATGTGGAGCAGCAGTTGTGTAGCCTGGCATTCAGCATCGGCAAACAACTGTGTCGGGCAGAACTGAGCGTGCACCCTGAATCACTGCTTAGCGTGGTACGCGACGGTTTACATCAGCTCGCGAGCCAGCGCGAGCCAGCCACAGTGCGTCTACATCCCAGCGACTGCGAGCTTTTGAATAAACAGGGAATTGCCGCTAGTGGGGTCACGCTGCAGGAAGACCGCACAATCACACCGGGTGGCTGCTACTTGAGCGCTGGCAGTTCCCGTATCGATGAGCGGCTGGAAAGCCGGGCAGGCCATCTCATTCGCCAGATTTTCGCTGATGCCAGCCCGGTCAGCCCAGACTTTGCCACTCCGGATCAACCCGAATGACCCGTTCTACGCCGGTTTCCCTTGTCCGCTGCCAGCGCTGGGCCAGACGCCTCAGCACAATGGAACAGCTTATTGCTGCGCCGCGGACGCCGATTGTTGAGGGCCAACTAAAGCGGGTTGTCGGGATTACGCTCGAGGCGGAGGGTTGCTCTGCGGCGATTGGCGGTTATTGTCAGGTGGAAACCGCTGACGGCGGCTGGCTGGAAACGGAAGTGGTCGGTTTCGCCGGTGAGCGCACGCTGTTGATGCCTACTGGCGAGCTGCGTGGTGTGATGCCCAATGCGCGGGTGATTCCGAGCCGGAAAGGTTCGCAAGTTGACGTCGGGCCGGGGCTGCAGGGACGCATCATCGACGCGGCTGGCCGGCCACTAGACGGTCTTGGGCCTATTGCCGCCACACAAACCCGATCGCTTCAGGCGGCACCGATCAATCCGCTTCAGCGAAACCCCATACGCGAACCACTCGATGTTGGCGTTAGGGCGATCAATGCTGTGCTGTCGGTTGGAAGGGGCCAACGTATTGGTCTATTTGCCGGTAGTGGTGTGGGTAAAAGCGTACTGCTGGGCATGATGACAAAATATACCCAGGCCGATGTGATCGTGGTGGGCCTGATTGGTGAACGCGGCCGTGAAGTGAAGGAATTTGTAGACTCTATTCTTGGCCCCGAAGGCATGGCGCGCGCCGTAGTGATTGCTACGCCAGCAGATCACCCACCGTTAATGCGATTGCGCGGCGCGTGGTTGGCAACCACGGTAGCCGAGTACTTCCGAGATCAGGGAAAAAACGTATTGTTATTAATGGATTCTCTGACAAGATTTGCTCAGGCTCAGCGGGAAATTTCACTGGCGGTGGGTGAACCACCGGCCACCAAGGGCTATCCGCCATCGGTCTTTGCCCGGTTGCCACAACTGGTAGAACGCGCGGGTAATGGCGCTGCGGGCGGCGGTTCCATCACCGCGTTTTATACGGTATTGGCCGAGGGAGATGATCAAAATGATCCGATTGTTGATTCGGCCCGGGCAATACTGGACGGACATATTGTGCTATCGCGCAAGCTTGCCGAAGCCGGACATTTTCCGGCGATCGATATCGAGCAATCGGTGAGTCGGGTGATCAATGATATTGCGGACAAAAGCCATCTGGATATGGTGCGTTTCCTGCGGCAGAAATACGGTCTGTACCAGCAAAACCGGGACCTGATTACCATCGGTGCCTACCAGAAGGGCAGCGATCCCCGGCTCGACGAAGCGGTAAAGTTGTGGCCCAGGATCAACCGTTTCTTACAGCAGGATGTACGTGAATCCGTTTCGTTTGACGCTAGCCTTGATGAATTATTTGCCATAAGTGGTACCTCATGAAGAAGTCCGAACGCATTAAGCCCGTTCAGGGAGTGGCAGAGCGGGAAGAAAAAAAAGCCACCGATGTGTTTATCAATGCACAGAACAACTTGCGTCAGGCCCAGGGAAAACTGCGGGAGCTGTGTGATTACCGGGCCGATTACCAGCAGCACGCGGCACCTGGAGCCGGAATGTTAAACCTGCGCCAGTTGCAGGATAGCAGGGCCTTTTTGGCCAAGCTCAACGACGTTATCGAGATTCAGCGTTCGATCGTTGCACAGTGTGAATCGCAACTGGAAATCGCTCGCAGTCAATGGCTGAAAAAACGTCAAAAAGCCTACTCGCTTGACCGGCTTGCGGGGGAATATCGGCATCAAGAACAGCATGCCACGCAACAGCGCGAACAACAGCACAGCGATGAGTTGAATGTATTGCGCCACAGCTGGCAACTGCGCCAGCGCCACGAAGAGTGCTGTTAGACGCTGGCATATCCTTTGCAACAATTTGGAATAGCCTGGCACTAGAAAAGGCTGGATTCCCGTTGGGAACCATCACCGGGCCGTCATTTCCGATCGTCTGACAGGAATTACTACCACTATATGGACACGATACAAGCTCTACCTCTTGGCGATATTTTACCAACTCTGGCACCGTTTTCGCACCAGACATCTGCTGGAAAAGTGCTGCAGAATGCTGAGTTTTCAAGGGTTTTCCGTGAGGCATCTGAGCGTAGCCCAAGCGCCGAGGCACTGCCGGAAGAGAGCCTTGTCAGTGTCGTAACCGCACTTACCGCGTCGGCCGACATCTTGCCCCCGGGCGGCAAGGTTCAGCCGCTGTTAGGGCGGGGGATTGCCGCCCAGTCGTTCACTAGCCGAGCGGAGAATACCCCTCAAGCGTTTGCGCCGGCGATAAGTGTGGCAGCAAAGGATCTGTTGGCACCGATTACCATCGATCCGGACATCCGGCAACTTTCGTTGTTACCCACTAAGTCACCGTTGGTTAATAGCACCTCCATGCCGGTCACCAGCGCGCAACCGCCCGCAGCAACGGCGAACTTACTGACCGCCGAGGGCTTGGCACCGAGTCCCATCGATTTAGTGAATAAAGCGCCCGTCTCGGAAGTGGTTGAAACTGAGCTATTGAATATGCCTACATTTCGTGCCGAATCGCTACGTACGGATGTGTTGCGCTCAGATGCTCGCCGCGTGCGCGCGGACGTCACCAGCATCACTAGCGATACGTCGCTCCCCACGCTGAACAGCGTGTTGCCGACCCTACCGCCAGCATCTGCTGCAGTGACCACTCCGGCACCACCGCTCAATGTGGTCATGCAGCCCGGAGCGCCCTTGCTCGATAGTCTGGGTGAAAAAATCGTCTGGTTAACACGCCAGGACAATCAACAGGCGACGCTACAACTGCGACCGGCGGAGTTGGGCGCTGTAGAAATCCGTGTGTCGATCACCCACGCCACATCGACCCAGATTGAAATCCATGCGCAACAGGCCGATACCGGAGACTTGATCGAATCCATGCTGCCCAAGCTACAGCAGGCTCTGGAGCAACAGGGATTAAAACTGGATGATGTCAGATTGAGTCAACAATCCCTGTTTTCTGATACGCGTTCATCCCAGCAACAGCCAAACGCGCGTGACCAATCGCAGCATACGCCTGTTGCCGATCGTCAGGCCGAGAGCGGTGATGAGAACGATGCTGATGTAAGGGTTTCTCGCCCCCATATCGATAGCGCAATCGATACCTACGCCTGAGTGTCAAAAAACTGGCGTCTGCCAGATCATGAAAAATAAATCTAATAAATACAATGCGTTATAGAGTGGCATAGGGTTTGCTTTAATTCGAGCAGTGTCCGAT
>JBFKXO010000182.1:0-4810 GCA_041638115.1 Litorivivens sp. | reverse complement strand
CATATGCGCTATCAGGGTGGTCTGGATCAGAAGGTCTGGGATCGACATTTCGCGCCGTTAATTCGTGAGCTTGCCACGCCCACGGGAGTGACGCCGTGATCCGGTTGGCTGGCCTGTTTTTCTGCTCGGTGCTGGCGCTACAGGCGCTGGCTGTGGTGGAAACCTATGATTTTGACAGCGAGGCTGATCGGCGCCGCTACAATGCCCTGATCGACGAATTGCGCTGTCCAAAATGTCAGAACCAGAATCTTTCCGGATCGGATGCGCCGATTGCCCAGGATTTGCGTCGCGAGGTCTATCGCATGATCCAGGCTGGCGACAGCGATCAGGAAATCCTCAATTTTATGCATCGTCGCTACGGCGATTTTGTCCTGTACCGGCCGCGTCTCACGCTGGAAACATTGGCCCTGTGGCTGGGACCTGCGGTCCTGGTGCTGGTAGGAGGCGGTGTCTGGTGGCGATTGTCGCGAGAGCCACGGCGTCAGGCGAATGCCGCCCTGAGCGAGGCTGAACAAGCCCGACTACGGGATATGCTGGAGCGTGACAATGACTGAGTTGTGGAGCCTGTTGGGACTGACAGCTGCCGTATTTGTCGGCGCACTGGTGTGGGCTCTGCGCGCGCGCTCAAGTCAGGTGGTTGCCAGTGCGGCTAATACAGCCGTATTTCGCCAGCGGCTCGGGGAATTGCAAGTCGAGCGTGAACGCGGTGATCTGGACGCTGATACCTTTGCTGACCTGGAATCGGAATTACAACGCCAGTTGTTGGCGGAAACCACTAAAGCCGATGCGGTCGCCCGGCAGGAGCGTCTGCCTGGCTGGTTTATTCCCGTGACGTTGTTTGTGGTGGTAGCGGCCGCGGCGGGGTTGTATCGGTCGTTGGGCGCTTGGCCCGAAATGGCGGTTAGTGAGTTGCAAAGTGAACTGGCAGGGAAACGGCGGTTTTCGCCAGCGGATATTGCCGAGTTGTCGCAGGCAATAGAAACCAGTCTGCACTTTCGGCCAGAAAATGCCGAGTTGCGATTCTGGCATGCGCAACTGGCCGTAGAGCGCGGTGACTACGCCAGTGCGGTGGAAAGTTATCGCGACGTGTTAAGCCGGGAGCCGAACAACGCCATGTTGATGGCTCAGCTGGCTCAAGCCCTGTTTTTGCGTGATGGCCGAAAGTTGGGCGGCGAAGCCCGGCAACTGATGGAACAGGCGATCGCGCTAGATCCCAGGCAGACCACGGCGCTGGGTATGTTGGGTATGGACGCCTTCGAGCGCGGTGATTACGCCGGCGCGGTCGAGCGTTGGACCGCTCTGTTATCGGGATTGCCGCCGCAGTCGCCGCAAAGTCGCGTGATCGGCGAGGCGTTGGCTCAGGCTAAGAAACTGGCGCTGGAAAGCGGGTCGCTGGCGGGCATTGCGGTGACCGTGACGCCGGGCGAGGGAGTGAACTTGCCTGACAGCGGCGTGCTGTACGTGTTCGCCAAGGCTGCACAGGGCCCGGGTTTTCCCCTGGCAGTGGTACGCCAGCCGCTGGGCGGAGAGGTTTCCTGGCCGCAGCGATTTGTGCTGACCCCGGCGGATGCCATGCGCCCTGATATGACGTTGGATGCGTTTGACACTGTTCAACTCACCGCAAGATTTTCGGCCAGTGGCTCGGTGGCCGCGGCTCCCGGCGATGTTGAAGCTCAGTCCGATGCGCTCGACTGGCGCACCCTGGAAGGCCCGGTTTCCCTGAGCCTTGACCGGGTGGTCGAGTAGCGCACCATTCCCTAAAAAAATCCACGCCCGGCGTGGAGTGCGCCGCCAATAGCCGGTAAACTACCGGTTGAGTTGGCAGCGCATACCCGTCCTGTTTTCGGCTGTCACAGATATTCTGATTCAAGAATAAAATCAACCAGTTAAAGTATTTTCGGTACTCACTTTCATGCGATTGAAATGCATCAAGCTCGCGGGCTTCAAATCTTTTGTCGACCCGACGACCGTGTCTTTTCCCAGCAATCTGGCGGCGGTGGTTGGCCCCAATGGCTGCGGTAAATCCAATATTATCGACGCGGTACGCTGGGTGATGGGCGAAAGCTCGGCCAAGAACCTGCGTGGTGAGTCCATGACCGACGTTATTTTCAACGGCTCGGTCAATCGCAAAGAGGTGGGTCAGGCTTCCATCGAGTTGGTTTTTGACAACAGCGAAGGCAAGTTGGGCGGCGAGTACGCGGCCTTTGGCGAAATCGCTATCAAGCGCAAGGTGACCCGCGAGGGCACGTCCGAATACTTTCTCAACGGCACCAAGTGTCGGCGCCGTGATATCACAGATATTTTTCTGGGTACCGGCCTCGGACCGCGCAGTTACGCCATTATCGAACAGGGCATGATCTCTCGCCTGATCGAGGCCAAGCCCGAAGAACTGCGGATATTTATTGAGGAAGCCGCCGGGATTTCCAAATACAAGGAGCGCCGCCGCGAGACCGAGAACCGGATGCGCCGGACCCGTGAAAACCTTGAGCGACTGACCGACCTGCGCGAAGAAATGGAGCGGCAGCTTTCCCACCTGGAACGACAGGCGCGCGCGGCTGAGAAATACAAAGAATACAAGGCCGAAGAACGGCAAATGAAGGCCCAGCTGCAGGCCCTGCAGTGGCGCACCATCAACGACAAGGTTGAGCTGCGTGCGGCCAATATTCGCGACCTGGAAGTTGAAGTTGAGGCCGTGGTTACCGAACGCCAGTCCATTGAAACGGACAGCGAAAAACAGCGTGACAACCTGACCCAATTGAACGATGCCCTGAACAAGGTGCAGGGGCGTTACTACAGTATCGGCGCCGAAGTCAGCCGCATTGAGCAGGCGATCAAACACCAGCAGGATCGCGGCCGCCAGCTCACAGAAGATCTGGAGCGGGTGAATCGGGACTACGAAGAAGCCCAGTCTCATCTCACCGGTGACAGCGAGAAGGTCGAGCGCTGGCAGGAAGAGCTGGAAGGGATTTCGCCGGAGCTGGAAATGGCTCAGGCGCAGGAAGAAGAATCTCTGATGGCGTTGACCGAAGCCGAGGAATCTCACGGTGAGTGGCAGCAACGCTGGGATGAGTTTAACCACAATGCCGCTACGCCGCGGCAACAGGCCGAAGTACAGCAATCCCGTATACAGCATCTGGAGCTGACGCTGCAGCGTTTGCAAGACAAGATGCAGAAGATGGAAGCTGAAAGCGAAGCGCTGGTGGCGTCCGACGAAGACACCGAAATCGAATTGCTGCGCGAGCAGCTTGCGGAAATGGAGCTGCAGGGCGAAGAACGTCAGCAGCAACTGGACGAGCTGCTGCCGCAGATCAGCGAAGGTCGCGATAGCCTGCAGCAGTTGAACGACGAACAAAATACCCTGCGCAGTGATCTGCAAACCATGAACGGGCGCCGCGCCTCATTGGAAGCACTGCAGCAGGCTGCTATGGGGCAGGGCGAGGCGGTAACTAACTGGCTCCGCGAGCAAGGGCTTGAGCAGGCGCCACAAGCGGCAGAGCAACTGGAGGTTGAACCCGGCTGGGAGTTGGCGGTGGAAACCGTGCTGGGTGATCGGCTGCAGGCAGTATGTGTGTCAGCGATTGATGAACTCGCAGGCTCGCTGGCAGACATTACCAAGGGGCGGCTTACCCTTGTAGAAAACTCTGGCGCGCAGCCAGCTGGTGAATCTCTGGCTGGGAAGCTGCGCAGTGCGGACGCGGCTTTGGCGGCACAACTAGCCCATGTTGGTACCGCTGAAAGTCTCGATGATGCCTTGTCCCGCCGAAAATCATTGCAACCCGGCCAATCCTTGATTACGCCGGATGGTCTCTGGGTCGGCGCGAACTGGGTGCGTGTGGCCCGTCCCGATGACAGTGAGCAGGGGGTTCTCAAGCGTCAGCAGGAATTGGCCGAGCTGATAGACAATATTGCAGCCGCAGATGAAAAGCTCGCGCGCATTGACGAGCAAATTCAAAATCTGAGAACACAGATCGCGGATCAAGAAGCGCGTCGCGATCAATTGCAGCGCGAGATTCAGCAGCATAGCCGCCAGCACGGCGAGCTTAATTCACGCTTGAGTGCCCACAAAGCGCGCATTGAACAGATTAACAATCGGCGCACTAACTTGCGCAGTGAGCTGGACGAACAGCGTCAGCAGTATAAGCAGGAGCAGGAAGCCCTCGGTGAGGCCAGGGCGGTGTTGTCCGAAGCCATTGAAGCCATGGAACGCGATTCCGGTCAGCGCGAGGAGCTTATGCGCGAACGCGATGAGCTGCGCGCGCGCTTGGATCAGGCGCGACAGAAAGCCCGTCACGATAAAGATCACGCCCATCAGTTGGCGATGCGCTCGCAAAGCCTCAGCGCACAGCTTGAGTCAGTCGCCCAGGCCATTGCTCGTGCCAAAGATCAGGTTTCGCTGTTGGAAAAGCGGCGCGGTGAATTGCAGGAGAGTTTGGCCCAGAGCGGTGAACCAATCGAGGAAATGAAACTCGAACTGGAAGAACGTCTGGAACAGCGTCTCGTGGTTGAAGAAGAGCTGCAGGAAGCTCGCCGCAGTGTTGACGGTGTCGATCACGTGATGCGCGAACTGGATAGACGGCGCAATGAGGTGGAAAACCGGCTGCAACAGGCGCGTAGCCGTCTGGAGCAGGCGCGCTTGGAAAATCAGGAATTGCAAGTGCGGCGCCGGACCCTGCAGGAGCAATTGGCTGAGGCTCAGCACGAACTCGAGGATGTTCTGGCCTCGCTGCCGGACGAGGCAACGGAACAAGAGTGGCAATCGCAGCTGGAGCAATTGGGCAAGCGCATAGATCGTCTGGGGGCGATTAACCTG
>JBFKXO010000181.1:0-4832 GCA_041638115.1 Litorivivens sp. | reverse complement strand
GCGCGCCCGTGACGCCCAAGTCCAGCCCCAGCTGACCACTTTGATCGACAATATTGACCTGAAAAGGGTTACCTTTTTCAGCCAGCCATCGCCGTGCCTTTTCCGGGTCGTCCTTGTAATTGATCGCAAAAACCGCGACCTCGCCGCGCTCTGCCAACTCCACCAAAAAGGGGTGTTCGTAGAGACAGGTCGGGCACCAGGTCGCCCACACATTGACGATACTGATTTGCCCTTTGAGCAATTCCTGATTCACGGTCCTGCCGTCAAAAAGAGCGGGTAGCTCGAAGGCGGGAAACGGCTGACCAATCAGCGCCGAGGGCAAGGCCTTGGGGTCGTATTCACCTTCACTGACCCGCATCTCCACCGCAAAAAACAGCCCCGCCAATACCAGAAACAGCAGCAGCGGAATAAACAGTTTGATACGGCTCACCTTAACCTTCTCCTTTCGCATTCTGAAGACGATAGCGCTTATCAAGGATCGACAGCACCGCGCCGAGCGCAACCAACGCCCCACCCAGCCAGATCCAGCGAACCAGAGGCTTGTAATGCACCCTCACCGCCCAGGCGCCGTCCGCCAGCGGCTCACCCAGCGCCACATAGACATCGCGGAAAAAACCGGCATCAATCGCCGCTTCCGTCATAATCTGATCGCCGCGCGCATGATAGCGGCGCTTTTCCGGATGCAGTTCGGCCAACTCGCGTTCACCCTTGAGCAAGCGGATATCACCGCGCGTACCGGCATAGTTTGGCCCGCGAATGTCAGAGGTGCCGCGAAACTCAACGCGATAGGCACCGGCTTCCAGCGAGTCACCAGCTGCCATGCGCAGGTCCCGCTCCGACGAGTACAGGCTCACCACCGTGACCCCCAGCACTGCCATGCCAAAACCGATATGAGCCGTGATCATGCCCAGGTAGGCACGATTAAGCTTGCGCAATCCATGCCAGAGGCTGTCGGCATTGCGGGTCTGCTTTACTACACTGCGCAAACTGGCCGCTATCAGCCAGCAGCCCAGAAACAGGCCAAAGGCCGCCAGCAGGGTCCATTCGCCCCAGACAAACGGCAGAACGAGCCCCAGCACCAACGCGATCAGCAGCGGCTCTTTAACCCATTGCCACACGCTGCGGGTGCGCTTCCACTGGGAATACATGCCCAGACCGGTCAGTATTGCAAGTGCGCTGGCCAGCGGCACAAACATCGCATTAAAGTACGGCGGCCCAACGGAGTATTTGCCCTGCCCCAGATAATCCATCACCAGTGGAAACAGCGTCCCCAGCAGCACCACCAGCGCCGCGCATACCAGCAGAATATTATTGGCTAGCAGCAGCGACTCTCGGGATACAGCTGTAAAAACCGGCTTGAACTGACTTTGCGGTGCACGGAGCGCATAAAGCGTGAGTGACCCGCCAATGACCACGAACAGGAAGCCGAGAATATACATGCCCCGGGTGGGGTCAGCAGCAAAGGAATGCACGGAGGTCAGCACGCCCGATCGCACCAGGAATGTCCCCAGCAAACTCAGCGAGAAGGCAAAGATGGCCAGCAGCAGAGTCCAGTTCTTAAAGGCACCGCGCTTTTCGGTCACCGCCAGCGAATGAACCAAGGCGGTTCCGACCAACCAGGGCATAAACGAGGCATTTTCCACGGGATCCCAGAACCACCAGCCGCCCCATCCCAGCTCGTAATAGGCCCACCAGCTACCCAGGGTAATACCTACCGTGAGGAAGGCCCAGGCGACATTGGTCCAGGGTCGAGCCCAGCGCGCCCAGCTGGCGTCGAGTTTGCCGCGCACCAGCGCAGCAATGGCAAAGGCAAAGGCCACTGAAAAGCCAACATAGCCGAAATACAGCATTGGCGGGTGAATCACCATGCCGGGGTCTTGCAGGAGCGGGTTCAAATCCTGGCCATCGGCCGGCGTCGAAATTAGCCGACGCTCAAACGGATTTGACGTAAACAGCATAAAACTCAAAAAGCCGGCAGAAATGGCGCCCATGGTGGCCAACACCACGGCTTTCACCTTTTCCGGTATATGCTGGCCGGTGACGGCAACCGCCGCGGTCCAACCGGCCAGAATCAGCGCCCACAGCAACAACGAGCCCTCGTGGCCGCCCCACAGGGCCGTGAACTTATAGTGCATCGGCAGCTGACTATTGGATTGCAGAGCGACAATATGTACGGAGAAGTCGTCGGTCATAAATGCGGCCGCAAGACAGCCGAAAGACAGCGCGATCAAACCGAACTGAAGCACCGAAAAGCGATTGGCGCTGAGCAACAAACGGCGATGTCCGAGCGCATATCCGACACTCGGTACAACCGCCAACAGCAGCGAAACCACAAAGGCGAGGATCAGGGCAAAATGGCCAACTTCAGGGTTCAAATCAGGTCTCCGGATTGGCCTTTTTCAAGGCCTCGCTGACTTCGGGCGGCATGTAGTTTTCATCGTGCTTGGCGAGCACCTGCTTGGCATGAAACAGCCCGCTGTCGTCGAGCTGGCCCGATACCACCACCCCTTCACCTTCACTGAACAGGTCGGGCAGGATACCGGTGTAAGTTACCGGCACGTTGGCTTGGTAATCGGTAACCATAAAGCTCACCTGCAGGCTGTCCGGCGCGCGCTGCACACTACCCTCGAGCACCATCCCGCCGGCGCGGATATCGCGCCCAACCGGCGCTTTGCCAGCGACAATATCCGACGGTGGATAAAACAGATTGATGTTTTCACGCAGGGCGTAGCCCATCAGGCCCGCGGCGATAGCCGTCGCCACGACAATAAAAACGACGATCAGCAAACGCTGACGGCGAAGCGGATGCATCAATTGCCCTCCCGTCGATATTGGCCACGCAATTCGCGCAGCTGCCGCTGCTTGCGGCGTAGCGGTGCGACAATCAGTGCCATCAGGGTGACAAACGTAATCCCGTAGGCAGACCAGACATAGGGGCCATGCCCCTCCATCTGCAGCAGGGCGTGAAGACTATCAAAATACATCGTGCTACCTCGTGGCCCCAGTCACCAGCTCGCGCACCCAGCGGGTATTGCGCTCACGTTCGAGAATTTCGTTGCGGACAAACATCAGCAACACCAGGCCAAAAAACGTATAAAAACCGGAAATGGTCAGCAACAGCGGTCGCAGCATGCTGGGGTGAATCGATGACTCGCCCGTAAAGCTGATACTTGCCGGCTGATGCAGGCTATACCACCACTCTACCGACCAGTAAATTATCGGAATGTTCACGGCGCCGACCAAGGCCAGGATGGCGCAAGCACGCCCCGCCGCTTCCTTGTTCTCAAAGGATTCGTAGAGGGCAATGATGCCGATATAGAGAAAAAACAAAACCAGCACCGAGGTAATGCGCGCATCCCAGACCCACCAAGTGCCCCAGGTGGGTTTACCCCAGATTGCACCGGTCACCAGCGCAAGAAAGGTTAAAGCAGCGCCTATAGGCGCGCTGCATTTCATCACCATGTCTGCAAGCTTGATACGCCAGATCAGACTGATAGCCCCCGCCACAGCCATCATCATGTAACCCGCCATCGCTACAGCGGCCGCCGGCACATGGATGTAGATAATACGAAAGCTGTTGCCCTGCTTGTAATCGGGCGGCACAAACAAAAGCCCCCACAACACCCCTGTCACCAGACACAGTGCTGTGAGTACCGCCAACCAGGGCAATAACCGACCGCTCAGCTGGAAAAACCAGCGCGGTGAACTCCATTTATGAAACCAGGCCCACATACTCTCTCAAACACACCTATTCGGGGCGCGCCAGTATACCCTATCTATTGATCCAGACTTACCCGCAGAGCCCCGCCGATGGCAAAAGGCGCCAGTGCCAGAAAAAAAAGTGCCAGCGCCGCCAATAGCGCCAGCGGCGATGAGCTGTCCATTCCCGCCACCGCGCGCTGCACCGCGGCACTGCCGAATATCAGAACTGGCACAAACAGCGGCAGCACCAACAACGATAACAGCACCCCGCCCCGTTTCAGCCCGACCGTCAGCGCCGCGCCGATAGCTGCGATAAAACTTAATACCAAGGTTCCCAGGATCAGGCTCAAAAACAACACCCCAATGCCAGCGCTGTCCATTTGCAGCATCAATGCCAGCAATGGTGAAAGGATAGTCAGGGGCACCCCGGTGAGCAGCCAATGCGCCAGGGTTTTGACCAGAACCGTCATGTAGAGCGGAATGGGACTGAGCAGCACCTGCTCCAGGGTACCGTCGTCAAAGTCGCTCTTGAACAGGGAGTCGATGGCCATCAGCACTGCTAACAGAGCAACAATCCACAAAATGCCCGGCGCCAGTGCAGACAATGTGTCTGGCGATGGCCCCAGCCCCAGCGGAAACAGGGCAGAGACGATCAAAAAGAAAAACAGGGGGTTTGCCAGTTCCGTACGGCGGCGCAAACTGACCAAGAGCTCGCGATGCAGCAAGCGCACCAGCAAGGCAAACGAGCCTAGCGCCTGCATTAGCTTGCCCCCAGCGCGATAGACCGCAGGCCGGCGATATCGGGGTCGTGATGGGTAGTGAGCATGACTGCCCCGCCGTCAGCAGTGAAATCGGCGATCCAGCCCTCCAGCAGGCCAACCGTCTGCTTGTCCAACGCAGTGAATGGTTCATCGAGCAACCAGAGTTGGGCGGGAATCAGAAACAAACGTGCGAGGGCCACCCGGCGCTGCTGTCCGGCAGATAGCTGGCGGCATTGAACATGCTCGTAACCCGGCAGACCCACTTTCGCCAGCGCAGCCTCGACGTGTTCAAGTGATGCCGCCAGACCTTTCAGCGCCGCCAACCAGGACAGATTTTCCCAAGCCGTCAAACTCCCCTTCAGGGCAGAG
>JBFKXO010000180.1:0-4838 GCA_041638115.1 Litorivivens sp. | reverse complement strand
GTGGGGCGCAAGTCGGCCCAGCGAATGGCTTTCAATCTGCTTCAACACAAACGGGAAGGGGCTTTGCACCTGGCAGAAGTGCTCGGTCGGGCGGTGAAAAAGATTGGCCACTGTCGCGCCTGTCGTAGCCTGTCAGAGAACGAGCTCTGTGCGATTTGCAGCAGTGAGCGGCGCGACAAAAGCGTCATCTGCGTGGTTGAGTCTCCGGCCGACGTTATCGCATTTGAACAGGCTGGTGGCTACCGGGGGCAATACTTTGTCCTGATGGGGCACCTCTCACCGATTGACGGTATCGGGCCGGAAGACATTGGTATTGATCGCTTGGTAGAGCGTGCACGCGAGTTGAATATTCAAGAGCTGATTCTCGCGACCAACCCAACTGTCGAGGGCGAAGCTACGGCCTATTACATCACGGAGCAATTGCGAGAACTCGGCGTTAAGGTGTCCCGTATTGCTCACGGGGTACCGCTTGGTGGTGAGCTTGAATACGTCGATAGCGGGACCCTCGCGCACGCGCTCAATGGCCGGCGGATTGTAGAATGACACAGTATCGTTTCATTGCCGATAACGCATCGCTGGCCCACTGTGTTGAGCAGGTCATGGCCTGTGAGGTCGTGGTGCTCGATACTGAATTTATGCGGACTGATACGTTTTATCCGATACCCGCACTACTTCAGCTATCTGATGGGGTTCATCACTATTTGATTGATCCCCTGCCAATAGATAACTGGGAGCCGCTGAAAAGGCTCTTTCTGGCGCCTTCAACACTTAAAGTGCTGCATTCGGTCAGTGAGGATCTGGAGGTCTTCCAGCAGTTGTTGGGCGTCCTTCCGCAGCCCTTGCTGGATACACAGGTGGGTGCCGCACTGGCGGGTTTTGGTGCCGGACTTGGTTATCAGCGTTTGCTGGATAATCTGCTCGGCATTGCCATCGTCAAAGACGAAACCCGCTCCAACTGGCTGCAGCGACCGCTCAGTGATGCTCAGTGCGAGTATGCGGTGCTGGATGTGGTTCACCTGATGCCGGCGTTTCTCAAGATTCGCGATGCACTGGAGCAGCAAGGTCGGATGGCGTGGTGGTTGGAAGAGGGCGAACGCTGCATAGCGCGAGCCCAGGAGCCGCTTGATCCATCCGACTACTTCCGCAAGATAAAGACTGCGTGGCGCTTGTCAGCCTCGGATCAGTTATGTCTGCGGGCGTTGTGTGCCTGGCGGGAGCAAATGGCGCGGGAGCAGAATGTGCCGCGGGGTCGCATAGTCAAAGATGCTGTCTGTGTTGAGTTGGCCAAGCGTCGGCCACAGACGGTGGCTGCGCTTGCCCGGATCAAGGGTATAGGGCCGTCCAGCGTTAGACGCTATGGGGAGGCCTTGTGCGCCCTGGTTGCCGCAGATTATGTCGACGATGGTAGTGTTGTCTTGGAAAGCCCATTGAATAGTCAGCAAAAGGCGCAGGCGCAGGCCTTTCGCGCCAACCTGGATGCTCTCAGTGAACGCGCCTCGCTACCGCGGGAGCTACTGGCCAGCAAAAAAGATGTTGAAGAAAGCGTTCGCCAGGGGCGTCTTACACCGGGGCTGGAAGGGTGGCGAAGTATCCACCTGAGCCCGATATTAGATGAAGTATTGGAAGTAAATGGCTGATAAAAAAGTAATTGTTAGTGTGTTTCGCAGCCCCAAGAAAGAGGGTATGTACCTCTATGTTGATAAACAGGAGGGGCTTACTCGGGTGCCAGAACCCTTGCAGTTGCAATTTGGCAAGGCTGAATTAGCCATGACCCTGGTGCTTACGCCTGAGCGGAAATTGGCCCGTGCCGACGCGTCCAAGGTGCTTCAATCCATCGCGGATCAAGGCTTCTACCTGCAATTGCCTCCCTCGCCTGACGCACCGCTGAACCCGAAAAGTTGATCTGCTTATGGCGAATAACTTCTGGGAAACGAAAAGTCTGGCCGAGATGTCCCAGCAGGAATGGGAATCAATATGTGACGGTTGTGGCAAATGCTGCCTGCACAAGCTCGAAGATATCGACACCGCGGATATTTACTACACGCGGGTGGCCTGTCAGTGGCTCGACATTGAATCTTGTCGATGTAGCCATTACGCTGACCGGCTCGAAAAGGAGCCGACCTGCGTGCAATTGACGCCAGATGATGTGGATAACCTGCAGTGGTTGCCGCCCAGTTGCAGTTACCGGCGCCTGCAGGACGGCAGAGGGCTTGCCGATTGGCACCACCTGGTGTGTGGCGATCGGGATCGCGTGCACCGCGAGGGACATTCCATCATGGGTCGCTGCGTCAGCGAGCGCAATGTGCACCCGGATGGTCTCGAAGAGCATATTGTGCACTGGGTTGAACAGGGTTAGGGCGACGATGGAATCTGTTATTGAATACCAAGAGTATGTCACCGCCTGGATCGCTTATTTGGGTGCCTGCACGGTGCTGATTATCATCGGTTGTCTGTGGACTGCCGGTATACGCAACACCTATGTGCGAAGCTTTATTCGACTGGTCGCCAGTACAGCGCTGTTGCTGCCCATCATCCATGAAGATGCCGGTGATTTGCTGGTGCCGGCGCTGGTCGTGGTGGTTCTCGGGGCTTTTATCGGCAATACCATTGCTGCCGTAAAAGCCATGAATTTGCTGGTCCTGGCCTGCATCCTTGCCGGCATCATTTCCCTGGTGCTGGCGCGGATCATCAATCGTTTCCGGCAGAAGCGTGAGGCGCGACTGTCGTCAGAAGTCACCAATGTGGCCGAAACCGAAATTGTGAGTGAAGACAGTCGGGGCTAACCTGAGCTGTCAGCCAGAATTGTTTGAAAAAAGGTAGAACTGATGAAATTTGAAGGTACAGAGAATTACGTCGCTACAGACGACCTGCGTCTGGCTGTCGATTCCGCGGTTGCCCTGCAGCGCCCACTGCTGATCAAAGGCGAGCCCGGCACCGGCAAAACCATGCTGGCGGAAGAGGTTGCCAAAGGCCTGAATAAAAAGCTGCTGCAATGGCATATCAAATCGACCACCAAAGCCCAGCAAGGCCTCTATGAATATGACGCCGTGTCACGCTTGCGCGACTCCCAGCTCGGTGACGACAAGGTTCACGACATCGCCAACTACATCAAGCGTGGCAAGCTCTGGGAAGCGTTCGACTCGGACGAGCAGGTGGTGCTGCTGATTGACGAAATCGACAAGGCTGATATCGAGTTTCCCAACGACTTGCTGGTGGAGCTCGACAAAATGGAGTTCCATGTTTACGAGACAGGCGAGACCATCAAGGCCAAACATCGCCCGATAATCATCATCACCAGTAACAACGAAAAAGAATTGCCCGACGCCTTCCTGCGCCGCTGTTTCTTCCACTTTATCAATTTCCCGGACCGGGAAACGATGCAAAAGATTGTGGCAGTTCATCATCCGGACGCCAAGCAGAGCCTGGTCAATGAGGCGCTGGAAGTATTCTTCGATGTGCGCAGCATTCCGGGTTTGAAGAAAAAGCCTTCAACCTCTGAGTTGATTGACTGGCTCAAATTGTTGATGGCTGACGATGTTCCGGATGAAATTCTCAAGAACCGCGATAGCAGCAAGGCCATTCCGCCGCTGTATGGCGCTCTGCTGAAGAACGAGCAGGACGTGCACTTGCTCGAACGTCTGGCCTTTATGCATCGTAGAGAAAGCCGCGGCTGATACCCTATGCTTGTCAGTTTCTTCTTTACGCTCAAAGAGTCTGGAGTGCCAGTCTCGATCCGCGAATTGCTGGATCTCATTTCAGCGCTTAAGGCGCGGCTGGTCTTTGCCAATGTAGACGACTTCTATCACTTGGCCCGTATCTGTCTGGTCAAGGATGAAAAATACTACGACCGGTTTGATCTGGCCTTTGGTCGCTATTTTCGTGATCTGGAGACCCTGGATGACGTGATCGAGGCGATGATCCCGGACGATTGGCTGCGCACCGAGTTTCTAAAGCAACTGACAGACGAAGAGAAGGCCAAGATTGAATCTCTTGGTGGCCTCGACAAGCTGATTGAGGAATTCAAGAAGCGTCTGGATGAGCAGAAAGAGCGTCACGAAGGCGGCAACAAGTGGATCGGTACCGGTGGCACTTCACCCTTTGGCCACAGCGGTTACCACCCCGAAGGCATCCGCGTCGGCGGTGATAGCAAAAACAAAAAAGCGGTCAAAGTTTGGGAAAAGCGCGATTTCAAAAACCTGGATGACAGCGTTGAGCTTGGCACCCGCAATATCAAAATCGCCCTGCGCCGATTGCGCAAGTTCGCGCGTACCGGGGCGGCAGACGAGCTGGATATGGACGACACCATCAAGTCCACCGCTCGCAACGCCGGTTTGCTGGATATCAAAATGGTGCCCGAGCGTCACAACGCGGTAAAAGTGCTGCTGTTTTTCGATGTGGGTGGGTCGATGGATCCCTATGTGCGTACTTGCGAAGAACTGTTCTCGGCCGCGCGCACAGAATTCAAGCATCTGGAGTATTACTACTTCCACAACTACCTGTATGAATCGGTGTGGAAAAACAACATCCGCCGCCATGCCGAGCGGATATCCACACTGGATATCATGCACAAGTACAGCAGCGACTATAAGGTGATCTTTATCGGGGACGCCTCGATGTCACCCTATGAAATCCTGCAGCCTGGTGGCAGTGTTGAGCATTGGAACGACGAAGCCGGTGAAGTCTGGGTAAAACGAATAAAGGAAACCTACGACAAGGTTGCCTGGCTCAACCCGGTACCCCAGGATGAGTGGGGCTGGACCCAGTCGATCGAGCTGGCGCACCGACAAATGGAAGGGCATATGTACCCGCTGACCCTCAAAGGTCTGGAAGAGGCGATG
>JBFKXO010000179.1:0-4844 GCA_041638115.1 Litorivivens sp. | reverse complement strand
TTTTCCGTCGATGGTTACCGATGCACGAAATTGTTGTGGCTTTTGGCGGGTAAAGCTGACGGTGGCGACGGGGGTTTCCTTGAGCAGGCTGCGATAGGAATACAGGTCCCACGCCGTAAGCAGTATGGTGCCTGCCAGTGCCACCGCGAACAACGCCATGCAGCCCAGGACAAAGTGTTTGAGTACAGGAAGGCGAAGCAACAGGCGCAGGGCCAGCGCTGCGAGAATCAGAGCGAGAACCACCAGACTGCCGATCAACAGGGCCAAACTCACGGTATCCTCCGGCGCGGCTGCGTTCTCAGCTGGCCGCTTTCACCTTGTAGCCCAACGCCGCCAGACTCTCTTCGGCCAGTGACAATAACTCTTCATCTGCGCGCTGATGACGGCTCAGCTCCAGCAGATAGTACTCGACACTGATCAAGGCGTCGGCAAGCGTCTCCAGTAGCGGTCTGGCACGGTCCGGGCTATGCATGTCGCTGCGCTCGACAAATTTGTTTACAAACTTCACCGCGGCGGTCAGCACCTGGGTAATACGCCCCATGCTCAGTAGTTGAAAAGCACCGCGGATGGTATTGAGGGTCGTGGCGACGTTGTAAATATGGCCGATATCAAACTCGGACTCAACGTAGGCGTTAATCGCCCGCTTGGCCAGACTGATACCCGCCTCGGATTCTTTGTAGACCAGTAGTTTCGACGTCTCCAGCTGACTGCTACTGCTGATCGCGAGCTGCCGGTCTGGGGTGAGGTCGTCGAGTTCTTCCGGGGTGAGCTGATTGCGTTCAAGTTTGCTGAGGGAGTTTTCGATAAACAGAATACCATCGGCAATCTGCGGCATGACCTTCAGGGCATGGGCGTGATCGCGTCCAATCATGCCCGCTGCCAATGTGCCGTGATGTGCCGAATAGTCAGCCAGCGTGTTGAGCCCAAGAACTTTTAGCACGCCAGATAACTGAATCAGTATGGATTGCAGGGGCAAGACTTCCTCTTCATCACTGCGACCGCTTTGCATCAGGATTTCGAGAATGTCCATCGCATTGCGCAGCTCGCCGTGGAGCTCTTTGATCACGGTCGACATGGCGTCCAGCCCGGGCCCGAACATACGCTGCAAATCGGTTTGAATGCCGCTATCCAGCAGGGTCATGGGGATAATGCCCGCAGCATTCATGAATTTGCCTGCAGTGCTGTCCGACTCGGCGCCACTGATGCTTAGAAGATGGTAAAGTTCCCGCTCAATTTCCGGCATCGCCGGCACCTGGTTGAGTAAGGCGGTATCCCCGGCAATATCACGCAGGGCTTTATCGAGGCGACTAAAACTGCGCATTCTGGTGCTGTTCAGGGTGAGTTTGCGCTCGACAAAGCAATCGACTACCGCGTTGGCGAGCAACCAGAAACGCTGCGCGGGCCCTGGCTGCAAAAAACCACAGAAGCGTTGCAGCGCGCGATTCATCAGACGCAAATGCAAGGCAACCTGCGAGTTTCGCAATACCCCTAACAGGCCAACCTGGTACATATGCCGCAGACGTTTCAGGGTGTCGGCGTCCGCTGCCGCGGGGGTGAGCTTGACAGTAAAGTCGGAGTCTTCGCTAAAACGCGGCACCTTTACCTGCAATTGCTGATGTTCGAGGATAACGTCCTCGCCATGAGCCATGCGAATCTCATTTATCTGGGGCAGCAGCATCAGCGCCACATCAGTCTTGCGAGCAGAAACGGATTCCAAATACCGCGGCAACACAAAAAACGATGTGCTGAGGGCTTCGGCCTGCTTGGCATTGGGTGCCTTGCCGGCGGCGAGACTCTTTTTCAGTGCCTGATACATATTGTCTGCCAGCAGGCAGGCACCATGAACCTGAATCAGTTTGAGTGTGCCGGCAATTTGCCAGGTCAGCTCGGCGCAGGTTTTCAGGGCATCCTGCCGTTCTGGGTCGGATACAAATTCCTCAAAGGCGTCTGTCGCCTCATCCAGGGTTATGCCGAGCTCGCTTGCGACCAAATCAAGCGATGACATATTTACGGCTACTTCATACTGCACTCGCATACCCCCACGCACAGAGCAAATCGTGGAAATTTAGCATGGACACCTCTGGAAGCTTCGTCAATGTCGGCAATCACCCGACTGCCAACCCCGGCGCGGTTCCCGGCGCGGGTTATGACACTTTTATTGTAATGGCTATGCGGCCTTGACCACCGCCCTGCGGTGGCTTGCGCACCCCGGCAAAAGTTAAAGGAACTGTGCAAATAGTGAGCTAAGTGCCTGTAATTGCTGGTCTTAGGAGTGTAACCCAGCTTGGCAAAGAGCCGTAGTCAAATATTAAAAGATGTGAATAGTGCCTGATTTTTTATTGGCGCGAATCCAGCGACGTACCGCTCTCCCCGCCGAAATCAGCTTTTCAGCCATTGGCAATTGCCATCGCTGGCCTTGTCGATAGCCTGTAAATGCTCGTTGTGGGCCGTGATTTCATCGGTTGCCGCCCGAAGTATTTTCAGTGCCGGGCGGTCGGCTGGCAGTCGACGGATTTCTGCCGTTCCCCCTTGCCCACTGCCATTGCTGTTATCTCCTGCCAGCGCCAAATCAGTCTGTCCGCCAGTCATCAGCAGGTAAACGTCGGCTAGAATCTCGGCATCGAGCAAGGCGCCGTGCAAATCCCGCTGAGAATTGTCGACACCGTAGCGTTGGCACAACGCATCCAGGCTGTTGCGCTGTCCCGGGTGCTTTTGACGGGCCATGACGAGGCTATCGATTATCGAGCAGTGTTCAGCGACGGTTTCTTTGCGCTTGAGCAACTTGAGCTCATGGTCGATAAAGCCGACGTCAAACGGCGCATTGTGAATGACCAGCTCGGCCCCGCGAATAAACTCCATGAAATCCTCTGCAATCGCAGAAAATACCGGCTTGTCGGCCAGGAATTCATTGGTGATGCCATGCACCTCAATCGCGCCGGCCTCTACCTCGCGTTCGGGATTGATGTATTGGTGGTAGTGGCGGCCCGTAAGCCGCCGGTTGATCAGTTCAACACAACCAATCTCAATGATGCGATGCCCCTGGGAAGGTTCAAGACCCGTGGTTTCGGTATCCAGTACGACCTGTCGTGACACATGTTTCTCCTGTTAGTGAGACGGCGTCTTAAGCACGCAGCTCGTCGATACCGCGGTTGGCGAGCTGGTCGGCGATTTCATTTTCACGGTGACCGCTGTGGCCTTTCACCCAGTGCCACTCCACATCGTGGGTTTGACAGAGTGCATCAAGAGCCTGCCATAAATCCTTGTTTTTAACCGGCTGTTTACTTGCCGTTCGCCAGTTGCGTCGCTTCCAGTTGGCGATCCACTCAGTGATGCCTTTGCGCACGTACTGCGAGTCGGTCGTCAAAATAACCTGACTGGGCTTTTTCAGCGCCCGCAGGGCCTCAATAGCAGCCATTAACTCCATGCGGTTATTGGTGGTTTCCTTCTCCCCACCATAAAGCGACTTTTCCACTTCGCCGTAGCGCAGCAAAGCACCCCAACCGCCGGGCCCCGGATTGCCCCGGCAGGCACCGTCGGTGAATAATTCGACTTTCATTCATTCTCACTGTTTTTGCAGTACGCCGCTGCGCGCAGCCCCGAGAGGACGCACGTTGACCAGCGGTTCGCGCCGCCAGCGCAAGCGTACCGGAGTTATTGGAGCGCGGTATTTTGTCGCTGAAATCAGGAAAGTTCCACCCACGGGGACCTTTTGCATCATTTGCGAGGCAAATAACGGGTGATTAAGACACCAATTGGGCGAGTTAAAGGGCAAACGGTGGAAACCATAGACTCGCTGGTTGAGCTCAAACCCCAGCAGGTTTAACCAGTCCATCAGTCGCCAGGTAGTCAGCAAATGATGGCGCCAGACGCTATTGCGGGTCATCCGACCAATGAAATACAGGCGCAAACCCAATAGCGACATGGGGTTAAATCCAATAATTAACAGCCGACCATGGGGGACGATAACGCGCTCCAGTTCACGCAGCATGTTGTGGGGGTTGGCAATAAATTCCAGCAAGTGGTGTACCACCACCACGTCCTGGCTTTCATTAGCGACGGGTAACGCGGCAAAATCGCTGACCGCATCGAGGTTTTTTCCCAGCTCGGTTTGCACGGTGGGACCCATACTGAAATGGCGACGTATCGCCTCCGGTCGTGACACCAGCGTACGCGGCCCCAGACTGAGTTCCAGCAGGGAATGGCCAAAGGCCCCTTCCAGCGCCCGCTCTATGAGGCAGCGCTCCTCATTCATCAGTTGTCGGCCCAGCGGGCTGTCGAACCAGCGTTTCAGGGCCGGAAGCAACTCGTTATCAGGTGCCTGTGGACGCCAGTTGGTCACTAGGAAACTCTCCGCCAGAGTTGTCGTCTAAGTCGCCGGGAACCTTGCGTTCCCTCAGACAGTCAATTAGCGTACCTGAAAAACCAACAGCTGAGTATGCATGATTAACATAGACCCTATTAAGGCCTTTAGTGACAACTATATCTGGTGCCTGTCCGATGACAATGGCAACGCTTGGGTGGTCGATCCGGGTGATGCGGAGCCGGTTGAGGCCCATTTAAAGACCAATGACCTCACCCTTCAGGGCGTGCTGATTACGCACCATCACTTTGATCATGTCGGCGGCTTACCGGCGCTGGTCAAAAATCGCTCACTGCGAATTATTGGCCCGGCAACCTCAGCTCCTGAAATCAATGAGCCGGTGACTGAAGGCGACGAGGTTGTGGTGCTGGGCCAGACATTTACCGTACTCGGTGTTCCCGGTCATACATTGGACCATATCGCCTTTTATGGCGCCGACATGCTATTTTGCGGTGACACCCTCTTTGCCGGCGGCTGTGGCCGC
>JBFKXO010000178.1:0-4864 GCA_041638115.1 Litorivivens sp. | reverse complement strand
TCCGGGCTCGGCCCCGGCGCGTATTTGCCCGTGGGCACAAAGGGTGGAATCACGACGGGCGGCAGTGGCTCCAGTGTTCTGCCGTAGGCGTCCGGGCATTTGTGGGCTGACATATCAAACTCAGAAGCGAACTCTCTCAGGTTTGTCGCCGTCAGCCCGTTTAGAATGTGAGTAAAAGACTCCTGATCATCGGGTGGGATGTCCGCAGTGGCGGCAGCAATAACGACTTCAAGCCCTTTAGTGCCGTTGAATTTGGCAAAGGGCAAACTGCCATTTTCAAACAGATTGTTGTCAGCGATACACGACGCAAACCATTCCGGCACGATGCGTTTTTTCTGGGCGTTGAATTTATAGGCGTTGTATCGACAGTCCACTTTATGAGTGTTGTTGTACAGTGGCTTGCCACGCTCGTCTTTCGGAACCCCTTCGGGATAGGCGCAGCTCTCGTTCAGATCATCCAGCAGCCCGTCCCAGATAATATGGGCGCCGCGATAACCGGTACCGCCATGCTTCAAACAGGTGGCGGCGTTCAGCGGATTTAAACAGGCTGCCTGGTTTTTCAGGCCCACCAGTGGCGGTAGCAGTCGGGCGAGAGTTTGCTCCTGAATATCATTGCTGGTGGGTGTAGGCAGATTGTTGCCGTTGTTGCGAAAGATATTGCGATAGATATGCAGGCCTTCGGTGTAGAAATCAATGCGCTTTTCACCGGGACGGCCTGCGCCTTCGGGAAAGATTTCGTAGCTGACGTGGATAATGCCGGCGGTGTTGTTGTTTTCGAAAATATTGTCGAACACCTCGATCTGGTCATAAGCCAGCGTAATCATGCCGCTGCCGGGCGGTACGTCGCCCACAAAACCGCCTGAGGTAAAGTTGTAGGTGTTGTTGTTGCGCGAGATGTTATTGAACATGCGGGTGCGATCACCGTACTGGCGCAAGCCGTCCAGGTCATACACCAGAAAGCCGCCGGTGTTGCACTCGGCCAGGTTGCTGTCGTACTCGCCGTTGCGCACGTTTTCAATTTCGAAGCCGAATACATTGTACGCCGCGCGGCTGTTTCGAATGATGGCGGTGCTGGTTTGGCCCACATAAATCCCTGCATCAGACGCGCCAACCGATTCGGCCTCTTCGATCAGAATATTTTCTGACGACACCGGATAAATACCATAGCGACCGGATTTGGGGCTGACGGTGTAGTCGGGTGAGGTGGTGTCGCCCAAACCGTTTTCAAAGGCGGTCGGATCTTGTGTTGCCGGGTCAGTACAGGCGATGTGCAAACGAGCGGCGTTATTCTCGAAGGCATTGTCGGCGGTAATCGGGTCGTCACTTTCACGGCCGCCGCCGGATGACCAAATGGTGCGCACGCGCTTCAGCGTCGCGTGATTGACACTGCGCAGCTCGATGCCATTGCCGCCGGTATCCAGGATGGTCAGATCTTCAATCCACAGGCCGTGCACATTGACGCCGAGAATGCCCTCGGGCGCATTGTTGTTTTTGAACGACAGCACCGTTTTGTCCTTGCCGCAACCGCGAATGGTGATGTCTTCGGTGTTGATCAATTGCAGTGTCGAACTCAGTTCAAAATAGCCGCAGCCAAATTCAATCACGTCACCCGGTGCTGCCTGCACCATGGCGCGTACCATTTGTATGGTTGCGTCCTCGCCCGGCGCAATTTCAAAGGTTCGGCCAACTTGAGGTGTCGGGTTCTCGGTGCCTGGGGTCGTGGGGACAACCGGTGCCGGATTGGGCGCGGGGTTGCTGCTGCTGGAAGAACTGCTGCTTTTGCAGGCGGTAATGGCGGTGGCGGCCAGCAAAATGGTCGCCAGGCGCAGGGCAAGAGAGAGGTGTGTCATGAGTGTCCCGTGAGAAGTTGACGCTGATCATTCTTTGAGCGGCATGATAAAAGATGGCCGGCCGAGAGTGAAGCGAAAAGGTAACAGGTGTGTAGCTAACGCTACGGGGTGTTGCAGCAGATTTGTTGGTAAATCCCGACAAAAGGGTCTTCTGTCGCCTGTCGCGGACGAGAAAGTGCCCAAGATTATGCAGGCATTTTCGTCGTTTAACCGTGATATTACCAAGGACTGGAACACTCCAGAAACGACGGAGTCCACTGGGTTGAACACAACACTCAACGGAAAGGAGGTTGAACACATGGGACAAAAAAGAACTCGCTTGTTCGCAATGACGGCATGCGCCACATTTTCAGCGCTGGTAACGGTGCAAGCGGTTGCACAGCCCGCTCTGGGTATCGGTTCAGGCAACGGTGGTGGCTTGAGCGCGCTGGGCGGCTCGCTATCTGATGGTCTGATGGCGATGCAATCGAGCGGCGGCAGCTCAAATCTGAGTGCACCGGGGCAGCCGTCCGGCGCGCAGTCGAGTGAAGACGAAGGTGATTCAGCGGCACTGCCCGGTTTGTCCGGAGCCAATGATGAAGCAGCGGAACCTGAGCCTTATCGCTTTGATGGCGGTCTGACCGTGCGTCAGGAGACGCGGGGTGGAGAATTTGATCACGAGTCGGGCAGTCTCGCAGAGGCTCGCAACCCCTCATTCTTTGAACGTCACACGATCGCCGAGGACCACTCGAGCGTACGAACCTGTCTGGCTGCGGGTGAAGTGTGCCGCGCGGAGTTTGACGTCATTGTTGCTTACAGCGAAGACAGCCACTATGACACGGCCGTATTGGTCAACGATGAAGTGATCTTGCCGCCGCCGCAAGACGAGTAATCTGACCTGCCGGGGGTGCGTTCAGCGCCCCCTTCAACGCCGTCCAATCACCAAGTGCGCAACGCACTGCGATTCAGAAATGAAGGGTTTGAAGATTGACCTGGGCAGGGAAAATGGCGCGCCCGGAGAGATTCGAACTCCCGACCAAGTGGTTCGAAGCCACCTACTCTATCCAGCTGAGCTACGGGCGCGCAGGCGCGGCAGTGTACCGCAAAGTATCGCTAGTCGCTATTCCCGTGGCCGCATATTCCTCCTGTTTATCGAACCACTACGGCAATCGCGTATAGAAAATCTCGCCCTGTCAGTAGAGGCTTGTACGTACTCAAGATTCTCTCGTTTACGCCGATTTCCTCTGTGCTCGGGCAAAATCCGTGTAATTCGGCGTGGATGCGTACGCGAGCAGGAGTGTCTAGCGTGGATATCGCAACATTATTAGGTATGTTTGGCGCACTGGGCGTGATTATCGCGGCCATCTTTGTGGGTGGCAGTGCCGGCGGCTTTTTCGACATACCCAGCGTCCTGATTGTGATCGGCGGCACGCTGTTTGCTAATCTGGTTAAGTTTCCCCTGGAGCAGACCCTGGGTGCCTTCAAGGTGGCTTCCCGGGCGTTTTTCCACAAACCCGTGAGTTCCGAAGCACTGATCACCGAATGTATTGATCTGGCCGGTGTTGCCCGCAAGGAAGGGTTGCTGGGCCTGGAAGCCGTGGAGATCAGCAACGAGTTTCTGGAAAAGGGCGTGCAGATGGCGATTGACGGGCACGATGCCGACTTCGTCAAGCGCCTGCTTAGCAAGGAGATCAACCTGACCATCGAACGCCAGGAGATGGGTGAAGCCATCTTCCGGGGTTTTGGGGAATCCGCCCCGGCGATGGGTATGATCGGTACCCTGGTCGGTCTGGTGCAGATGATGTCCAATATGTCGGACCCGAAGGCCATCGGCCCCGCAATGGCGGTGGCCCTGCTAACCACCCTATATGGTGCGGTGTTGGCGAACGCGGTGGCGCTGCCTATGGCGGAGAAACTCGCCTTTCGCACCGCAGAGGAGCGACGAAACCGTCATCTGATTCTGGAAGCCATTCACGGTATCCAAGAGGGCTTGAACCCGCGTGTTCTTGAATCGCTGCTGGCCACCTACCTGCCGGAAGGACAACGCGATGCCGGCGACAAAGACGCTAATCCGGCAGAAGCCGCGTAATGGACGACGCACCGGTTAAAAAGGCCCAGCCTGGCGCGCCAGCCTGGGTGATGACTTTTGCGGACCTGATGTCACTACTATTGGCATTCTTTGTACTGCTGTTCTCGTTCTCCGAACTCGACAAGCAAAAATTCAAGGAGCTCTCTGGGTCCATGAAGGATGCCTTTGGTGTGCAACGTGATGTGCCCGCCTTTAACCCGCCGATTGGCACCAGTGTGATTTCGCGGGATTTTTCTCCCGGTATGCCGACACCGACCGAACAGGATGAAGTGCGCCAGGAGGCGATAAACGAGTTAACGGAAATGCGCAAGCAGGGCGAGAACGACGAGGACGAAAATGATCTGCTCAAGGATCTGGAGAAAGTACTTAACTACCTCGAAGTGGAAATCGCCAAAGGCGTGGTTGAGGTGCAGTCTGACGGCCAGCGGGTAATCACGATACGCATTCGTGAGACCGGATCATTTCCGTCGGGCAGCGCCGAGCTCAGTAATGACTTTAACCCGGTCATTCTGAAAATCTCGCGGCTGACTAACGAAATTGGCGGCCGCGTCGCCGTGGCCGGGCACACCGATATTCTCCCTATCAGTACCGAACGGTTCCGCTCGAATTGGGAATTGTCATCCGCGCGGGCAGTCACGGTGTTGGAGGAGATAGTCGACAAAGGCGAGCTTGATCCCGCACGCTTTCAGGTTGCCGGCTTTGGCGCGACCCGACCAATAGATTCCAACAAGACCGCTGAGGGGCGAGCCAGAAACCGACGGGTAGAGGTGATTTTGTTGCGCGGTGGGTCGCTTGATACCGATTTTGCCGACGACGCGGGGCGTGAGGCGTCGGTGATGGAAACCATTGCCGACTAAATTTCTTCATCCCACTGTTGCAGTGCCGGGATTCGGCGTAGACTAATTTTGCCGTGCACTGGGCACGGTGTTAAACGCCCCCCGAGGGT
>JBFKXO010000177.1:0-4880 GCA_041638115.1 Litorivivens sp. | reverse complement strand
GCGGCGTATAGGTGCTGCCATCCTTCTGACTGTGCAATACCGCATGGCGGTGGGAGAAGGTGCCGCGACCAACATCCTGCCCGGTAAGACGCACGGCAAAGTTTTGCTCCAGCAAGGTGGCGTAGGCCAGCGTTTCGGCAAACCCCCAGTTAATTGGGGTTGCACCGGCAGCCATTTTGCGACGATCTTCGTAGATCTTGGCAACTTGACGCTGGAGCGAGAAGCCTTCGGGAATGGTATTGATCGTATTGGCCAGCTCGCGCAGATGCTTCTCTTCGTAGGTGGTATCACCGGGTGCCTGCCAGTCGTGGCCGATAAAGGGCCGCCAGTCGACAAACATGCCGCTGTTGGGCTCCATCACCAGGCTTTTCACCACGTGCTTGCCTTCGTCGAGCGCCGCGCGATATTCAGTTTCCATCGCATCCACACCGTCCTTGTCGACAATGCCCTGCTCGATCAAGGAGGCCGCGTAAAGCTCCCGTGACGACTTCTGATTCTTGATCTGCGCGTACATCAGCGGCTGAGTACCCGAGGGTTCGTCAGCCTCATTGTGACCGCGGCGGCGGTAACAGATCAGGTCGATGACGACGTCTTTCTTGAATTCCTGACGGAAATCCACCGCCAGCTGACTGACAAACAAGACCGCTTCCGGATCGTCGCCATTGACGTGGAAGATCGGCGCCTGAACCATTTTGGCGACGTCAGTGCAGTATTCAGTCGACCGCGCATCGGCCTGGAAGCTGGTGGTAAAGCCCACCTGGTTATTGATCACGATGTGCACGGTGCCACCGGTTCGATAGGCCCGGGTCTGTGACATCTGGAAAGTTTCCATCACCACGCCCTGTCCAGCAAAGGCCGCATCACCGTGCATGACGATAGGCATCACACTATCGCCAACCGCATCGTCACGACGATCCTGACGGGCGCGAACCGAGCCCTCGACAACCGGCGAAACAATCTCCAGGTGCGAAGGGTTAAAGGCCAGCGCCAGATGCACCTCGCCACCACTGGTCATCACATTGGAGGAAAAACCCTGGTGGTATTTCACGTCGGCAGAGCCCTGATACTGAGCTTTGCCTTCAAACTCGTCGAACAGCTCGCCCGGATTCTTACCGAGGATGTTCACCAGCACGTTCAGTCGGCCGCGGTGGGCCATACCGATCACGATTTCCTTGTTACCGTAGGCGCCACCGCGCTGGATCATGGCGTCCATCATCGGAATCAAGCTCTCACCGCCTTCCAGACCGAATCGCTTGGTACCTGGATATTTCGACCCGAGCGACTTCTCCAGCCCCTCCGCAGCCGTCAATCGCTCCAACAGGTGGCGCTTCACATCTGATCCGTACTCAGGCCGCGAACGTACACTTTCCATACGCTGCTGAATCCACTGGCGCTCCTCAGTGTTCACGATATGCATGAACTCCGCGCCCACGGTGCCGCAGTAGGTGCGCTCCAGCGCGTCATGGATCTCGCCAAGAGTGGCCTGATCCTTGCCGATGTAGAGGCTGCCAGTCTGGAAGACGGTATCGCGATCCGCGTCGCTGAGCTGGTGGTAGTGCAGGTCGAGGTCCGCAACCGGCGCCCGCTGCCACAGATTCAGTGGATCGAGACTGGCTTTCTGATGACCGCGCTGACGATAAGCGCTAACGAGCTGGATAACGCGAACCTGCTTGCGCTCATGGTCGGAGACGGGGCTGGCTGCAGCGGCCGCAGGGCGAACCTTAACCTTGGCCAGGTTGGCAAAATGCTCGCGTACCGGCGAATGAGGAATGTCACGAACGACTTGCTCGGTAACGCGTGGGAGTTGTTCAAAATAGCTTCGCCATACCTCTGGTACGGCATTGGGGTCTGTGAGGAATGTTTCGTACATCATTTCGACGTACTCGGCATTGCCACCCGAGATATGGGAACTGCTCCAGAGCAATTCCATCGAGCCTTTTTGCATGGATTTTCACCTGCTTCAAACGCGGCATCCGCTTTGAACCGCTTCGCGCAACACCCACCGCTCTCCCCCGAAATGCGGACCGGGCTATCACGAGAACCGACTGCATCATACAGATAACCGCAGGGGTTATTCGGTTCCTCATTTCTATTGTAGACGTACTGCGCTCGCTCAACTGAAACCAGTCAAGACAGGCGTTCCGGCCCAAGGCCCACAATGACACCTTGAGCCGGAATTTCAAGTATTACAATAAAATACCTGACTTACTTAACTGCCAACTCAGGTTGCGTTGGTCAGCAGCATGTTGCGGATGTGGCCGATGGCTCGGGTCGGGTTAAGACCTTTGGGGCACACATTCACACAGTTCTGAATCCCGTGGCAGCGAAATACGCTAAACGGATCATCCAGATTATCCAGACGCTCTTGACGGGCGGTGTCACGGCTGTCCGCCAGGAAGCGGTACGCCTGCAACAGACCGGCCGGGCCAATAAAACGGTCCGGGTTCCACCAGAACGACGGGCACGAGGTAGAACAGCAGGCACAGAGAATGCACTCGTACAGACCGTCCAGCTTTGCGCGCTCTTCCGGCGACTGCAGACGCTCGATAGCCGGCGCCGGCGTGTCGTTGATCAGGTAAGGCTTCACCTTCTCGTACTGCTTGTAGAATAGCGACATGTCAACAACCAGGTCGCGGATAACCGGCAGGCCAGGCAGCGGCCGCAGGATCAGCTTGTTGCCACCCTTCAGCGCTTCTGACAAAGGCATAATACAGGCCAGACCGTTCTTGCCGTTGATGTTCATGCCATCAGAGCCACACACACCTTCACGGCAGGAGCGGCGATAACCCAGGCTTGGGTCTTGGGCTTTCAACAGCTCCAATACATCCAGAACCATCAGGTCTTTACCGCCGGTATCGACCTCAACGTCCTGCATGTACGGCTCCTGATCAGTCTCAGGGTTGTAGCGGTACAGACTTACTTGCAACATTCTTTGATCTCCCCGACTTAATAAGTACGTGTTTTCGGCTCAAACGCATCGCGGGTTTTCGGCGCGAAGTTTACCGCGCGCTTGCCCACACGTTTGTCACCGGGGAAGTACATGGAGTGGCACAGCCAGTTTTCATCGTCACGCTCGGTGTAATCTTCGCGGGCGTGCGCGCCGCGGCTTTCCTTGCGCTCTTCAGCGGCAATCGCCGTAGCTTCGGCCACTTCAAACAGGTTGTGCAGTTCCAGCGCCTCGATACGAGCGGTGTTGAAAGCCATGCTCTTGTCTTCGAGGTGGGCGTTATCGATACGCTCACGCAGCTCGGCCAGTTTCTTGATGCCTTCCTGCATGAATTTCTCGTTGCGGAATACGCCGAAGTGGTTCTGCATGGTGTTCTGCAGTTCCTTGCGCAGTGCTGCCACGCTTTCGCCACCGGTGGTGTTGTCCAGCGCGTGAATGCGTGAAGCTGCCGCGTCGATATCGGTCTCGGTAGCGTCGCGCATTTCGATACCCTCGCGCAGGGCCTTCTCAATGTAGAGACCGGAAGCGCGACCAAATACCACCAGGTCGAGCAGCGAGTTGCCGCCCAGACGGTTGGCGCCGTGTACAGACACACAGGCAACCTCACCACAGGCGTACAGACCCGGGATGACTTTGTCGTTGCCGTTCTCGTCCAGAGTCAAAGCCTGACCGTGGATGTTAGTCGGGATACCGCCCATCATGTAGTGACAGGTCGGTACGACCGGAATGGGCTCTTTAACCGGATCGGCGTGGGCAAAGGTACGGCTCAGCTCGCAGATACCGGGCAGGCGGCTTTCCAGCACCTCTTCACCCAGATGGTCGAGCTTCAGATAAACGTGGTCACCCTCTGGGCCACAGCCGCGACCTTCGAGAATTTCCAGAACCATCGAGCGGGCAACAACGTCACGACCCGCCAGGTCTTTAGCATTAGGTGCATAGCGCTCCATGAAACGCTCGCCATCTTTGTTGATCAGATAACCACCTTCACCACGGCAGCCTTCTGTCACCAGAGTGCCCGCGCCGGCAATGCCGGTCGGGTGGAACTGCCACATTTCGATGTCCTGCACCGGGAAGCCCGCGCGCAGGGCCATACCGATACCGTCTCCGGTATTGATATGGGCGTTGGTCGTAGAGGCGTAGATACGGCCCGCACCACCAGTGGCAAATACCGTGGCTTTAGATTTCACGTAAACCACTTCGCCAGTTTCAATACAGATAGCCATAACGCCGCCAACCGCACCGTCCTGGTTCTTGACGATATCGGTGGCATACCACTCGTTAAAGAAGACCGTGTTGTTCTTCAGGTTGCCCTGATACAGCGTATGGAGCAGCGCGTGGCCGGTACGGTCAGCCGCCGCACAGGTACGGGCAGCCTGACCGCCCTCACCGTATTCCTTGGACTGGCCACCGAAAGGACGCTGGTAGATACGACCTTCTTCGGTGCGGGAGAACGGCAGACCCATGTGGTCCAGCTCGAACACTGCCTCGGGACCTACAGAGCACATGTATTCAATCGCGTCCTGGTCACCGATGTAGTCGGAGCCCTTGACGGTGTCATACATATGCCACTGCCACTGGTCATTGGGGTCAGCACTGGCGATGGCACAGGTAATACCGCCTTGCGCAGACACTGTGTGCGACCGGGTCGGGAAAACTTTAGAAATTACCGCAGTCTTGTAACCAGACTGGGCCAATTGCAGGGCAGCGCGCATACCCGCGCCACCGCCACCAACGACGATGGCGTCATAGTTTAGCGTACGAAGTTTAGACATTGTTTATAATCCCCAAAGAACCTGAACACCTCAGACCAGAAACGAGAACATCGCCGCCCCGGTTATCGCCTGAAACAGAAAACGAGGACCGGCCGGCTTGATGTAGTCGGTAGACACGCTCCACAGCCCAATCCAGACGTGGGCTCCAATGGAAACCAAGG
>JBFKXO010000176.1:0-4926 GCA_041638115.1 Litorivivens sp. | reverse complement strand
TTTGACGGCGATATGCGCGCCTGGCTGACCACGGATCTGGGGATTTCCTTTGATCAGCGCAACGCGTTGGTGGTTGGTGTTGCCATGGGCTTTGCGGTGATACCAAATATTTTCTCAATCGCTGAAGACGCTATCTTTTCAGTACCCAAACACCTCAGCTACGGTTCGCTGGCGCTCGGTGCAACGCCCTGGCAAACCCTGGTTGGCGTGGTGATGCCAACGGCGAGTCCGGGTATTTTCTCGGCGCTGATGATCGGTATGGGCCGCGCGGTTGGTGAAACCATGATCGTACTGATGGCGACAGGTAATACACCGGTCATGGATATGAATATCTTTGAAGGTATGCGTACTCTGGCCGCGAATATCGCGGTGGAGATCGGCGAAACCGAAGTCGACAGCAGCCATTACCGCGTGCTTTTCCTGGCAGCCTTTGTATTGTTTCTCTTTACCTTTGTGGTTAACACCGCGGCGGAAATTGTTCGTCAGCGTCTGCGTAACCGCTACGGCAACCTGTAGGAAATTTTGTAATGCCTTTGGAACGTCAACAACGTCATTCTTTCTACGAGTGGTGCCGTCGCGGGGAGCCGTTGATCTGGATCAACGCTGCGGCGGTCAGCCTAAGTGCAATAGCGGTAATTGGTTTGTTGCTACTACTGCTGGTGCGGGGCTTTGGCCACTTCTGGCCGGCCGATGTCATGAAGGCTCAGTACCAACCGACGGGTGAGACAGCGACCTGGTTGATTGGCGAGCAGGTGCAGACCGAAGAAGTGCCCATCGAGCAACTGCGCAGTGCCGGCTTCAAGCTGGACACTGACGAGGTCTTGCTGGATCGCCAGCTGATTAAAAAAGGTAACCGCGATGTCTCCGGCGCCGACTTTGGCTGGGTGCTCAGCACCTTTCTGAGCGATATCTCATACCCTGAAGACCTGATGGTGCTGGAGCGCCGCGAGTGGGGGAATTTCTACGGTTTCTTGCGCGAAGTGAAAGAACAGGGTGAAACGGTTGCCAGCGGTGAGGGTAGTTGGGCCGAGTTCGAATCTCGCCTTGCTCGCGCTCAGGACATCTATTCACAGATTGAGCGCATCGAGAAAGTTGATATTGGCGCGATCAATTATCGTATTGAGCAGCTGCGGCTGGATGAGCGCGGGCTAGAGCTTGACGAAGATCTCAAGCCGGCGCGACGCGCTGAAAAGCAGGCTCAGATTGAAGCCAGTAGGGCAGAGCTGGATGCGGAGTATCGAGTATACCAGGCGCAGCTTGTTGAGCTTTATCAGAAGATTAATCGCGACAGTATTGTGGCGGAAGTGGCTAATGGCCAGCAGGTGGAACTGCAACTCTCCAAGATTGTTCACGCCTACCAGCCCAACGCAATGAATGTGGCCGACAAACTCCTGTTTTATATCGCCAAGTTCTGGGAGTTTCTGAGTGAAGAGCCACGTGAGGCCAACACGGAAGGCGGGATTTTCCCGGCGATCTTCGGCACCGTCATCATGGTGATCATTATGGCGATCATCGTTACGCCGTTTGGGGTCATTGCTGCAGTTTACCTGCGAGAATATGCCCGGCAGGGCGTGATGACGCGGGTTATCCGTATCGCCGTCAATAACCTGGCCGGTGTTCCCTCGATTGTCTACGGTGTATTTGGTTTGGGCTTTTTCATTTACTTTGTGGGCTCTGAGATCGACCAGATATTTTTCCCTGAAGCCCTTCCGTCGCCGACCTTTGGTACGCCGGGATTGTTGTGGGCCTCGTTGACCTTGGCCCTGTTGACTCTGCCGGTGGTGATTGTTGCGACGGAAGAGGGCTTATCGCGGATTCCTAGGGCATTGCGTGAGGGGAGCCTGGCCCTGGGGGCGACCAAAGCCGAAACCCTGTGGCGGGTGGTACTGCCGATGGCCAGCCCGGCGATGATGACCGGTTTGATATTGGCGGTCGCGCGTGCCGCCGGCGAAGTGGCCCCGCTGATGCTGGTGGGTGTGGTCAAGCTGGCGCCGACCCTGCCGGTCAATGGCAACTTCCCGTATTTCCATCTGGATCAGAAATTCATGCATTTGGGTTTCCACATTTACGATGTAGGTTTCCAAAGCCCGAATGTAGAGGCAGCGCGCCCGCTGGTCTATGCGACCGCGATGCTGCTGGTCGTGATTATCGCTCTGCTGAACCTGAGTGCGGTGGCGCTGCGCAATCACTTGCGTGAAAAGTACAAAGCGCTGGATATCTAACAGATTTTATTGACACGGTGACATCATGAGCACGGAATCAACCCAACCCCGCACCCACGCGATCCGAATGGATTCGCTGGGCCGCAATGCGTCGACCAAGAAGCTCGCTGACGAGGACATTGCGCTGACCGTCGAGGACCTGAAGCTGTACTACGGCGAAAAGCAGGCCCTTTACAATGTGGATATGCAGATCCCTCGCAAGCGCGTCACGGCGTTTATCGGCCCGAGCGGCTGTGGTAAGTCGACACTGCTGCGCTGCTTTAACCGGATGAATGATCTGGTTGACGGTTGTCGGATTGAAGGTCAGATCAAACTTGATGGCCACAATATCTACGAAAAATCGGTTGATGCGGCGGCGCTGCGGCGCAATGTTGGCATGGTATTTCAGAAGCCAAATCCCTTTCCCAAATCGATCTACGAAAACGTAGCCTACGGGCTGCGGATTCAGGGCATAAATAAAAAGCGCGTGCTGGACGAGGCGGTCGAGCGTTCTTTGCGCGGTGCTGCCTTGTGGGATGAAGTGAAGGACCGCTTGCAGGATAACGCACTGGGTATGTCTGGCGGTCAGCAGCAGCGTTTGGTCATCGCCCGCACGATCGCGGTAGAGCCGGAAGTGTTGCTGTTGGATGAGCCGGCCTCGGCGCTAGATCCGATTTCAACCCTCAAGATTGAAGAGCTGATCTACGAGCTCAAATCTAAATACACCATCGTAATAGTTACGCACAATATGCAGCAGGCGGCGCGGGTTTCCGACTATACTGCCTTTATGTACATGGGTAAGCTGATCGAATTCGGTGATACCGATACACTGTTCACCAACCCCGCGCAGAAGCAGACCGAAGATTACATCACCGGTCGTTACGGATAAGCTCAGGATTGCACGATGGAAAAAGACATACATTCGCATCACATTTCGCAACAGTTCAATGCCGAGCTGGATGAAGCGAAAACCCGCATGCTGGAAATGGGCGGTCTGGTGGAAAAGCAGGTACGTGATGCCATTTCTGCCTTTATGAATCTCGACAGCGGTATGGCAGAAGAGGTTGCCCAGCGCGATAACAAGGTCAACGACCTTGAAGTTGAGATCGACGAAGAGTGCACCTTGATTTTGGCGCGACGCCAGCCTGCTGCCAGTGACCTGCGCTTGGTACTGGCTATCAGTAAGGCCCTGAACGATCTGGAGCGCATGGGTGATGAGGCCACCAAAATTGCCAAGCACTCCATTGCGTTGGCAAACGAGGGGGGGGTGTCGCGCAGCTACCTGGAAATTCGCCACATCGGCGACCATGTCGGCTCGATGGTGCGAAATGCACTGGATGCCTTTGCCCGGCTTGATAGCGGTCAGGCATTGAAAGTAGCCCAGGAAGACAAGGCGGTCGACGTGGAATACGGCACGGCCATGCGCAGCCTGGTCACGTACATGATTGAAGACCCGCGCAGCATCAGCCGCGTGCTCAATATCATGTGGGCGCTGCGTTCACTGGAGCGCATTGGGGACCACGCGCGCAATATTGCTGAGCATGTTATCTATCTTGTGAAAGGCAAGGACGTGCGCCATGTCGGCCTGAGCGAAATGGAAGCCGAAGTTAAAGGCAAGGCAAAAGGCTGACAGCAGATTTTCGTTATCCTGAAAGGGCGCTTCGGCGCCCTTTTTAATGCTTCATCGCAAATTCGGGTGGAATTCGAAATTTATCGAACTTTTGATAGTCAACAAGGCGTTTCACCCTCACCCTGTCCCCTCGCGAGTCGTCGCACCGCCCAAAGGGAGAGGGAACCAAATGTGCTAGATCCGAGCGCTGCGTCGGCCCCTGCGAAGGACGCCCCCTCTCCCCGCGGGAGAGGGCTGGGGTGAGGGGGCCGCGGCAGTATAGCTCTCCACTCGAATTTACGATGAACCTTTTTAATTACCCGCGCCGACTGTCTAAAACTCTGCGCCGCCTTTTCAGAACCCCGCGCCGCCGGGTCCCAACGGCCAGTCCAGCCCCATCCAAATCAGTAACATGGCGGTCCAGCCGGCGAGAAACAATAGCGAGTAGGGTAGCATCATGGCCATCAGCGTGCCGATGCCCAGCGATTTGTCATAGCGCTGCGCGAACGCAACGACCACGCCAAAGTAGGGCATCAGCGGCGTGATGATGTTGGTGCTGCTGTCGCCGATTCGGTAGGCGAGCTGGGCCGCTTCCGGCGACACCCCCAATAGGTAGAGCATTGGTACAAACACCGGCGCCAGTAGCGCCCACTTGGCCGATGCGCTGCCAATCAACAAATTGATAGCGGCGCACAGTCCAATAAAAACGATAAGCAGCAGCGCCGGAGGAAGCTGGAAAGCGGTGAGCAGATTGGCGCCTTTCACCGCAGCGATAGCCCCCATGCCGGACCAGGCAAAGTAGTTTACAAACTGGGCGGCGAAAAACATCAGCACCAAGTATGACGCCATGCTGGCGATACTTTGTTCCATGCCCTCAATCCAGTCGGTTGCCGAGCGGTAGCGGCCATTCTCCATGCCAAAGGCAATACTGGCGGTGGCGATCGTCAGTGCGATCAATGTCACGATACCGGACAGAAAGGGTGAGGCGATCAGGCTGTCCGTTGTCTGATTGCGCAATACGGCACCGTCCGGCAGGGTGGCTGCCAATAACAGCAGCGCCCACAGCACGCTGACCATGATCGTCCAGCGGTAGGAAACGGGGGCGTCTGCCGGGTT
>JBFKXO010000175.1:0-4952 GCA_041638115.1 Litorivivens sp. | reverse complement strand
GAAACGGGCAGTCGCCGGCCACAGCAAAGCTGGCGCTGGCGGCGGGCAAGTACCGCCATCCATGTGTGTGAAGGGCCGAGGCTCAATGTGACGCTGAGTAATGGCGATACAAGAGTCGCCATCGGCGAGTTTCTCACCGACGATGATATGGGCAAGCTGCTGCGCACACTGAAAACCCTGGGGCTAAGCACACGCAGTCACGCACCGGACAGTCAGCTGCAAGCCTGACAAGCGACGCCTAACCAGAAACCCAGCCTGCGCTTACTCGACCTGAATTCGGACCTCGCCCAAACCACTAAAACGGGCTTCATACACACCCGTTTCAATCGGAATCATTTCGCCCATCGCACCACTGAGCAGCACCTGACCGGGCTGTAACACCCAGCCCTGCTCCACCAGGCTATTAATCAACCAGAACAACGCCCGCCACTGATTGCCCATAACCTGCGTAGCTTCACCGCGCTGGTTGAGCTCGCCATCGTGGTAGAGCTTGGCTTGCACGGCGTTGACATCAACCTGCTCTACACTGATTGGCGCACCGAGCACGTAGTAGCTGGCGCCGGCGTTGGCAGCCACAATGGACTCGCCCGTAACACCCACCTCGCTGTCAAATCCAAGATCGGGCAACTCCAGCGCGGGCATAATCTCGGACACCACAAATTGCACCTCGGACACATCCGCCAGCGGCTCTGGAATCAGGGTATTGATGCGAAAGGCCAGCTCCATTTCCAACATCGGTTTGCGGAAATCATGCCGCTGAATGTCGGTCATATCGCCGTTAAACACCAGGCCAGTATCTGGCCACAGCACCCCCGAGATAGGGCTGTTCATGCCAAAACGCTGCTGACTTTCGCGGGTGGTCAATCCCGCCTTGAAACCGGAGGGCGCCCGCCCCGCCAATGCCTCTTTTACCTTGCTGGTCTGGCTGCGGTAGGCCATCTTGAGGCTACTGGCCTCATAGGCGGCGACTTTCAGCTGCGGTGGCTGGAACGGCCCCTGATCCCTGGTCTGGGTTTGCGGCTCATCCCCCTGAGTGGTTTCAAACAGCGGCAACTGGCTACATGCCGAGAGCACGCCGACTACCAAACCCATCGTCACCAGTCTGCGCCACACGCCGCTGCGGCGGCCTTCCAACCTGATTATCACCCCATTCTCCCTGTCTTGGTCTCCGGCCCAGAACATGGCTGTCGCTCCCCGGCTCAGGTAGAATACCCGCCCTTTGCGACACACGTTCACTGCCCGAGGTTTCTATGTCTCAATCCAAAGTCGGCTTTGTCAGTCTGGGCTGCCCAAAAGCCCTGGTCGACTCCGAGCGCATTCTCACCCAGCTGCGTCTGGACGGCTATGACATAGTGCCCAGTTACACCGACGCCGACGTGGTCGTGGTCAATACCTGCGGCTTTATCGACAGTGCAAAGCAGGAATCACTGGACGCTATCAGCGAGGCCATGAGTGAAAATGGCAAGGTGATTGTGACCGGCTGCATGGGCAAGGGCAAGGACGCCGAGACCATTCAGCAAGCACATCCCGGCGTACTGAGTGTTAGTGGCCCGGCGGACTACAAACAGGTGGTTGGCGCAGTTCATCAGTACGTTCCCACCGAGACAAAAGCGAAGTACAACCCGCACATAGACCTGGTGCCCAATATCAAGCTGACACCGCGGCACTATTCCTACCTGAAGATTTCAGAAGGCTGTAACCACCGTTGCAGTTTTTGCATCATTCCGTCCATGCGGGGTGATCTGGTATCGCGACCCATTGCCGACGTCGTGACCGAGGCCAAGCAATTGGTACAAAACGGCACACGCGAACTCTTGGTGATTTCTCAAGATACCAGCGCATATGGCGTGGACTTGAAATACAAACTCGATTTTGTCGACGGCAATGCGCTGGAAACCCGGATGCAGGACCTGGCGGTGGCACTGGGCGAGCTGGGTGTCTGGGTTCGCCTGCACTATGTGTATCCCTACCCCCACGTGGACAAGGTGATTCCGCTGATGGCGGAAGGCAAGATTCTGCCCTATCTCGACATTCCCTTTCAGCACGCCAGCCCGCGCGTCCTGAAACTGATGAAACGCCCCGGTAATCAGGAAAAGACCCTGGAGCGAATAAAAGCCTGGCGCGAGATCTGCCCGGACCTGGTGATCCGCTCCACCTTTATCGTGGGCTTTCCCGGTGAAACCGAAGAAGACTTTCAGATGCTGCTGGACTGGCTCGAAGAAGCCCAGCTCGACCGTGTCGGCTGTTTCCAGTATTCCCCCGTGGATGGGGCAACCGCCAACGACCTGCCAGACCCGGTACCGGATGACGTGAAGCAGGCGCGTTGGGAGCGCTTTATGGAAACCCAGCGGCGTATTTCTGCCGAGCGCCTGCAACAACGCATCGGCCAGCAACTGGAAGTATTGATCGATGTGGTCGACAAGGAAGGCGCGATCGGTCGCAGTTACGCGGACGCCCCGGAAATTGACGGCAAGGTTTACCTCGATGGCGTGACGGATTTACAGCCCGGTGATGCCCTGCTGGTGGATGTCATCGGCGCGGACGAATACGATCTCTGGGCAGTACCCAGCGCCGCCTGAGCATGAACCGGCTGCTGCTCCAACCCGACGAGATTACCGCTGACGGCAGCGCCCGTTTAACCGATCACCGTCACCGCCATATCCGCACGGTGTTGTCTGTCCAGCCCGGCGACACCCTCAAGGTGGGCATCATTAACGGCCGCTGTGGCCAAGCGACCATTGCAGCCAGCGATGCGATTGAAACGCGCCTTAGCAATATTGTCTGTGAGCAGCTGCCTCCGCCCAAGCTGCCGCTAACACTGCTGCTGGCCCTGCCGCGCCCCAAGGCCGCGCGCCGAATTTGCCGCACGGCCGCAGAGCTGGGGATAGAGCATCTGGTGTTGCTAAACAGCTACCGGGTGGAGAAATCCTACTGGCAGAGCCCTCTCCTGACACAGGACAAAATTCTCGGCTATTTTCGCGAGGGCCTGGAGCAGTCCGGCGACACCGTATTGCCGACGCTACAGTTCGAACAACGGTTCAAACCCTTCGTTGAAGATCGCTTGCCCGCCATGATCAGCGGGCGCCGGGCACTGCTCGCCCATCCCTACAGCAGCACTGAGACAGCCTCCGCCTCGAAAGAACCGACTATTCTGGCAGTCGGGCCGGAAGGCGGTTTTATCCCCTACGAAGTGGAAAAACTGGTACAGGCCGGCATGTGCGGTATCTCGCTGGGTCCGCGCATCCTGCGCGTGGAAACCGCCGTGCCGACCCTGCTGGCCAAATTGTTTTCGTGAAGATTATTATCAGCCGCAAAGGGTTTGATTCCAGCGCCGGCGGTTGCCCCAGCCCAATACTCCCGAGCGGGCAATTATTGTCGCTACCTATCCCCGATGCCCTTTCTCCGACCCGCTATGCCGATCTTGGCCTGCCCCCAGGCTTGCTGGAAGACCTGACCGGTCGCCGCATCGCGCTGAACCACGGCGCGCATTTAGACCCGGATATTCAAAGGCAGTCACTACCGCGAAAGCGCCATTGGCGCCCCCTGTTCGGCCAGTTTGGCGCCGCCCAGAGCCATCTGCGCAATCAGGGCGTGGGGCCCGGCGACCTGTTTCTGTTTTTCGGTTTGTTTCGGCCCGTGGAAAAGACGGCCGCCGGTTGGCGCTGGCTCAACGCGCCAGCGCGCCATGTTTTCTGGGGCTGGTTCCAGGTGGGTGACGTGTGGCCGCTGATGCCGGAGAGCGCTCTGCCAGCCTGGGCTCAATCTCACCCCCACGCCGCTCGCCGCGACCTTCCTGGCAACACCCTTTACGTTGCACAAAAAGACCTGCAGCTGTTTGGTGACAGCGCCCACCGGCCAGGTGCCGGTGTTTTCAATCACCTGGCGCCCGCGCTGCAGTTGACCGCGCCGAACGCGCGCACCGTGTCACAATGGCGTTTGCCACGCTGGTTTTACCCCTCGCAAGGCAAGCCACCTTTAAGCTATCATCAGCGCCCGGAACGCTGGCAGCAAAAGTCCCGCTGGTGCGAGCTGCAGGCCGCTGCCAGAGGACAGGAATTTGTGCTCGACAGTGCGCATTATCCCAGCGCGATTCGCTGGGCGAACGATCTGATTACTCATCACGGCTAATGGGAAGGCATGCTGAAACTCACGAGACTGCTGTATTTTGTGACTGATCATCTGCCCTGCAAAATCATTCGCGGCGACAAGGAACACCCCTATCTGGAACGCTACTACCTGTTCTCAGTATTGGGACGGCGCTTTTACCTGCATCGCTTCCTCGGCGGCGACGTGGACGAAGCTCTGCACAATCACCCCTGGAAACAATCCCACGCACTGCTGCTGACCGGGGGCTATCAGGAATTTATCTCTCGCCGCGACACCTGCAAAAACTTCAGCGATCTGAAAATCGATGCCCGACAAATGAAACCCGGCAACCTGAATCGCATCGACGCCGATTGCCTGCACCGCATCGTTGAAGCAAAACCGGAAACGTGGACCATTTTCTGGCACACCATTGATCGCATTCAGCCCTGGGGTTTTGTGGTTGAAGGTGAAAACGGTGAGAACCGCTTTGAAGAATATGCCCGTGGTCGTGGGGCAGACTGGTATAAACGCGCCCCCAAGGGAAAATATTGTGAGGAGCGCCTGGCCTACCGCTAACCTGGGCGCGGGGGTTGCGTTCGCTTTTTCCGTTCGGCGCAGCGACGCAAAATGTTCTGCTTTTCCGATTCGCTGGCCTGGTGCCACGCCAGGATTTCCTCCAGGCTGCGAAAGCAGCCCATGCAAATGTCCGCCTCATCCAGACAGCAGTTGCGCACGCAGGGGTGAGGCACCGGCTCAATCATCGCTGAGATCAGACCCGCTCTTTTTCCAATGCGGCAACATCCTGCTCAGGCACCGTATCGTCGAGAAAATTGCGAATCGCATGCTGGGCTATGGCCGCCACCGCT
>JBFKXO010000174.1:0-4999 GCA_041638115.1 Litorivivens sp. | reverse complement strand
GAAGCCGTATGTCGCGTACGAGCTGGTGGGACGGCTCAAAAAAGAGCTGCAGGTGCCGATCCACATGCAGTGTCATGCCACGACCGGCTTGTCCACCGCGACCGCCCTTAAGGCGATCGAGGCGGGCATCGATAATATCGATACGTCGATCTCCTCGATGAGTATGACCTACGGCCATTCGCCAACCGAGTCAGTCGTCGCCATGTTGCAAGATACCGAACGAGATACCGGGCTGGATCTTCAGCTTCTGGAGGAAATAGCAGGTTATTTTCGCGGGGTTCGAAAAAAATACGCAAGATTTGAAGGTTCGCTGCGCGGTGTCGATTCCCGTATTCTGGTTGCCCAGGTACCTGGTGGAATGCTGACCAATATGGAAAATCAGCTGCGCGAACAGGGTGCGGCGGATCGCCTGGATGAGGTGCTCAAGGAGATACCTGCGATACGTAAAGAGCTGGGTTATATCCCGCTGGTAACACCGACCTCGCAAATTGTTGGCACCCAGGCGGTGATTAACGTGCTCACGGGAGAGCGCTACAAGTCTATCTCCAAGGAAACCGCCGGTGTTTTGCGCGGTGAATATGGGGCGACCCCGGCGCCTGTAGACGCAAAGTTGCAGGCCCGGGTGCTGGATGGAAAGGAGCCGGTGACGTGTCGGCCGGCGGATCTGTTGGAGCCGGAGCTTGAAAAGCTGACGACCGAGTTGCGCTCCTTGGCGAAAGAAAAAAATATTCGCTTGGAACAAGGCGAGCGCGAGGTCGACGATGTGCTGACCTATGCCTTGTTTCCCCAGATTGGTTTGAAGTTTCTGCAAAACCGCGATAATCCCTCGGCTTTCGAAGCTAGACCAGACGCCGAGCCAGAGGCAGCCGTCGAAGAACGGCCTGCGACATCGCCGGGCGTCTATACCGTAACCGTTGAGGGCAAGCGCTATGTTGTCGAAGTGGAGGAGGGTGGAGAGATCCGCCAGGCCACCGAGGCAGCTGATGCTGCACCAGCGCCGAAGAGCAAAACGGGGGCGCCGGTTAATGCGCCTTTGGCGGGCAATATTTTCAAGGTCCAGGTTGGCGAAGGGGATACCGTGGCAGAAGGCGATGTGCTGATTATTCTTGAGGCCATGAAAATGGAAACCGAAGTGAGAGCACCGCGTCAGGGTACTGTCACGACAGTGAAGGTCAGCGTAGGCGACAGTGTCGCAGTCGGTGATGTTCTGCTGGAACTCAGCTGAGATGGATAATCTGCAACGGCTATGGCTCGATTCCGGGTTGGCAAACATCAGCGTCGGCCAGGTGGTCATGATCGCGGTCTGCTTACTGTTGCTTTACTTGGCGATCAATCGTCGCTTTGAGCCTTTGCTGCTAGTGCCCATCGGTTTTGGCGGCATTCTGGCCAATATTCCCGCCGCAGGTTTGGCCTACTCGGCGTTTGAAAATGCGGTGTGGGCAGCCGATCCGCACCTGTTGGCGGCCATGGCCGATGCGCTTCATAGCGACGACACCGGTAGCAAGGCCTTGATCGCTGCCTGGCAAAGCGCGGATTTTGCGGCTCGGCAGGCTGCCACACAGTTGGCCATTGCCGGCGGCTTCAACAATGGCATGCTGTATAACTTTTACCAAGTGGCCATAGGCAGCAGTGCCGCCCCATTGATCATATTTATGGGGGTGGGCGCAATGACGGATTTTGGTCCGCTGCTGGCCAACCCTAAAACCCTGTTTTTGGGCGCTGCCGCCCAGTTCGGAATTTTCGCAACGGTGCTTGGCGCCGTTGGATTAAGCGCGCTGGGCTGGATGGATTTCTCGCTAGCCGATGCTGCGGCTATTGGTATTATCGGCGGTGCCGATGGCCCTACGGCGATCTATGTCGCCAGTGTGCTGGCACCTGACTTGTTAGGCGCGATTGCCGTGGCGGCTTATTCCTATATGGCGCTGGTTCCCCTGATCCAGCCGCCTATCGTCAAAGCGCTGACCAGTGTAGAAGAGCGTCGCATTCAAATGGTGCAACTACGGGAGGTGAGCAAACGCGAAAAGATATTCTTTCCCTTGCTTCTGCTGCTGTTAGTCGCGCTGTTATTACCGGATGCGGCGCCTTTGCTGGGGATGTTCTGTTTCGGCAACTTGATGCGCGAGTGTGGAGTGGTCGAACGCCTGTCGGATACGGTGCAAAATGCACTTATCAATATCACCACCATCTTTCTCGGTTTATCAGTGGGTTCCAAGCTGAGTGCCGACAAGTTTCTCGATCTCAATACGCTGGGTATCCTTCTGCTGGGCGTGGTGGCTTTTTGCATTGGCACGGCAGCGGGGGTGCTGATGGCCAAACTGATGAACCTTCTTACGCGAGAGCCGATCAATCCCCTGATCGGTTCGGCGGGTGTGTCTGCCGTACCGATGGCAGCGCGGGTTTCTAATCGCATGGGGCTGGAGGCCAATCCGCAGAACTTTTTATTGATGCATGCCATGGGGCCCAATGTCGCGGGTGTGATTGGTTCGGCGGTGGCGGCCGGTGTAATGATAACCCTCGTTGGCGGCTGACTACCGCGATGCGACTAAGCTCGATACACTGCCGATTGTTTTTGCTCAGTGCTTGATGAGTGATGTTTCGTGAGTAATGTTTATGAGTAAGGGGCAACACGCTGCACTGGCGTCGATATGGCTGGCGATCCTGGCGGGCAGCTTGCTTGGCGCCGTCAGTTCAACAGGCGAGGGTAATCCAGCCGCTGCGGGTGTGGCCAGTGCTGTTCCTGCGTCGTCGACAGAGGATGCGTTGTTTGGAGAAGGCGACGTTGATTTTGGTTTTACCCGTGATGCGGCTGGTTCGCGCCCGCAATTGCTGGCTATTGTGCATGAAAAAACCTCGCGTGCCACGCTGCGCCACGACAATCGCACGGCCACTTACGGCGTCGGCGAGACGCTCGGAAAAGACGGAGCGCGTCTCGCCCGAATTCTCGACAATGGCGTGCTGCTTGATCGCGGCGGAGCCTACGAGTTGCTGTGCTGTGTAACGGCTTCGGGCAAACCTGAACAGACTCCTGCAAAGCCTGTACTGCTCGACCTGCGACGTGACCCAGCGGTCACTCAAGTGGCGCGGGCCTATCACTCGCGGCTTTACATGAATCCGCTGTCACTGATGGGGCGGGTAAAGATCGTTCACAATTCGGCTCAGCCAGGTCGTTATAGGCTCTACCCGGGAACGGATGAGCGTGCGTTTGTATTGTTCGGGCTGCGTCCCGGCGATGAGTTGTTGGCGGTGAACGGGATAGCGGTGGCATCAGCAAACGCGGTACCGGTACTTTATGAGCGTCTTGCAGGGGCCTCGCATGTTGCTGCAACGCTGCGACGGGCCAATGATACGGTTGTGGTATTGGTTTCACTGGAAACGTCAGGATAGGTGATCATGAGAAATACTATCGAATACGGCAGCGTTCGGGGGCGAGCGCTGGTCTATGTTCTGGGGATATTGCTGGTGTTTGTGGTCGCCGGCGTCGTGCTTTATCAACGCTATGTATCGCCCCAGGTAGGCGAATTGAGTGTGGTGCTAAATGCCATCACGGGGGCAGGCATCGAGACGCCGGAGGAAGCAGCATTGCGAGCCGCGTTGTCGGTCGATGATCGCCTGCAGTTCAATACCTTTGCGGCGGATCTGCCAAATGCCCGATGGCTGGCGATCACAGAGCGCGATGATGTACTGGTGTCGCGGCCACGCAAAGGCGACATAATTTTGTTGCAGTCTGACCAAGATGGTGATGGTCGTTCTGATGCTCGCACCGTGGTGGTTGATGGCCTGAATATGCCTCATGGTCTGGCGTTGTTGGATGACTGGCTTTATATCGCTGAACAGGATGCGATCGGACGTATTCGATTCAATCAAGCGACCGGCGTCGCCGAGGGACCCTTCCAGCGCTTGCTTAGCGGTTTGCCGGGCGGCGGTAACCACTGGGCCAAGAGCCTGGCGCTAGGGCCGGATGGCTGGTTGTATTTCAACGTTGGCTCATCATGCAATGTCTGCATTGAAAAAGACTCGCGGCGCGGTACCTTGATGCGGGTCCGCCCGGATGGCAGCGAAGCGGAAGTGTATGCTCAGGGCCTGCGCAATGCGACAGGATTTGATTGGTCGCCGTGGGATGGAGCGCTCTATGCCGCCGATATCAGTCGCGACCTGCTCGGTGATGACTACCCGGTGGATGAGCTGAACCTGATCGTGGAGGATGGCTTTTACGGTTGGCCTTACGTCAATGATTTTGGCGATGTAGACCCGGATTTGGGCTCGCAGTTGCCGACCAATCTATCCCCCATTGATCCCGTCTTGGGCATTCCAGCGCATACCACGCCGCTGGGTCTTCACTTTGTACGCCACCCTGATCTTGTTGCGACCTTTCCTCGCTCAGCACTGGTGGCCTTGCATGGCTCCTGGAATCGGTCGGAGCTCGATGGCTACCGGGTCGAGCGGATTCAGTGGCGATACGATGGGTCGTTGGTACGCGAGACACTGATCGACGGCTTCTGGGATGGCGATGCACTGTTTGGCCGGCCGGTTGATATCGCTGAAGACTCGCGCGGCAATCTCTATGTATCGGACGATTACGCGGGGGCGGTTTACCGTCTACAGCTGCAAGACGTCTCCACGGCAAGTGAATAATGCGACCAATGGCTTGGCCGGATATGCAATCTCATTCATCGCGGTGGCGGTGGTATACTCGCGCCCCTGAGTTTACCAACCGTAGGTTGCGGTAACAGCGACGCCACGCAAACGGAGAACGGCATGAGTGATTTCAAAAAGTGGGAATGTGTAATTTGTGGCTTTGTCTACGACGAGGCTGAAGGTCTGCCAGATGACGGTATTCCAGCGGGCACCAAGTGGGATGACGTTCCCGAAGACTGGGAATGCCCCGATTGCGGTATCAGTAAATTCGATTTTGATATGGTAGAAGCCTGAGCCTGTTAACCGGTTCGCGCACAGCGGACCGATGAGTGTCATACTCCTTCAACAACAGCAACAATATCGG
>JBFKXO010000173.1:0-5000 GCA_041638115.1 Litorivivens sp. | reverse complement strand
ACCAGCTGGAAGTAGCCGCCGACGCCCTGCGTCTGCCGCCCTGGGATGCCAAAATCGCCAACCTGTCTGGCGGTGAAAAGCGCCGGGTCGCCCTGTGCCGCCTGCTGCTGTCCGGCCCGGATATGCTGCTGCTGGACGAGCCCACCAACCACCTGGATGCGGAATCCGTAGCGTGGCTGGAACGCTTCCTTTGTGATTTCAGCGGCACCGTGGTGGCCATCACCCACGATCGCTACTTCCTCGACAATGCCGCCGGCTGGATTCTGGAACTCGACCGGGGTCACGGCATTCCCTACGAAGGCAACTACTCCGACTGGCTGGAAGCCAAGGAGCAGCGTCTGGAGCAGGAAGCCAAATCCGAAGCCTCGCGCAAGAAAACCATCAACTCGGAACTGGAGTGGGTACGCAGCAACCCCAAAGGCCGTCGCGCCAAGAGCAAGGCCCGTCTGCAGCGCTTTGAAGAACTGCAGAGCCAGGAATTCCAGACCCGCAACGAAACCAACGAAATCTACATTCCACCGGGCCCGCGTCTTGGCGACAAGGTGATTGAGGTTAACGGCATCAGCAAGTCTTACGGCGAGCAGCTGCTGATCGACAACCTGAGCTTCTCCGTACCCAAGGGCGCGATTGTCGGCGTGATCGGCGGTAACGGTGCTGGTAAATCCACCCTGTTCCGGATGCTCACCGACAAGGAAACACCGGATAGCGGCAGCATCGAGATGGGCGAAACCGTCAAACTGGTCTCGGTGGACCAGATGCGCGACAACCTCGACGACAGCAAAACCGTGTGGGAAGCCGTCAGCGATGGTCACGACATTCTCAACATCAACGGTTATGAAGTGCCCTCGCGCGCTTATATCGGCCGCTTCAACTTTAAAGGCTCCGACCAGCAAAAACGCGTTGGCGAACTGTCCGGTGGTGAACGAGGTCGTTTGCAACTGGCCTGCACCCTGCGCCAGGGCGGCAACGTGCTGCTGCTCGACGAACCCTCAAACGATCTGGACGTGGAAACCCTGCGCGCCTTGGAAGAAGCTCTGCTGACCTTCCCCGGCTGCGCCATGGTGATCTCGCACGATCGCTGGTTCCTCGACCGAATCGCGACGCATATCCTTGCCTATGAAGGTAATTCGGAAGTGGTGTTCTTTGAAGGCAACTACACGGAGTACCACGAAGACCTGATCGCCCGCAAAGGCGAGAAGGCTCAGCCTGAGCGGGTGAAATACAAGAAGCTTAAATAAGCTTCACCGGCTGGCTCCCGCCCCCGCAGGAGCCAGCCAACGCTCATTTAGCGGAGGGCGAATACCAGATAGGTGATGTGTAGGCCCGCTCCTGATGGACGCGCCTGGCGTCATCCGGGAAGCGACTATCCAGTTTGACTTCGTCGTACACAATCCAACGCGGTGTCGGGATCTCCAGCACCCGCGCGTAATAAAAGGCGCGCTCGGCCAGATCAAAGTCCGGATCTTCCCAAACGGCAGACAGCATGCTCGCGCCAATAGCGTTCCGATAGCTCGCTTCCTCAAGATTTACCGTTGTACCAATCGGCTTGAGTTTGCCAGAGCGTTTTTGCCGCCCTTTTCCGGCCCAGGCAACGTCGTAGACTTTTTCGTGCAGAACGCCTTTGGCGTCATGCCAGCCTTTGACAATCTGGACACGATCCAGATTCGCGCCTTCGGCATCCTTGAGGGCGGTCACCAGAAAACGTGGCGCAACCTCAGTTGCCGGCGGCGCCCCCAGCTCACTCCCCATGGGCACACCATTGCGGTAGGCATAACGTACATAGTCCGAGCGCTCGTCCGCCTCAGAGCTGAAATTCCAGCCAGCGAAAAACCGCACCGTCATACGGGGGCCGGTCGTTGCGTAAACCTCCCGGCGCTGCAGCGCATCAAAGATCGCTTCGCGGGTATTTTCGCGCGCCCAGACCGCCGCATAGCCAGAAGCCAATTGCTCCCAGGTGTGTACCGGCACGTCCTTGTCGGTCAACTGATAGTCAGACCAGCCAGAGGTATCGGTACTGGCGGCATCCACTACACTACCATTGGCCTTAAAGACCATAAAGTTGCCTTGGCTGCGCTTCACCCCAGGCTCGTAGCCCGCGGCTTTGCCCCAGAAATTATCCTCTTCTGCGGTAGCAAGCGAGGTATGGGAATCGGTGGAGCCAATCATGCCAAACTGAAACGGGTTCACACCCAATTGCTGCTCCTGCACAAGGCCCAACTTCAAGGCCGAGCGCGCATATTCGTATTCCAGCATCTCAGGCTTTTTCCGCTGAGTGGTTCCCAGGTTGCCTTTATCCCAGGTGCCAAAATCTGCGAATTCATCATTGGGTGACAAAAACGGATGAGCCTCGCCGTCGCCTTTAATCTGGGTGACCTCGTACACCGGTTCCCAGCGCGCTCGCATTTTTGCGTAGGCCTCATCCATTGGTTTGCCATCAGGTGCCGTAGCGAACATACGGCCATTACTGACATTACCATTGTGGGGGATGGCCAATGCCCTGCCCTGAGTATCCCGCTCGTATTTTTCCAGATACTTCCACAGATCCCGTGGATCAAGACTGTCATTCACCGAGAACGGCAAAACCTGCCCGGCCTTGTCAGCGCCATCGCGAAAGATCACCACGCGATGCAGATTGTCGCCACCCGGCATAGCGCTCCACTCAAAACCGGCCAGCGTCGTAAATCGGCCCGGTTCATAGGCTGCCTCCATCGTCTGCAATGATTCCGCCCACGTTGATCGCATGATGGCCGTCAACCTGCCATCGGGCTTTGAGCCGTCACCAAAGCCCATAATGTCGCGGAAAAAGCGCTGGCCATAGGCCACCACATCATCAAGGCTTCCGGTTTTGCGCTGCTCTGGCAGTACACCGATATAGGCTGCGTGATCCGCAATCACCAAAAAGTCGAGGGGCAGGTTCAACCGCGCCTGAAGGCCGTTGGACGCCGTTACAACCTCTCCTTTGGCAAAGCGATAGGCATCGACAGGCGTCAAAGATTCATTGCCTACGGTATTGGCATCGGCAGAATGGGAGGAATGCAAGTGGGTATCACCCCAGAACACCTGCGTGGGAAAATTGTCAGCAAGCGCTGGTGACTAGGGCGCGCCGTGGCTGAGGGCGCTGGATAGCATGGCTGCAACAGCCCATTTTAGAGCTTTCATGGAAACCTCCTGCACAAAGGACAGACGAGGATGCACCGATTAATACATTTGATTCATCGTCAATTTGGACGAAATCAAAGAAACCTCTTCCAAACCAGGGCGCAATACAGACAGCCAGGGCGCGCTGCAACGCTCGCGGTCGAATGATCCCCCCACGCTTCTTTATAGCTGCTACACTGCAATAAAAAAAGGAACTCCCCATGAAGAAACTAAGCTCGCTATTCTCCACACTCCTGCTCGCCAGCTGCATGGGCATGCCCGACAAGGTACAGCCTGTCGAGAACTTCGAATTACAGCGCTACCTCGGTACCTGGTATGAAGTCGCGCGCCTCGACCACTCTTTTGAGCGCGGGCTGGAACAGGTGACCGCCGAGTACACCCTGAAAGACAATGGCACCGTTGAGGTGCGCAATCGTGGTTTCGATACGGAAGACCGTGAGTGGAATGAAGCTGTCGGCAAGGCCAAGCTCGCTGCTGAGCCGGATCAGGGATACCTGAAGGTTTCCTTCTTCGGACCCTTCTACAGCTCCTACGTGATTTTCGAGCTGGGCAAAGATTACGACTACGCCTTTGTCAGCGGCTTCAACAACGACTATCTGTGGCTGCTATCGCGCACGCCTATCATCGACGACGCGCTAAAGCAGCGCTTCCTGACAGAAGCCGCCAGCAAAGGTTTCAACGTTGATGAGGTGATTTTTGTCAATCAGCACAATCGCGATAATGCCGAACTCAGCGGGCGTTAAACACGCCCGCGACAGCAGAAGACGTTATATCACTTCTTTTTCAATCTGGCGCTTGATCCAGCGACTCGCATTGCCGCCTGCGCAGTTGCCTGTGAGCTCCGCCGCAAGGTCCGCCGCCTCAGACAGCTTGGCGAGGTCGATCCCGGTCTGAAAGCCCATTTGATTGAGCATCAGCACAACGTCTTCTGTCGCCACATTACCTGATGCGCCCGGTGCGAAGGGGCAACCACCTAGCCCACCGATGGATGCATCAAACTTGCGAATGCCGCACTCTACGGCAGCGTAGACGTCTGCCACACCCATGCCGCGAGTGTCATGGAAATGGCAAGCCAATCTATCTGCGCCAAACGCTTGAACAAGCTTGCCCACCAGAGATTTCACCTGGCCCGGTGAGGCCGCACCGATGGTATCAGCCAGAATCACTTCCTGCGCGCCATAGCTGAACAGTTTGCCGACAATGTCGATCACCACCTGTTCATCGATAACACCTTCAAAGGGGCACTCCCAGGCGGTAGCTACATAAACAACCACCTTCATGGCGTCTTGTTTGGCCTGCGTAAGTACATCCTCACATACTAGCAGCGCCTGCTCGGTGGTCATGCGTACGTTCTTTTCATTCATGGTATTGCTGGCAGCAATCACCAGCCCCATGGTGGTAATACCCGCCGCGCGGGCCAGATCGTAGCCTTTGCGGTTGGGAATAAGCGCTGAAAAACCGTAGTCACCGCTCGGCAAACCGGCTGCCACGACGTCCGTACCCGCCATAGCAGGCACCGCCTTGGGCGAAACAAAAGCCCCCACCTCGATATCGCGCACGCCGGCGTCGATGAGCTTATTGATCAGACGCAAGCGTTGCTCGGGCGTCAGAATTTTTTCCTGATTCTGCAGGCCGTCGCGTGGGCCTACATCATTGATGATAATTTTCTCAGCCATCACTTAGCCTATCACCCCACTTTCTTTCAACGCGGCCGTCGTCAGTTCATCGTAACCCAGCACATCACGCATCAGTTCATCGGTGTTCTCACCCAACAATGGCGCCGGGGTAAAGCTTTCTTCGTTGGTGCGTGACAGTTTGATAGGACAGCCCGGACCCTTGGT
>JBFKXO010000172.1:0-5033 GCA_041638115.1 Litorivivens sp. | reverse complement strand
TCGTCGCTGGTACCCTATGTGAAATTCCGGCTCAAGCGCGAGTGGGGCGAGGAAGAAGGTGACGGCTGGTTCCGGGAATTTCGGCAGCAAATAGAGTTCTTCAACGACGAGGAAGGCTGGAGCGAATCTACCGAATTTACCGTATCGCGCCCCTTTGGCTCAGTCTTTATTTTCACCGCCTGGACGGAAGCTGAATTCAAAGATCCTCTCAACCTGTTCGAATTCGCCAACGTGTATACCATTACCCAGGTGATCTCCAAGCGATCTGCCGTGCACTATCGTTTTGGCGCGATTGGTGCCAGCAAACCGGTGCCGCGGGTGAATGGTGTGTTCTACGGGCTCAGCTGGCAGTACCAGCTCTATGAAGATTGGATTTTTCTGGGGATTTCCCCCGAAATTTTCTATCCGCGGGAGGAAAACTGGGGGGCTGAACCCACGATTACGGCGAATCTGGAGATATTTTTCGCGGAATAAGAGAGGAGGGCCGGGACCGAAATCAGTCCCGAGGTTTTGATGGATCGTCCCGTTTTTCCAGCTCTGCGCGCAATACCGTCACTTCACGCGGTGCTTCGATGCCTACGCGAACGTTTTTGCCATTCACAGATACAATGGTAATACGGATGTCATCACCAATAGTGAATACCTGCCCTGGTGTTCTATTCAAAACCAGCATAACTTCTCCCTAGACCGGCCATTGTTCCAGCCGCGATCAATACAAAGAGCCGGAATTCTACCCCAGTTGTATGTAAATAGCATGGTTCAGATGCGCCCAATTATCATTAAAAGGTCACAGTATGGCAGGGCATCTCCGGTCGATCCTAAAGATGCGTTTGGGTCTATCCGGTGAAGTACTTATGGCATCAGTCGGGTAAACAGGGGGTAATGTCAGACTCCATTTTTACGCGCGAGGCAATGGCCTGCACTCGCCAGGACACGGGCTTTGATGCACTCCGGCACGCAAAATGATTTTCTGGTACTGATGACCGCGGATTGTCTTAGCGACATTGTGGTGATCAACCGGGTGCTGGGTAAACGCATTCCCGGCTTCCGCGAGGTATGGGTGAATGACGGCGAGGAGTTGCTGGATTATCTTGAGGGTGTTGGCAAGTTCAGCGACCCGCTGGCCTGTCCGCGCCCCAACCTGATCTTGCTGGCTGAAAGTGGGCCTCATTCCACCAGCTTCCGTACGCTTCGTCTGGCGGCGCGGCGCGGCTTCACCCGGCGCCTGCCCTTTATCATGATATCCGATCAGGTTTCTGCACACGATGAGCAAATTGCCGGCCAGCTGGGGGCGCGCTTTGTGCTGTCACAGCCGGTCGACAAACTGCAATTTGATGAGCAGCTAGCGGCCTTGGCCGAATTGCGCCACCGCGCAGCCTGAAAACTTCCGCATTGTCCCGGCGCGCCATTCCTGATGTGTCGCGGCCCATCTCTCTAAACTTGTAACAAAGTGTCAATCGCCTGTCATTCGGGGTCATTGGCAGTTTCGTGCTGACGCGGGATTCTACGGCCAGTTAACTGACCGGAGAATTGCGATGAGTCACTCAGCTTTGATTTATGACGCGGTGCGCACCCCGCGTAGCAAGGGTAAAAAAGACGGTAGCCTGCACGAGGTCAAACCGGTTGATCTGCTAGCGGGCTTGCTTAACGGACTGCGCGACCGCTATGAATTGGACACCAGCAAGGTCGATGACGTCGTGGCTGGCTGTGTGGTTCCCGTGGGTGAGCAGGGCGCCTGTGTGGCAAAAACTGCTGTTATGAAAGCGGGCTGGGACGAGCGTGTTGCCGGTGTTCAGTTGGATCGATTCTGTGCTTCGGGCCTGGAAGCGGTCAATATCGCAGCCCAGAAAATCGCGTCCGGTTGGGAAGATCTCGTTGTCGCCGGTGGTGTGGAATGCATGTCCCGCGTACCGATGGGCGTAAATGGTGGGGCCTGGGGTGAAGACCCGGCTACGGCCATCGATACCGCCTTTGTCCCGCAGGGGATTGGCGCTGATTTGATAGCAACGCTCGACGGCTACAGCCGCGCCGATGTTGATGCCTTTGCCGCCGAGTCCCAGCGCAAGGCCGCCGCTGCTCGCGATGCCGGTTACTTCGACCGTTCCGTCATTCCAGTGAAAGACGATAATGGTCTCGTCATTCTGGAAAAAGACGATTTTATCAAGCCCGGTACCACGGTTGAGAGCCTGTCGGGCCTCAAGCCTTCCTTTGAATTTATGGGATCGCTGGGTTACGACGATATCGCCCTGAGCAAATATCCCCAGGTTGCCAAAATTAACCACGTGCACCACGCCGGTAACTCCTCGGGCATCGTGGATGGTGCTGCTGCGGTGCTGATTGGCAGCGAGAAAATTGGCAAAGAGCTGGGCCTGACCCCACGCGGCCGCATTGTAGCCACGGCGGTTACCTCCACCGAACCCACCATCATGCTGACGGGCCCTGCACCCGCTACCTTCAAGGTGCTTGAGCGCGCAGGCATGACTCTGGATCAAATTGATCTGTTTGAAGTGAATGAAGCCTTCGCCTCGGTGCCTATGCGCTTTCAGAAAGCGACCGGTGTTCCCTTTGAAAAAATCAACGTGAATGGCGGCGCCATTGCCATGGGGCACCCGTTGGGTGCGACCGGAGCCATGCTCACCGGCACCTGCCTGGATGAGCTGGAGCGCCGCGGCTTGCGTTACGGCCTGATTACCCTGTGCGTGGGTGGTGGTATGGGTATCGCAACTATTATCGAGCGCGTGTAAGCCGACAGACGAATCAGGAAAGGTAAATAGTCATGACTGGACAATTCCACTACGAAAAAGACGCCGACAACATCGTCACGATCACCATGGACATGAGCGGTCCGGTGAACGCCATGAACGATGAGTATCTTGAGCTGATGGGCGCAACGACTGCCCGTTTGGATAAGGAGCGCAACGACATTGCCGGTGTAGTTCTCACCTCCGCCAAAAAAACGTTCTTCGCGGGCGGCGATATCAAAAACATGCTCAAGGCGGAACCGGGCGACGAAGAAGGCCTGTTCAACATGTGTGAAGACATCAAAGTGATGCTCGCCACACTGGAAAAGCTGGGCAAACCGGTGGTGGCCGCCATTAACGGCGCGGCTTTGGGCGGCGGTTACGAAATCTGTCTGGCCTGTCATCACCGTGTGGCGCTGAACTCGCCGCTGGTACAGGTGGGCTTGCCGGAAGTCGGTCTCGGATTGCTCCCCGGTGGCGGCGGTATCGTGCGTCTGGTGAACAAGCTCGGCGTCGAAAAAGCTATTATGCCCCTGTTGGAAGGCACGCGTTTTAATGCGCAGAAAGCCCACGCGGCAGGCCTGATTGAAGAGCTGGCGGATTCCCCGGAAGAGATGATTTCCAAGGCCAAAGCCTGGATCAAAGCCAACCCCGAAGCGTCCAACCCGTGGAATGAAAAGGGCTACAAGATTCCCGGCGGCGATTTGAAGAACCCGAAAATTGCCCAGATGATTCAGGGCGCCATCCCCATGCTGATGCAGAAAACCCGTGGCCTGGTTCCGGCACCCGCACGCATCCTCGATGTGGTGGCTAACACCCTGCGTGTCGATTTCGACACGGCCATGCGCATCGAAAGCCGCGGTCTGGCCGCATTGGTGAGCACGCCGCAAGCCAAAAACCTGATGACCTTCTTTTTGCAAATGAATCAGGTCAACGGGGGTGGCAGTCGTCCAAAAGGTATTGAGAAATCCGCCGTCAAAAAAGTGGGCGTACTCGGCGCCGGCATGATGGGGCAGGGTATAGCCTACGTGTCTGCCAAAGCCGGTATCGAAGTGGTTTTGAAAGACATCAGTCAGGAAGCTGCCGACAAGGGTAAGGCATACACGGAAAAGCTGCTCGACAAGGCAATGGCCAAAGGCCGTATGACCGAAGAGAAGAAGGCCGGCATTCTGGGGCTGATCAAGGCAACCGATAAAGCAGACGATTTGAAAGGCTGTGACTTGATCATTGAAGCCGTATTCGAAAACGTCGAGCTCAAGCATCAGATCACCAAGGAGCTGGAGCCGCAACTGGCTGAAAACGGCGTGTGGGGTTCCAACACCTCAACCCTTCCCATCACCCTGCTGGCAGAGCCTTCGCAGAAGCCCGAGAACTTTATCGGTATTCACTTCTTCTCGCCGGTCGACAAAATGCCGTTGGTGGAAATCATCGTGGGCGAGAATACTTCCGATGAAACACTGGCTCGTGCCTTTGACTACGCCCAGCAGATCAAGAAAACCCCGATCGTCGTGAACGACTCGCGCGGCTTCTTCACCTCTCGCGTGTTTGCCACCTATATCGACGAAGGCGCGATGCTGTTGGAAGAAGGTGTGAGCCCGGTACTGATCGAGAACCTGGGTAAAGCCGTTGGTATGCCGGTCGGCCCGTTGGCCGTGCAGGATGAAGTTAGCCAGCAGCTCACCGTTAAAGCCAACGAAACCAACCGCGAACTGGACGAGCGTCTGGGTCAGAAATTCGGCAGCGACAACGCCGGTTACCGCATGGCCAAGAAGATGATCGATGAATTCGGTCGCGGCGGTCGCGCCCACGGTGGTGGTTACTACGACTATCCCGAAGGCGGCGAGAAAACCCTGTGGCCGGAAGTGGCCAAGATGTTTGCCAAAGATAACGTCAATGTACCGAATGACGATATCAAGGATCGCCTGTTGTTCCGTCAGATCGTTGAATCCCTGCGCTGCTTTGAAGAAGGCGTGATGAACAATGTAGCCGATTCCAATATCGGTTCCATCATGGGCATCGGCTTCCCGCCCCACACTGGCGGTGTATTCCAGTTCATCAACACCTATGGCCTGCAGAAGTTTGTTGATCGCTGCAATGTACTGAGCGAGAAATACGGCGAGCGCTTTACGCCGCCGCAACTGCTGCTGGATAAAGCGAAGAACAACGAGTTGTTTGCCTAATCACCTTGCTGACACCCCGTCATTGCGAGCGTAATTTTTCCTCGCCATTGCGAGGAGCGCTGCGACGAAGCAATCTCCACCTAATGGCAGCGGCCCAGGGAGATTGCTTCGT
>JBFKXO010000171.1:0-5035 GCA_041638115.1 Litorivivens sp. | reverse complement strand
GCGGCTACAATACAAGCCGGATGGCGGTGACCTTCAATAGCGGTTCATCGAATGGCGATACCTGGAAGGCGCTCGCGGATGTGGCGGCTTCTTATGCAACCTGTGGCGGTTCATACTGCTCCGTACCCAGTAACCTGCCGTCGAATCACCCGCCGATCAAGTTCTGGCATGGTACCGCCGACAACGTTGTGCCCATATACACTATGCGAACCTACTACGATGCGCTGATTTTTCAGGGGTTCACTGCAGAAAAGGTAGAGCATGGTGGCGGGCACGAGTACACCAGTCACGTGCTGGGTAGCGGTGGTGTCAAAGCTTGGTTTGATGCGCACTACTAGGTGCTGAAGGTGCCGTAGCGGATAGGCCTAAGCCCCACGAAACTGTTTTAGGTGCAGTTTCGTGGGGCAGCTTTGATGGTGGCACTAGCCTGCGCGTGCCAGCAAGTCCTCTCGTTTATCGTCTGCATAAAACTGACTGAACCACTTGCGGAACTGGGCAATCGGACCGTCGCCATCACAGAGAATGGGTTGGGGGCGATAGACCTTATTTTCCCAAATAGGCATGTCCTGCTGCACTTGCAGAGCCACATTGGAGATTACCGCCTGCGACATGATCTCCTGACCCTCGTTCATTTCTTTGGGCTGGGTGAAGATGAAGCGCAGGTGAACCGTTTTGGCATCGATTGGCGTGACGGCACCCATCATAAAGGTTTCAAACACGCCGCTGAATCGCTGCCAGGTCTGGCCGGGGCCGTTGCTGGAGGTATCCAGATAGGCGTCGCGAAACAGGGTGCCTGTGGTGTCGAAGGTGCCGTCTTCAAAAATTTCCGGTGCCTTACTGACGAAGTGGGCGTGACGTTGGAAGCCTTCGTGTTTTACCTCACCTTTGGGTACGTCTTGATTGCCGTGGACGTACATAAAGTGGGCGGCGTCGCAGCCGTTTTCGGCGGTTTCTTGAATGTGCGAGTGAAAGGTCCATTCATAGGTGGAAATTTCGGTCCAATCGTCACTGTGGAGTTCGGGAAGTTCTTCGACGTCAAACAGCGGAGCGATATTGTCCGGGTGATACCAGACCCAGACCACCTGATTTTTTTCGACCGTTGGGTAGGCGTACATACAGGGTTTGCCGCCGGCAATTTTTGGCGGCATGTTCTTGGCGTAGGGCACGTTTTGACACACGCCTTCGCCTGAGAATTCCCAGGCGTGAAACGGACAGGCAATATTCTCGCCTTTGACCTTGCCGCCGTGACCGAGGTGGGCGCCCAGGTGGGGGCAGTAGGCGTCGAGCACTTTTGCCTCGCCGGATTCGGTGCGAAACATCACCATATCGCGGTCGAAATAGCGCACCGGTTTTACCTCCCCGGCGCTAAGGTCTTTGGACAACGAAACACAGTACCAGCCAAAGGGAATGGGTAATTGCGTGGTGTTTTCCATGATCGACTCTCTCTTATGCTGTCGGCTTTGCTCGGGCAGCGATTGCGCTGCCCAGCGTGTCGAATAGAACCAGTTGTTGGCCCTGATTATTGAACGCCCTGCCGTTAAAAGTACACACGTGTTACCTCTTTTTTAGGCGATTGTAATCTTTCTAGGCGCGGAACAGTTTGTCGCGCACTTTTCGCCGGTAATTTCCGGGTGTTTCGCCGTATTCCCGGCGAAACAGGCGGGAGAAATAGTTGGGGTCGCTGATGCCGACGGTCTGCGCCAGCTCAGCGATGGAGAGGTTGCTTTGTTGCAGTAATTCGCGAGCGGTTCGAAGCCGCATGGTGTTGAGGTAGTCCAGTGGCGACTGGCCGGTGGCCAGCTTGAATCGGCGGCTCAGACTGCGTTGGCTGAGCCCGCTCTCCGCCGCCAGATCCGCCAGTGTGACGGGCTGGTTGAGATGCTTGGTCAGCCATGACTGCAGGGCGGCGATTGCCTCGTCCCGGTGCAGGTCGGCCTGGCCAACGCGATAGGCATGGGAGTGAAAGGGGCGTCGGATTTCCGGGGAAAACTGTCTTTCAACCCGGTGCGCAATCGTGGTGCCCCAGCGCTCGCCGATCAGATGTACCAGCAGGTCGGCGATGGAGTTGATGCTGCCAGCACAATAAATGCGGTCAGACTCGGTAATCAGGTAGTTTCGAATCAGGTCGACCGAGCCATAGCGTTGGGCAAAATCCTCAAAATAGTGCCAATGGGTCGTGGCGGGGCGGTTATCCAGCAACCCAGCCTCCGCCAGTAAATAACTGCCGGTGCCCACGGTGCACAAGGTTGCGCCAGCGCCGTACTGTTGTTGGAGCCAGGGAGTTAGCCGGCTCAGGTTAATCTGCTTGAGCGGGTGTCGCCAGCGAGACGGGAGTATGACCATGTCGTAGTGAATGGCTGCGCTGATGGAGGTTGCCGGTTCCAGGGCTAGACCGCCGGCGGCGACGACCTTCTGTCGGTTTAACCCCACCAGTGACACGGTCGGTGCGCGCTGGCGCTGCATCTTGAGCTGGTCGGCAGCGGCATTGAGCATCTCGGCCGGTAGCGACAGGCTGGAGGTCAGGCAATGGGGCAGGGCGAGGAGGGCAATGTTTACCATGCTAATATTGAGTGGCTTAATTCTCTCTTTAAATGGCTATATTATACTAATTGGGGGAGGGGTGCTCTTCCTAGAATAGCTGCCATCGATATTGTCTGGCTGTTTAAGGAATTCGCAACGTGGCACGCTTACCCGTTATCACCGGCTTCGGCGGAGTAAACCCGGCCGGAAGATCCTCTTTTCATCACGGCTACCGCCGCATGGTGATCGATGCCTTGCCTGATGCAAAGGTTCAGCGCACCTTGCAGAGCCTTGCTGCCCTGATGGGGCGGCCGGTCACTGACCGCCAGGGTATTCTCGATCACACCCTGATTCGAAAAATCGAACCGGCATGGTTTGATACGGAAGCCATCCCCTGCAATCGCCATATGCCCTTGGCACCGGCAGATGAAAGCATCAGTTTTGTTACCCGAGCCAGAAATCTCCCGGAAACGCTGCCGGAGGGTTGGACCGTGAGTGAGCTGGACAAGGGGCATGTGCGCGTGGATATGCGCGGCGTTAACGATTTTCTGGTGCAGACCACCCGTACCAGTGAGGTGCGAGCTGCCGGTCAGTTACCCTCGGGGTTTGATCCTGCGGCCTTGTACGCCTCACGCAATCACCCGCGTGGGCTGCAGATGGCGGTTTACGGCGCGTCAGATGCCATTCAGTCGGTGGGTATCGACTGGCAAACCCTGCTGTCAGCAGTGCGCCCTGACCAGGTAGGTGTCTATGCCAGTTCGGCAATGGCGCAACTGGATGACAACAGCAATGGCGGGCTGCTGTCGGCGCGATTGGGCGGCAAACGGGTCACATCGAAGCAGTTGGCGCTGGGCCTGGCGGATATGCCTTCGGATTTCGTCAATGCCTATGTATTGGGCAATATCGGCAGTACCGGTCCATCACTCGGTGCCTGTGCCACCTTCCTCTACAATTTGCGCGCCGGGGTGCAGGATATTCGCAGTGGTCGCGCCCGCATTGCCATCGTTGGCGCCGCCGAAGCACCGATCAATCCCGATGTTATTGACGGCTATGCCACCATGGGGGCGCTCGCGACTGACGCAGGTCTGATGAAGCTTGATGGAACGTCTGCGTTGAGTGACGCGGATTATCGCCGGGCCTGTCGGCCCTTTGGCGATAACTGCGGGTTTACTATCGCAGAAGCTACGCAATTTGCGGTATTGATGGACGATGAATTGGCTCTGGAGCTGGGCGCGACGATCTATGGCTCTGTGCCGGATGTATTCATTAATGCCGATGGCTATAAAAAGTCGATCTCATCGCCAGGCGCGGGTAACTATCTCACGGTCGCTAAAGCGGCATCGCTGGCGCGTGCAATTCTCGGCGAGCAGGCTCTGCGCGAGCGTAGTTTTGTGCAGGCACACGGCACTGGAACCCCCCAGAATAGGGTGACTGAGTCGCATATTCTCAATGAGATCGCCAAGGTCTTTGGTATTGAGCACTGGCCGGTTGCGGCCATCAAGTCCTACCTTGGACACACGATCTCCTCTGCCAGCGGTGATCAACTGGCCGCGACACTTGGCGTTTGGGCCGACGGCATTTTGCCGGGTATTGCCACCGTCAGCCGATTTGCCGATGACGTTTATTCCTCCAATTTAAGCCTGAGCCAGGCCCATCGCGAAATCGATTGTGATATCGCGCTGCTAAACTCCAAGGGGTTTGGCGGCAATAATGCCACCGCGACAGCGTTTTCACCCGCGGCGACACGGCGCTTGCTGGAGGCCAAGCACGGCGCCCGTGCAATGACCCAGTGGCAGGAAAAAGAGGAGGCGGTCGCGGCAGAGGCTGCACGCTATGATGACAGGGCAATGCGCGGTGAATCCGAGGTGATCTACCGCTTCGATCACGAGGTTCTGTCCGGCCAGGAATTGACCCTGAATGACGCTGAAATCTCCATTCCCGGCTACGCTCAGCCGGTTTCCCTCGCGATAGACAGCCCCTACGCAAACTGGCTGAAAAACAGCCGATAGCCTGCAGGCGGCCCTGCGCCGCCTTCTCCCTAAAATTTTCTCAAGGTTGTCGTTCTCGGCAAGACAAGCCCGCGCTTTCGTGATTGAATGTGTCGCCGGGAACGGGGGCCAAATGCTCCCGTTCTCCGCCGAAAAACCGCTATTGATGATAATTTGAGCGTTTTTCGTGTCAGTCTTAGGAGGGAGACAGTCTTAATGAATGGTGAAGCCAAAGCGCGGGTGGTGATGAATGTACCGCGCGACCAGGCCTGGCAGCGGTTGCGTGATCTGGGGCTGGCGCACAACTATGTGCCGGGAATCATCAAAACCGAAATTACGACCGAAAAAAAAGAAGGTGTAGGCGCCAGCCGTAAAGTCTATCAGTCGGAAAAGCGCGCGCTGGACGAGACAGTCGTAGAGTGGGATGAGGGCCATGGCTTTCTACTCAAACTGCACCGCGGCGAAGAGAGCGCACTCAGTGAAGACATCGACCCCAACCTCCAACTGGTCCTCTGACCTCTGACCTC
>JBFKXO010000170.1:0-5084 GCA_041638115.1 Litorivivens sp. | reverse complement strand
TGTGGAAGCCCTAGTAAATCACGGTATCAAACCCGAAGATGGCGATATTCTGGTAACTGGCGCCAGCGGCGGAGTGGGATCTATTGCAATTGCTCTGTTGGCTGAAGCGGGCTATAGCGTGGTTGCCTCTACCGGTAAAACCTCGGAAGGGGGCTATCTGAAAGTCCTCGGTGCGAAGAGCGTGATTGACCGTGCGTGTCTTTCTGAACCAGGAAAACCTCTTCAGAAAGAGATTTATGCGGGTGTGGTTGATGCTGCTGGTGGGAACACATTGGCGAATGCCTGTTCACGAACCAAATACCGTGGCGCGGTTGCTGCCTGTGGGCTAGCGGAAAGCCCAAAATTTTCGACGACTGTAATGCCTTTCATTCTTCGTGGCGTAACGCTTTACGGTATCGACAGTGTTATGGCGCCGCTTGATGTACGACAGTCTGCTTGGGAGCGACTGGCTAGAGATATCGATGCGGATAAGCTGGAGGTCATGGCTACCGATATCAAGCTTGCAGAGGTTGTGGGCGTGGCAAAAGACCTTCTGGCTGGGAAGATCAAGGGTCGCTTGGTGGTCGATGTAAACGCCTGACTTTCCGCGAGCCACTAGCTATTAGCCCAGGGGCGCCACGCTTTTCAGTATCAGGCTGACCAGCTGGGTTTGCTGACTGACGCCGGTCTTGGAAAAAATCGACCGCAGGTGAGCGCGGGCAGTATTGCGGCTGATATGCAAATTGGCACTTGCTTCGTCAAGACTCAGACCGTTTGCCAACGCCGTAGCCAGTCGGCTTTCTGCGGGTGTCAGGCCGAACAGCTGGGTTAGTGAAGCCTGTGGCGCCTCGACGCGGGCGTTAGAATCTGAGACGAAAACCGCGATCACCGCTTCGGCCTCGGTTTCCCGATGCCGCTTTACTGCCAGAGGGCGGACGGTTAAACCCAGCTGACACTCACCCGTGTGGTCGTAGACCGGCATCGCCTGAGCGAACACGGTGTCGCCGCGTACGCGGGCGCTGAGTGCAGCATCAATTGCAGATCTCAGCTTTTGGGTATCCACAGAGCGCTCCAGCGTCAGCGTGCCAGCGCTCAGGGAAATGCCCCGGTTGGCGGCCAATAGACGCTCACCCATGGGATTGGCTTCGACCAGGTGCCCTTTATCGTTGAGAAAATAGGTCGCGACGGCCAGTTGCGATACCGCCTGGGCGTAAAGCTCTTTCTCACTGCTGACGCTTTCCAGTCGGCTGTGAATGCGCAGGGCGCGCTTCAGATGAGGAATCAGGCTGTTCAGTAATGTTTTTTCTTCCGCATTGAAGCCGGGCTCTCCCTCGTGCCGGGTTAGCCGTAGGCTGGCGTCGATATCGCCACCACTGGTGAGCTCGATGCCGGCGATATGGTGAATACCGAAGGGTGCCATGCTCAGCTGATAAAACTCGCTGGTCTGCAGTTCTGTCATATCCAGATGTTCGTCCAGTATCACGGTTACGTTGTCCTGGATATTGACGAAGGGGTCCATGCTGTAGAACTGCTTGCTGTAGAGGTTGTCGCCGATCTCTCCCTCCAGACCTGGAATACCCTCCGCGATAATAACGCCGCGCTCCTGTTCCGAAGGCAGTCGTAACATCAGTACAACGCCCTGGGCGTTAAGCGCCAGGCGTAGAGCATTCAAGCAATCCGACCAGACGGGTTCGGTGAGCGGGGCTTCGTATATCGCTTCGATCAGGGAGAGTTCGCGCTTATTCATAGCATTATCAGCGTGCGGTTTCACGCCATGCTACCGCAAAGCTTGAGTCGACTGATAGTCCGGGCAGACGATGTGGTGTCCGGTGCAATTTGCGATAACTCCAGGTTTAGCTGCTCAGGTCGCTAGTAGAGGGTAGATTTATGAAGGAATTTCAGGGCAACGTTGCTGTGGTAACTGGTGCCGCCAGTGGTATCGGCGAAGGTCTGGCCCGGCATTGTGCCGGTCTGGGGATGAAGGTGGTGCTTGCTGACGTCAACCAGCCCCGACTTGAACAATTGGCAAGTGAGATTGGCGTGCTATGGCGCAAAACCGATGTCTCTCAAGCCGAGGAGCTGGAGGCGCTGGCCGATTTTACCTGCCAGCAGTATGGGCAGGTGGACCTGCTGTTTAACAATGCCGGTGTACTGATCAGCGGCACCACGTGGGACGTGTCGGTCAAAGACTGGCGCTGGATTCTCGATATCAATCTGATGGGTGTTTTGCACGGCGTTCAGGCCTTTGTGCCGCGTATGCTGGCCCAGGGCACGCCTGCACATATCGTCAACACATCCTCCTTGGCGGGTCTGCTGGCGGCGCCGTTGATGGGGCCTTATACCGTGGGTAAGCAGGCGGTGCTGGCATTGACTGAAACCCTTCATTACGAGCTGGCTGACACTTCCATTGGTGTTTCTGTGCTGTGCCCCGGGCCTATCGCAACGGCTATTGCCGACTCCGGGCGCGAGCGAGAGTCGCAGGGTGCTCAGAGTGAAGGACAGAAACAACTCATGCAGTTTCTGAGCGATGGCATCAGTCAGGGAATGTCACCGGCAGATTGCGCAGCACTTGTGTTCGAGGCAATTCGCAAGAATCAGTTCTGGATATTCACCCACGAAGATTTCAAGCCCGAATATCAGCGTCGTATTGACGCGTTGCTTGCGAATCACAATCCCAGCTATACCCAGTACACCGTCGATGAGTAAACAGTAATATTTGGGCGGGTCCGGCCAGTGATAAACTCACGGCAACGACAACACGGGCAGGAACTCTGATGGGAATATACGCAATGACCGGTGGCGCCACCGGTATTGGTGCCGCAATCAAAAACCAGTTGCGCGGCGACGGCCACACGGTGATTGTGGTGGATATCAAGGACGCCGATATTATTGCGGACTTGTCGAGCGCCGAGGGTCGGCAAGCGGCCATTGATGGCATCCGCGCCGCAGCACCGGACGGTCTTGATGGCTTTGTGCCCTGCGCGGGCCTGGGCCCGGCAGCCCGACCATACTCCCTGATTACTCGGGTCAATTACTTCGGGGCGATTGCGACCACCGAAGGCGTGCGAGATTTACTGGCAAAGCGCAAAGGCAATATTGTCATGATTTCCTCGAACTCGGCGCCGATGCTCCCCGATGATGACTACACCGAAATGCTACTGGCTGGTGATGAAGAGGGCGCCTGTGCGTTTATTGATCAGAAGGATGCCAATCACGCCTATGCGGGTGGCAAGCGCGCTGTCAGTCAGTGGCTGCGCCAGAAGGCACCGGAGTATGCAGGCCAGGGCATTCGCCTGAACGCGGTGGCGCCGGGTATCACCCAGACACCGCTGGTGGATGCTTCCCATGCGGACCCCGAAGTGGGGGAGGCCATGAAAGCCTTTGCCGCCAGTGTGCCGCTGGGGCGGGTTGGCGATCCGAAGGATATTGCCGAAGCGGTTTGCTTTTTGCTTAGCGATAAGGCGAGCTTTATCACCGGCTCCATCTTGTTCGTCGATGGCGGCCACGACGCCATGTTGCGCGCCAAACAGTTCTAAGGCTTCTACCGGCGAATAATTTCGCGTAGCCTCGCGGCAGTCTGATAGCTGCTGCAGGGCTGCGCATGTTCGCCACCATTACTCCCGTCATTGTTCCCATCATTGTCTGCATCGCGCTGGGCATCTGGTGGGGGCGGAGTCAGCCCAGCTTTCCCAATACCTTTGTCGGCGATCTGGTGATGAAAATCGGTGCGCCGGCACTGATTATCGGCACCCTCGGTGCCACTGAGCTGAAGGCTCACGCCTTGCTGGAAGTTGCGGGCGCGGCCCTGGTGTTGATGGCGTTCACAGCGATCTTGGCTGTAGTTGCCTGTCTGGTCTTTCGTTGGCCGCTGCGCGACATTGGCGTGCCGCTGGTGGCCGGTAACTCTGGCAATATGGGGCTGCCCCTGTGCCTGTTTGCCTTTGGGCCGGAAGGGCTGGCATTGTCGCTGGGGGTGTTTGTGCTATTCAGTCTGACCCACTTTACTCTTGGTAGCGCGGTGCTCACGGCGCAAATGCCGGGACCGGCATTGATTAAATCGCCGGTGGTGTGGTCTGGTCTGCTGGCGGTCGGCCTGGTGGCCGTCGACTTCGACTTCCCGGTCACCTTGAGCAATACCCTGAATTTGCTGGGTGGAATGGCGATTCCGCTGATGTTGCTCACCCTGGGTGTCTCGCTGGTGGAGCTCAGGTTAAAGGATATTGGCGCTGCTGTGTTGATGGGTTTCGCGCGGATTGTGGTGTCGGTGTCCGCCGGGGTGCTGACGGTCACGCTGCTGGAGCTTGAAGGGGTGTTGCGCGGTGTCATTCTGCTGCAGGCGGCAACGCCATCGGCAGTGTTTAACTATCTGTTGGCCCACCAATACCGGCGCAGCCCGGAGGCTGTGGCCGGCTTGGTCATGGCGTCTACTGTCATCAGTTTTGCCACCATTCCGCTGGTGCTGGCGTTTATCGTCTAGCCGGCCGGCCCCCGATTACTGCCAGCCGCGCTTGTCCTGGATCTCGTCGATAATTTCGACGGCATTGGTGTAGACCTGTCGTACGTTCACATCCACGCCAGCCTCGACTCGACGCGAAATCATGGTGACGGGGAACACAAACTCACGCTTGCCGGGAATCTCGAGTGCGCGGCTGCGTCCGAGCTTGTCGATATAAATGGTCCAATACAGCCCTTTTTCCTTGCGCAGAATTTCGCCCAAGATCATGCCCATTCCCTGCAGCCGGGCGGTTTCATCTGCCTTCACCAGGCCCTGGTCGAGCAGGCGCTGCATGACGATCAGATCGTTGTCGCGGGTGCCGTTGAACTGGCGCCCCAATTTGATGCGGGCAATTTCTTCCAGCGCGTCTATCTGGGTTTCCATAAAGCGCCGGTCCATCTCGGAGGGGGCTTCGGTTTTGAAGTTTTCCGCTGCGGCCACCGCGGGCAGCAGCGTGAGCACCAGAGTCATCAGTAATCGCATGGTCGACCTCCTTACTACATACCATTGCTTTTAGACCGGATTTTAGGGGCAGAGTTTGGTGGATGCCAGTAAATCCGGGCGCTGCACATAAAAGTCGCTTGAGCTTGGGCAGACCCGCCATTACCAT
>JBFKXO010000169.1:0-5095 GCA_041638115.1 Litorivivens sp. | reverse complement strand
GCCGGGCGCGGTGGTGTCGGCGTTATTCGAATATCCGGGTCGCAGTGTCTGACGATCGCTGCACAACTATTAAATAACAAACCCATTAAGCCGCGTTACGCACACTTCAGTCATTTCTACGACTCATCTAACGATCAATTAGAGGCGCTCGACAGTGGCCTCGCCATTTTCTTTCCCGGACCAAACTCGTTCACAGGGGAAGACGTGTTAGAACTGCAGGGTCACGGCGGGCCTGTAATTCTCAATCTCTTGTTGAAGGAAATTTTCAGACTCGGGGCGCGCCAGGCCAAGCCCGGAGAGTTTTCTGAACGCGCCTTTCTTAACGACAAAATTGATCTGGCCCAAGCTGAAGCCATCGCCGACCTGATTGATAGCGCCTCCGAACAGGCAGCAAAGAACGCCGTGCGTTCCCTGGAAGGAGAGTTCAGTCGCCGGGTGCATGCCCTGGTTGAACAATTGATCCACCTGCGTATCTACGTGGAAGCGGCCATCGACTTTCCCGAAGAGGAGGTGGATTTTCTCAGCGACGCCACCGTTGTTCAGGGGCTGGAACAGCTCGACCGCGATCTCAGTAACTTACTCGCCAACGCCCGTCAGGGGGCGCTGCTGCGCGAAGGCATGACGGTTGCCATCGCCGGTAAACCCAATGCCGGTAAATCCAGCCTGCTCAATGCGCTGGCCGGCAGAGAATCGGCCATCGTTACCGATATTGCCGGTACCACCCGCGATGTCCTGCGCGAAACCATACTGATCGACGGTATGCCCTTGCACGTGGTCGATACCGCCGGTTTGCGCGACAGTGACGACAAGGTAGAGCAGGAAGGAATTCGTCGCGCCTGGCAGGTCATCGACGACGCTGATCGTATCCTGTTGGTGGTAGATTCTACCCAGGCAGACAGCGCAGACGATCTCCTCGCGCAGTTCGACAGTCATCGCGACAAACTCACGGTCATCTACAACAAAGCCGATCTATCCGGCTTGAGCGTCGGTTTGCACGACAATGGTCATGCCTTGCAGCTCTCTGCCAAGGCCGGGGAGGGCATTGATCTGTTGCGGCAGCATCTTAAAGACTGCATGGGCTATCACGGTGGCAGTGACAGCCAGTTTACTGCGCGCCAGCGCCATATCGACGCCCTGTTAGACGCCAGACAGCATTTTGAACAGGGGCGCGAACAGCTCAGCGTCTACCACGCGGGTGAACTACTGGCCGAAGAATTGCGCCTTAGCCAAAACGCGCTGAGCACTATCACCGGTGAATTCACCGCCGACGATCTTCTCGGCAAGATCTTTTCCAGCTTTTGTATTGGAAAATAGCACCCGCTAGCACTCGACTACCCCATCTGTAACGTAGGCCGCTCCCGGCCAGCTCCCCCTAAAAACTCAAAACCTCGAAAAATCCGGCCTTTTTTTACTGTGAATTGCCGGCGAACAAGCAGCGCATAGTCTGTGAATAACTTGGGGGATAACTTGAAAACCTGTGGACGTAATTTCAGTACAAAACCTTGTCCACAATCCTTGCAACGCCATTTCCCAGCCCCCCAACAGGTTGAGAGGGGGTCTATCCCCGTGGTTGTAAAGCATGTTTTGTTATTTACTATCAATCACTTATATATTTTATCCACATAAACCCCGGTGCTAATAGTAACTACAACAACAAAATCCCTTACTTACTTTCCATACTAAGTAAATTTATTTAATAACTTTTTTAAAAACACGCACTGACTAAATTTTCACCAGCTTATTGCAGTGCGATGCGCGGCCCGTATAATCACACTCCCTTTTCACTCATCAGCAGGTTTTGCCGTGGATTATCCCGAGCAATTTGACGTTATCGTCATCGGCGGTGGTCACGCTGGCACCGAGGCGTGCCTGGCGGCCGCGCGCATGGGCGCCAAAACCCTGCTGCTGACGCACAACATCGAAACCCTTGGCCAGATGTCCTGCAATCCGGCGATTGGCGGGATTGGCAAGAGTCATCTGGTCAAGGAAATCGACGCCCTCGGCGGTGCCATGGGCCTGGCTACCGACCGCGGTGGCATCCAGTTTCGTGTGCTCAATGCCCGCAAAGGGCCCGCCGTTCGGGCTACCCGCGCCCAGGCTGACCGCGTGCTGTACAAGGCCACCATTCGTGAAATGCTGGAAAACCAGCCCAATCTGTCGATTTTTCAGCAAGCCGTGGATGACCTGATCGTTGAAGGTGAGCGCGTATGTGGCGCGATCACCAACACCGGTATTCGTTTTCGTGCCAAAACTGTGGTCCTGACCACTGGCACCTTCCTCGGCGGCAAGATTCATATTGGACTGGACAATCACAGCGGTGGTCGCGCTGGGGATCCTCCGGCCATTGCCCTGGCCAGCCGTCTGCGCGAACTGCCGCTGCGGGTGGACCGGCTGAAAACCGGCACGCCACCGCGCATCGATGCCAAATCTGTCAATTTCGATGGTTTGCAGGAGCAGTGGGGCGATCAACCGGAACCGGTCATGTCCTACATCGGCAGTCTCGATATGCACCCGCGTCAGACCTGCTGCTGGATTACCCACACCAACGAGCGCACCCATGAAATCATCCAGGGCGGGCTGGATCGCTCTCCCATGTACACCGGTGTGATTGAAGGTATCGGGCCGCGTTACTGCCCGTCGATTGAAGACAAGGTGCACCGCTTCGCGGACAAAAACAGCCATCAGATTTTTATCGAGCCCGAGGGGCTCAACACGCACGAGCTCTATCCGAACGGGATCTCCACCAGCCTGCCCTTTGATGTGCAGATGAATCTGGTGCGATCCATCAAAGGTTTTGAGCAGGCTCACATTACCCGGCCCGGTTATGCGATCGAGTACGATTTTTTTGATCCTCGGGATCTGAAAACCTCGCTGGAAACCAAGGTTATCGAGAACCTGTTTTTCGCCGGTCAGATCAACGGCACCACCGGTTACGAAGAGGCCGGGGCCCAGGGTCTGCTGGCCGGTTTAAACGCCGCACTGAAAGCGGCGGACAAAGAAGCCTGGTGTCCGAAACGGGACGAAGCCTATATCGGTGTGCTGGTCGATGACCTGATTACCATGGGCACGCTGGAACCCTACCGCATGTTTACCTCGCGCGCCGAGTATCGCCTGTTGCTGCGTGAAGACAATGCCGATGCCCGCCTGACCGAAAAAGGTCGCGAACTGGGGTTGGTGGACGATGTCCGCTGGGCGGCCTACTGCGACAAACGCGAAACTGTAGAGCGCGAGCGTCAGCGTATGGCGAGCACTTGGATTCAACCCAATACTCCGGAAGCGGCTCTGCTCAATGAAAAGATTCCGACGCCGATCAGCCGCGAGCACAACCTGCTGGATCTGCTCAAGCGACCGGAATTGAATTATTTCGATGTGGCAGGCCTTAAGGGCGAAGCAAGTACTAATTTACAGGTCGCCGAGCAGATTGAAATCGGGGTCAAGTACGCCGGTTACATCGACCGCCAGACCGAAGAAATTGAACGCCTGCGCCGCTTTGAACACACCGCCCTGCCGCTGGATTTTGATTACCAGAGCGTGGAAGGCCTCTCCAACGAGATCAAGCAAAAACTGGGTGCTTCACGGCCGCAAACCCTGGCTCAAGCCTCGCGCATTCCCGGTGTTACCCCGGCGGCCGTTTCCTTGTTGCTGATCTATCTGAAAAAACGGGGCCTGCTCGAACGCAGCAGCAAAACCGCCTGATGTCCGAGCGGGAACAACTGCAGCGCGGGCTGTCAGGCTTGTCGCTGGCGCTGAGCGAGTCGCAACAGGACAAACTGCTGCACTATCTTGCGCTGCTGGTGAAATGGAACCGGGCATACAACCTTACCGCCATTCGCGACCCGCAGGAGATGATCCGCAAGCATCTGCTCGATTCCCTGAGTGTGGTGCCCTATATCACCGGCGAGCGCTTGCTGGATGTTGGCACTGGCGCCGGGCTGCCCGGTATTCCGCTGGCGATTGTCTATCCGGAAAAGCGCTTTGAATTGCTCGACAGTAACAGTAAAAAGACCCGTTTTCTGACTCAGGTCAGCGGCGAACTCGGGCTTGCAAATGTGCAGGTTCATCATCGCCGGATTGAAGCCGGCGAGCTGGAGCCGGTCTACGACGGCATTCTCTCGCGAGCCTTTGCCTCGCTGGCGGATATGACCCGCGACTGTGGCCCGCTGCTGACCGACGGCGGTGAGTTGCTGGCCATGAAGGGCCAATACCCGGAGCAGGAGTTGAGTCAGCTACCAAAACCCTATATCGTCAAGGGTTCCCACGCGTTGGTGGTGCCGGGCCTTACCGGCGAGCGTCATCTCATAAGAATCGGGCCCGATCGCGCGGCCTAGATAAACATTACCCCTGGACCGGGACAGCATGGCAAAGATATTTGCAATCACGAATCAGAAAGGCGGTGTTGGCAAGACCACGACCAGCGTCAATCTGGCCGCCTCCCTGGTCAAAACCCGGCGCCGTGTCCTGTTGATTGATCTCGACCCCCAGGGCAATGCGACCATGGGCAGCGGGGTTGATAAAAATGCCCTCGACGGCAGTGTTTACGACGTCTTGATTGGCGATAGCAGCGCCGCCGACGCTATTCAATCGGGCTTGTCGGCCGGCTATGATTTGCTCGGTGCCAATCAGGATCTGACAGCCGCCGAGGTGGAGCTGATCAATGAAATAGGACGCGAATTTCGCCTGCGTGAAGGGCTGGCGCCCGTTCTGGAAGATTACGATTTCATCTTGGTGGACTGCCCGCCGTCGCTGAATATGCTGACGGTCAACGCCCTGGCCGCGTCCCACGGTGTGATCATTCCCATGCAGTGTGAATACTATGCGCTGGAAGGCCTGTCGGCGCTGGTCAACACCGTCAATCGGGTCAAGCAGCTGATTAATCCTGAATTGGAAATAGAGGGTTTGTTGCGCACCATGTACGACCCCCGCAACAGCCTTACCAATGATGTTTCTGCCCAGCTTTACAGTCATTTTGGCGACAAGGTCTATCGCACGGTGATACCGCGCAATGTGCGGCTGGCCGAAGCACCCAGCCACGGCATGCCGGTGATTGATTACGACAAGGATTCCAAGGGAGCCATGGCCTATATCGCATTGGCCG
>JBFKXO010000168.1:0-5104 GCA_041638115.1 Litorivivens sp. | reverse complement strand
TCAAAGTGATGGACAAGCGGGTACTGGAATGGGCCGGTGGTGATTTGGAAAAAACCAATCTGCACGAACCCAAACGCCACTACTATCAGCAACTCACCGCGCAAGCGGCGTAATCCACTCGTTAAACCCTCGCCTGTACAACATTGTTAAACCCGCCACCGTTGTACAGGCTTTCCTGCGCACCGATAATCTTCGTCTCCATACTAGGAAGATGACGATATTGCTATGAAAGTCGGTATGACCCTCCCCGTCACCGAGCCGGGCTGGAGCCGGGAGATCCTGCTGCAGTGGTGCGAGCGAATCGACAACGGCCCCTTTAGCAGCCTGGCACTCGGTGAGCGGACCTGTTTTCCCAGCCCGGAGTTGATCTCAACGCTGGGAGCCTGCGCCGTGCTGACAAAGCGCGTGCAGCTGGTCACCACCGTTATTGTGCTGCCCACCCACCATCCCGTTATTCTGGCCAAACAACTGGCAACGATTGATGTTCTCAGCGGCGGTCGATTGACCGTGGGGGTTGGCACAGGCGGTCGCGAGGAAGACTATCGCGCATCAGGCACTGACCTGTCGCAGAAGCGTATCACCGTGATGGAAAGTCATATCCAGACCATCAAGTCCGTCTGGGCCGGAGAAAATTGTGTGGAGGGTGCGCTCAGGCCGGTAGAACCCTTCCCACTGCAAACACCTCACCCCCAACTACTCGCTGGCGTGATGGGCCCAAAGGGCATTGCAAGCGCCGCTCGCTGGGCCGATGGCATCTGCGGTATGAGCATGACCGGAGAGGTCGGTGAAGCCGAGTTTGCCTTTGCGCAGATTCGCGAGGCTTGGCGCACAGCCGGAAACAAGCAGAAGCCAGTACTGAATACCGCCTTCTGGTTTGCCCTGGGCGAACAGGCAGATCAGCAAGTCGAAACGCACTTAGCGCGCTATTTTAATTGGCTCGACCCGGTATCCCGTGACGGCATGGTCAAGGCCGGAGGGTTTCGAGGAAAAACAACGGACCTGCGAGACCGGCTTAAAGCCTTTCGGGATATCGGTGCCGACGAGGTCTTGTTGATTCCCACATCAATCAATCCGGATGAGGTAGACCGGGCAGCCGAAGCGATTGCCGCTCTGTGAGACTCGGCTCCTACAATGCCCGTGTCACCCGTCCATCACTGGCGATACTGACGTAAGGTAATTCCAGGCTTTCCAGCCATTGTCGGCTGGATTGCGCTTTAAGCATCGCAACGGTTGCACCGGTACCCGCCACCAGGCACAGCGGTGCAAGCACACTGACTTGGGCTGGACTTTCTGTCACGGGCCAGCCGGTTTTCGGATTAAGCAGGTGACAATAGCGAACACCCTCGACAATCATAAAGCGTTCGTAATCACCGCTGCTGGCCAGACCGCCTTGTGACACGCTCACCCGATCAATGGGCTCCTCAGGTCGGCGCGGATGCCGAAGTCCAATCTGCCACGGCGAGCCGTCAGGGTGGGGACCGATCACATGAATATCGCCGCCCAGTTCAACCAAACCATACGCAATACCCTGCTCCCGACAAACTGCTGCCGCACGATCTGCCGCGTATTCTTTACCAAAACCGCCAAAGTCTATTTCCATTCCGGCATCAGGGAGCCCACACCGCTCGCCATCCCATAACACGCGCTGCCAGCCAATCAATCGCCGACAGTCGGCAACCGCGGACTCGTTGGGTAACTGCCCGCTTTTAAAGTCCCACACTCGGCGCAATACCCCCGAGGTAATATCAAATAGCCCCTCACTTTGTGTAAATGCTGTATCAGCGTAATTCAGCAGTGCCGCCGTTTCTGCGTCAACAGAGACCGCCGCATGTCCCGCCTGCTGATTGATGCGAGACACCAGGCTGTCTTCGCGATAGCGAGAGTATTTGGTTTCGAGTCGTTTAACTTCAGTCATTGCCGCATTGGCGGCGCGCTGCAGGGATTGGCTGTCGGCCCCGTAGAGCTTTAGCTCACAGGGGCCACCCATCGCGTGGAAAGGAAAGGTTTGATACTGCACACCAGTATCAACTACGGTGCTGGCGGAGAAGAGCTGCCACCTTAAAACACCCGGTCAAAGCCGAGGGTAAAGGTGTTGAACTCTACCAGCCCCGGATTTTCTACGTCGACATCGTCGAGCGAGTAACCCGCTTTGGCACTGTAGGTTTCAAATTCTGCACTCAGTTGCCAGGGGCCAAGTTTTTTCACGGCTTTGACTCTCAACCCCAATGCGCCATAGGGTGACAAACGGTAATCACTGGAGGCGTAACCGTCGGCACGCTGGGAAAGGAAATAGGGCGCGTAAAAGAAAGCTGCGGTTTGCGAGTACCAGCGCAGTGAAGTGTCAATTCGCCAGGTCGGGCCTATGTTTTGATACCAGCCCAGCTCGAGGGTGTGGGACTCTATATCCCAGTCGTCATCGAAATAGCGATAATCGGCGTGGAATGCGGCGTTTGCCGCTGGCACGAAATGCCGAAAGCGCGTCAACCAGACCCACTGACGCCGATCATCCGGGCGTGAATCCGCGTAGAGCGGGTTATTCTGACTAGCGATATACACCAGCTTGTAAGGATCGGACAAAAAGCCCTGCTGATCACTGACACTGAGACTGGTTTGCACCGCGGTGCGAGCATCCACGACCAGACCGAGCCCGGCAAAGAGGGTCAGATTATCTTTCTCGGCTTTCAATACGCTGACCGGCGTCGTGCCCTGGGTGGGTTCTAGCTCATCATCACTGTAGCCAATACCCGCGCTTAGCGTGAGTTGTCGTGCAGGAATCGTGTGCTCGAATTCGAACCCGATATTGACCGCCTCGTAATCGTCTTCGTCAGAGTAACCCGCCATATAGGACAACACGGTATCACTGCTAACAAACTGGTTCAGACGCCCCTGAATATCGTAGCGCTCTTCCTTGATGGATGCGCCACTCATTGCCTGCACCGGTTTTCCGCCGGCTCCCGGCTGAACATACCAGGGCGAGGCACCACACATCGACTCCACCATCAAATCCAGCTTGATATCGGTCGCCCGAGAAAGCGGCGCCGCCAAACCCAGCTGATGGGTGTCAATCTCGTAACGCTCCCGTGAGCCACCAAGATGATCTTTGCGTTCAATATCTGCTTCACGGTAGTGCGACGCGTGGTAGCTCAGTACCGGCTCACTCGCCGGCGCGGCGGCGTCGGCTTTACCGCTCATACCGGGCAAGGCAAGCGCTGCGCTGGTCAATGCCAGCAAGGCGGAGGAATTCTGCTGTTTCATCTAGTTACACCCACATCCGCCACCGCCAGCGCCGGTACCGCCGCTGCTGGCTTCTTTACTGAAATAAACGTGAGCACGATAAGCAGCAGTGGTGCTGTCAGGATCCCAGGCCATTTCCGGGCGAGAGAGGTATTGCCGATCCCAAGGCTCAACCTTGGTGATGCTACAGGCGCTGACCAGCAACCCTGCAAGCAGCACAATCCATATTCTCATGACGCTTTTCCGTTGTTATTTTCTGTCGCTTCAGTCGGCGGCTTTCGCTTCGTTCAGCAATTGGACAATCTGAGCCCTGAGCTTTTTCTCGTCACCCTTGCGAAAACCCTCGTGCACGGCGCGCACGGTGCCTGTATGGTCCACAAGAAAGGCCGTTGGCATACCCTGCACACCGAAACGCTTGGGCAGACTACCGTCGTCTCTGATTAAAGGGTAACTGACCGGATGGTCCTTGAGGAAGGCCTTGGCTTCGGAAATATTCTTGTCCAGATTAACGGCGACAACCGTAAACCCCTGCTCGTTGAATTCATTGAAAAGCTGCTCCATCACCGGCAGCGAGATACGGCAGGGGCCGCACCAAGACGCCCAAAAGTCCACATACAACACGCGCCCCTTGAGGTTGTCCGTGCGGAACATTCCATCGTGGGTCAACCCCGGACGAGCAAACGCCGGCAACGCCTCGCCCGGCTGCAGCGCCCAGGCCGCAGGTGAAGCCAGCAGCACGCACAGCAGCAATAATTTTAATTTCATAGGACAGTCTCCCTCTGATACAGAGCCTACCGTGTGCATCGCGCCCCCACCTGTCCCGGTACGCCGGCTTTGGCTTCTTTACGCCAACCTTGTCGCGCTGCGCAACTCAGCAACACGCTACCGGCGCAGGATAAAAACGCCCAAAGTTTGCACGATCTGCTATGCTTCGCCGCATGGACCTCGACACCCTCAACCCCACAGCTACCGCACGGCGCCCTCAACAGGAGCGCGGCCACCGCCGCTTTGACGCGGTCCTCTCGGAAGCCGAAAAGCTGCTACTCGACAAAGGGCTCGAGGGATTTTCGATACCGACACTGGCCGAGCGTCTGGATTTTACTCGCCGCAGTATCTACAAGTTTTTCCCGACGCCCTATGCCATTCTTAATGAGCTTACCCTGCGCTATCTCAACCGATTGAGTGAACAGCTTTTAGCGCAGACCGATTCCCTGCTAAACCGGTCGCTGGACGACACCATTGGACACATCGTCGACATTGGCAAGCAGTTCTATAACAGTCATCCCGTCGCCCGCCTTTTGATTCTGGGCGGCCCGGTGACAGACAACAGTTACCGGGCGCAGTCGCTAGTGATACAGTCGTTGGGGGGGCATACGCGCGACTACCTGAAAATGATAGGTGTCACACTACCGCCCTCGCCGCCCGATGTGGCAACCTTAACCGTGGAAATCTGCCTTACCTGCTTTCGGGTTTCCTATCTACACCACGGCGAAATCACCGAGGCCTATCGCGAAGAGGCGGCCCATGCCATGACGGCCTATATCTCCCGCTATCTACAACAGGCTTAAAACACCAGTTTAAGGTCGACGCCATAGGTTAGTGGATCGCGTACACCGACATGGTAGGTGCCCAGCAAATCTCCCGTTAAACCTCCGGGCTGCGATATACCATCGTCTCCCATCAGGTTGCGTCCCCACAGGGCCACTTCAAATTGGCCGTTCGCCGGAACAAACATCACACGGGCATTTAGCAGGCGGGTATCCTCGCCATAGCCATCCACCTGATAAAAGAAGTCTTCGTGATCTTCGTTTTCCGGGTCAGTGTTGTCTTTAAAAATATAATCCAGATGCACCAGCAGTGAACCAAAGGG
>JBFKXO010000167.1:0-5203 GCA_041638115.1 Litorivivens sp. | reverse complement strand
GGGGTAATCAGAGGGACCAGACCAACCAGCTCTATCGGCAGTGTTCTCAACACATAATAGAACGCCATAAACCCGACTATCGACGCCACACAGGCCAGATAAACAACGGCCCAGGTGGAGTGGTTCAATGCGATCGATAGCACCGAGCCTTCAAATGCGTACCAGCACACCAACAAGCCAGGTAAGGCAAACACCATGGCACCCAGACTTTGCTCAAGCGGATCGATCGTCGAAGTATCCAGACATTTCAAAAGCACATTGCTGACCGAAAACATCAGTGTCGAACCCGACATCAAGGCAATACCAATCCAGGCGTCACTGGACAGTGCCAACTGATCCCGGGTGATCACCAGCAGGCCCGTCATGGCGACCAACAAACCGAGCACGCGCAGCGGCGTAAAGGGATTGTGTTTAAGCAATACAATGGAAAGCGCCCCCATAACAAACGGAGACGTTGCCAGCATGACAGACACCAGCCCCGAGGAAATGTAGTCGGTCGCCAAATACACGAGCGGCATATTCGGGAAAATACCCAGACTGGCAACCAAGTAGGGTTTCCAGTTGGCCCGTTTCAAGCTACTGCCACCGTGAAACAGCGCGATTAAACAGCAAGCCACTGCGCTCGCAAAGACAAAGCGCAAAGCCGCCGCCGTCAGCGGTGCGTAGTGCTCGCTACTAAGCTTAATGGCCAGCGGGGTGGTCGCCCAAACGCAGATGACGACAAGGTAAGCCAATGGCGGCCCCATGATAATTTTCTCCGGTAATGCCGAGAAATCCAGGGCCTGAAACGAAAAAGGCCGCAGATTTCTGCGGCCTTTTCTGAATTTACTTCAACATCATCCAGGCACGCAGGAAAACTTCACCGGGCGCATTACCCAGCAAATCGCTGCAAAATCCATGGAGTGATGTAGGTTCATTTGATCTTTCGTGAAACGTTATTCGAGACAGCCTTGATCCTAAGCCACCTTTCACAACCGCACAAGCGTTTTATGATCGCGTTGGATAAATGCCTCTAAAGACAATTGCCGGCCTCAGAACCCAATAAGGCTGGGCAGCATCACTGCTAAAAAGAAGGCTGGCGCATACGGCCCGCGCCGTGGCAGACTGTTTCTGCTGGTCGGCTGCCCCCAATAACAACAAACGAGGCAATACCATGCACCGCACCCTGCCCCCACTGCTCCTGTTGATTGCGGCCAACACGCTGGCATTCGCCGACAAGGCTTCCCGCCAACTGGAAGAAGTTGTGGTGACAGCCCAGAAGCGCGCTCAGTCACTAGGCGACGTTCCGGTGTCGGTTACCGCCATCGGCGCTGATCGCTTAAACGAAGCCGGTATCGAGAATCTATCCGACCTGTCCGAATACACACCCAATTTTAAACTGGTCGACAGCGGTCTGGTGCCCAACGTCTATATGCGAGGCATTGGCTCTGGCTCTAATCAGGGTTTCGAACTCTCCGTAGGCATTTTTGCCGACGGCATCCATCTGGGGCGCGCTCACCAGACGCGAGCCGCCTTTATGGATATTGAGCGTGTCGAGGTTTTGCGCGGCCCGCAATCCATCCTCTTTGGCAAAAACGCTATTGCCGGCGCCATCTCATTGATTGCAGCGCGTCCGGGTGAAGAGTTTGAAGGCCGCATAGCCGCCACCCAGGGGCTGGGCGAGACCAAAACAGAATACAACCTCAGCCTCTCCGGCCCGCTCACAGAGACTCTCGGGGCACGCCTTGCCCTGCGCTACCGGGACGAAGACGGCTACGTGTACAACCCGGAACAGGCGCGCGATGAACCTTCTGCGGAGGAAATATCGGGGCGAGTGGTGGTGGGTTGGCATCCTGCCGATTGGATTGATACCCACCTGAAGCTTGAGCGGACCGACCGGGACCAGAAAGGTCGTACACTGCAAACCACCCATGTCAGCGCGCTGACCGGTTGCTCCGGCGAAAACGTGGTGCGCGACGACGTTCGCCACACGGATACCAATGAATCTGATGAGTTAAGGGCCTACACCTACAGCTACACCGCCGACTTTCATCTGGACAGCGGTACCGTAACATCCACCACCGGGGTCGCCGGCTTCGACAATACCGAATATTTCGACGCAGACTCCAGCACGTTTAATACAGCTGAATTCCTTTCCATTGAGGATTTCCGCCAGATTAGCCAGGAAATTCGCTTTACCTCACCCGGCGGCGAACGCCTGAGCTACATCGCCGGCCTGTACTATCAGGAAAGCGAGCTGGATTTCGATGAGTCAACACCACTGAACGTTCGCACCGGTGCCGTCCAGGACACCGGAGTGTGCTTGCTAAACACCGCCGTATTGGTACAAGCGGATCTTGAACGCGAATACACCCTGGACAGCCAGGCATTATCGGGCTTTGCCCAGCTCACGTTCCAGTTAACCGATACTTTGCGCACCACCGTCGGCGCACGCTATGTCACTGAAGAAAAAAGCGGCTACCGTCGCTTTGATATCTTTGAGCCTGGTACCCGTCAGCAGGCTAATCCGGCGACCACCGCCGTGCTCGGTCAATTGCGTATCAACAGCCACAAACTGGACGGTGAACGACGCAGCGATAGCCTTCTACCACTGGTCAATGTGCAGTGGGACATCGCGGACGACATCATGACCTATATCGCCTACACCCAGGGAGCAAAATCCGGAGGCTACGACGCGCGAGGTAACAACGACGAAGTCGGCCCCACGGGTGGACGCACCAACTTTGAATTTGATGACGAACAGGCGGATGCCTGGGAGCTGGGCGCTAAAATGCGCCTGTTAGATGGCACCGCCGACCTCAACCTCGCCCTCTACCACGTGGAATACTCGGAAATGCAGGTCTCGGTGTTTGACGGCGTCGCAGGTTTTAACGTCACCAATGCCGGCAGCGCCTTGACCAAGGGCCTGGAAATTGACGGCCGCTGGCTAGCCACCGACTGGCTGATGCTGACTGGATCGGTCGCCTATCTGGATTTCGAATGGCTCGAATATGAAGACGGCCCCTGCTACCCCGGCTCGCCGCGCGAAAACCCGGACACCGGCACCTGCGATCTCAGCGGCGAAGTGAACCAGCAGACCCCGGAATGGACCAGCACTTTGTCCGCTACCGTGACGCTGCCGCTGGGCGATAGTGTAAAGATCGATATGACAGCCGACGCCAACTATCGCGACGAACACTATACAGCAGGTGATCTAGATCCTCGCGGCCTGCAGGAGAGCACCACCAAGTACAATGTCCGCCTGCGTCTGGCCCATATTGATGAGCAATGGTATATCGCCGTTGTCGGCAAAAACCTTACCGACGAGCTAACCCTCGGCATTGGCGCGCAGACAGGCCTCGATGTGGGTGGTTACCGTGCGTCAACCGAGCCGACCAAGACAATCTTTGTCGAGGGCGCATTGCGATTTTAAGTTGCTACCAGAGCGGTACGGCTGAATTACTGATCCAGACACACTGGTATGGCGCCAGCGTCAGAGTACCGCGCAAGTCATTGATGGGTTCTCCGCTTATCAGGTCTGCCCAATCGTCGGTCGCAATCAAGTTGAGCGCCGTCAGGCTGATCGCCTGCTCGCGGCGAGAGATATTGTGCAGCGCGAAGATGCTCTGCCGTCGATCGGCACTTTGCCGCCAAAAGGCAAAGACCTGGTCATTAATATGCAGCGTGTACTGGGTCGCATTGGGATGAAAAGCCGCTTGCGCTTTTCGCACCCGAATCAGCGCTTGCAATGAATCGAATATCTGCCGGTGCGCACTTTCCTCGGACAACACCGAGATTAATTCATCCCACTGCCACTGATGTCGATTGATCGCACGGTTGTGACTGGTGTTTTCCAAGCGTTTGTAATCGTTGCGCGTACCAAACAGGCTATGAATATAAAACGCGGGAATCCCCTCCAGTGCCAGCATGATCGCATGGGCGCAGAGGAATCGGGCAACACTGTGGTCATCCTCTCCAGCGTGGGTACCGCGCAAGGCATCGAACAGGCTAACATTGAGCTCATAGGGCCTGTTTTCACCACTTTCCAGCGCACGCCAGGAAATCTTCCCACCGAAGGACTCAACGGTCTTGACCAGTTGCGACAATTCCTCGTCACTCAACAAGCCTTCTGCCGGTCGCAGTCCAACACCGTCGTGAGAGGCGATAAAATTGAGATAGGTGGTCCCGTGCTGGGCCGGCGGCATACTCATCAACCAGGTTTTCAGATGGCTGCAATCTTCACTGAGCAGGCTGTGGATCAACAATGGCGGCAAGGAAAAATTGTAGACCACATGGGCTTCATTGGCATTGCCGAAATAACGGAGATTCTCGCGGTTGGGTATGTTGGTTTCGGTAATGATCACCGAATCGTTGCGGTAGTGTTCACACACACTGCGAATCAGACGCACAATCTCGTGCGTCTGCGGCAAATTCAGACAGTTGGTTCCAGACTCTTTCCAGAGAAAAGCGATGGCGTCCAGCCTCAGGGTTCTCACCCCATGATCGAGATACAGCTTGATGATGGAAAGAAATTCCAGCAACACGTCAGGATTGCGAAAATCGAAATCCACCTGGTCATGGCTGAATGTGCACCATACGTGCTTAAGGCCACTCGCCGTCTCGGTCGGGCGGAGCAAGGCACTGGTGCGAGGCCGGACCACCGCGCTGAGATCATCTTCGGGCGAGGCTTCGAAGAAAAAATCTGCACCGACCCCCTCGCCTTTTTTGAAATTATCAAACCAAAGGCTGCGGCTGGAACAGTGATTGATAACGCAATCCGCCATCAGACTGTATTTGCGCGCGATGGCTTCGATATCTTCCCATTCACCCAGAGAGGGGTTCACTTCCACATAGTTGATGACCGCAAAGCCGTCGTCGGAACTGTAGGGACAAAATGGCAAAATATGGACGCCGGAAATTGTTCCCTGCAAACGCGTGTCGAGAAACTCTTTTAGCACACGCAGCGGGCGATCCGGCTCACGTTGAATACTATCGCCGTAAGTGATCATCCAGATATCGGATTGATCCCAATGATTGCTGAAAGGTTCAGGGCCAAAGGTGGTCTCATTGAACCCGAATAACTGCACAATACGTTCACGCAGCGCCTGGGCCCTGGGCCGGCTCGACGACGCGCTCGAGTTCGCCGAAGACGGGCTGAAGCGGGCCAGTGCGCTCGGGTTCTGGCCCCGTCTCGGGCTGCTGCGGGTCAAGGCGGCGGTCCTCC
>JBFKXO010000166.1:0-5244 GCA_041638115.1 Litorivivens sp. | reverse complement strand
TTCGCAAGAGCTTCTAACCCGCTGCGGGGCCGCACACTCTCTGCGGCCCCACCTCAAGGTGTTAAGGCCCTACATTTCAACGGCTTCTCAGCGATTTCTAAGACAAATTAACAAATATTGCACCTGTATTTTGCACCTTCATGAGGCACTATCGTCTCCAGCAAACAACATCTCGTTGGAAAACGTGGAGGATAGCCATGAAAAAGATGATTTGCCTTGCCGCTGCTGGCCTGATTGCTGCCGGTGCTCACGCTCAACAAAACCAGACCCAACTCTACGGCAGCGCATCCTACGGCTTGCTGGAAACTGAAATCGGCTCTACCGACTTCGACACCCCTACCCTGAACCTTGCCTTTGGCGGCCAGTTTAATCGCCACATTGCGCTGGAAGGTAGACTGGGCTTTGGCGTCGATGACGACACCGAAAATGGCGCGAAAGTAGAAATCGACGACTATCTGGCCGTGTACGCCAAAGGTATTCTGCCGGTCTCCGATGTGGTGTCTATCTATGGCCTACTCGGCATGGCCGAAACCACGGTAGATACCAATTTCGGTGACGAGGACGATGACGATATCAGCTATGGCATCGGCATCAGCGCACGCTTGAACAACGGTATCGACCTGTTTGGCGAATACATTTCGCTCTACGACGACGATAGCGTTGAAATCGGCGGCATCAACCTCGGCGCGAGCATGCGCTTCTAAACCAAAATCCAATCACGGTCTGGGCTAAGCGGCCCAGACCTTTTCGTACAACCCAACAATATCGTCCCGCTCCGCTATCCGCGGATTATTGGCCGGCGACCCCGATGCCAGAGCTTGGTCTGCCATCACCGGCAATAACGCATTCCATGTAGACTCACAAATACCGAAGGCCGACGGCGTGGGCACGCGTAAATCACGGCACAAGCCCCGCAAGCCAGCGACCAGTTTCTCGGCGGCCTCGCTCTCGGAATCCCGCAATTGCGCATAGCCCATCGCCCTGGCAGCCTCGGCATAGCGCGGCAAAGCCGCCGACACCGACCAGGCCGTGACTTCCGGCAACAGCATGGCATTGCTCAAACCGTGCGGCACATGAAAATGCGCGCCAATGGGCCGGCTCATTCCGTGAATCAAGGTGACCGATGCATTGGAGAAGGCAATGCCACCCTGAGTCGCGGCGTACATCATGGCAGCGCGGGCCTCGCGGTTGGCTGGCTCGGCGCAAGCCACTGGCAAATAGCGCACAATCGTGCGCATGCAATCCAACGCGATAGGGTCGGTAAAGGGGTTGGCCTTGCGGCTGACAAAGGCCTCCAGGGCATGACAGAGGCTGTCGATCCCCGCGTCAGCCGTTAAGCGATAAGGCATGGTCATGCTGAGTTCGTAATCCACCAGCGCCGCCACCGGCATTAAACCCAAGCCCATGCAAAGCATTTTCTCCTCGGTTTCAGAATCGGTAGCCACCGCGGCACGGGTTGCTTCGGAGCCGGTTCCGGCGGTTGAGGGAATAGCGATCACCGGCAAACCGCTATCGAGGGTCTGCGGTACTTTGTAGTCACGCAGTTTTCCCTGCCGCTCAGCCATGACCGCGATAAATTTAGCGGTATCAATGGCGCTGCCACCACCGAGTGCCACCACGCAATCGTGGGTGCCGTCACGCAGCGCAGCCAACCCCAAGTCGATCGATTCGGTCGTCGGATCGGGCACCACACCGGACCAGAGCCGAAGGGCGATGCCCTGTTGCCCCAGAGCCTGCTCCATCACCGCACCGTGCCCCTGCGACAACAGAAACTCATCGATCACCAGAAATGGTCGGGATAATCCCAGGTCGGCGAGCACCTTACCCAGGTCCTGGCGAGCGCCACCACCGACGCGCAGAATCCGGGGAAGAAAGACAGACATATCCATGGCCAAACCTCTTAGTGACTCCGCAGACAGCTTTACAACTCAACACGATAAGAGTGACGTTCCATAGACCACTTTGATCCTAGAGCCGCGTGCGCAGTTTGTTATGATCATTGCGTACGCATATCGTATCACCGAGAGGGAGTCACTGTTTATATGGAACCCGTCGTTCACAGTATCAACGCCCTGTTCAGACAACTTGGATTACCCGATGACGACACTGCGGTTGATCAGTTTATCCAGAGCCATCGCCCGCTCCCCAACGCCATGACTCTGCCAGAGGCAACCTTCTGGTCGCCCGCACAAGCCGACTTTCTGCGCGAAGCCATCAGCGATGATGCCGATTGGGCCGAAGTGGTGGACGAACTGGATAGCCGCCTGCACAGTACGCCGCGGCAAGCCCAACCGGGAAAACCCTGGCTGAGCAAACGTTCCCGCCGCTATCTTCCGGAAATGTGCGGCTACTGAACAGGTTTAAACAGGCCGCCCATTCGCGGCAGACCGTTTAGCCCACACCCGCGTTTCCCGGTATACTCACGCCTTCTCTCAGGGAGGTGTGATTTTGCGTTTACTGCTGACTGCTGTCATTGTCGCAGCGCTGCTGGTGCTACCCCTGCTGGCACCCAAACTTGAACGTCACTCGGCGCTCCAGCAATACCGCGAGCAAACCGGGGCTCAAACCGTTAAATCCAAGCATGGTCTAACCCGTTACCAAACCTGGGGCAATCCTGATAAGCCCACGGTCGTGTTGATTCACAGTTTTAATGGCTACCTGGAAACCTGGCAAACCAATATTGATGCCTTGGTAGCCGCCGGTTTCCATGTGGTGGCCTACGATCTGTTCGGGCGCGGCCTGTCTGACCGCCCGCTGCGGCCCTACACCCCCGCTTTGTTTCACGAACAACTGGACGCCCTGCGCGCAGAGCTCGACCTGCAAGGGCCGATCCAACTGGTGGGCTCCTCCTTTGGCTGCGTGCTGGCCAGCGATTACGCAGTAAAAAACCCGGATGCCGTAAGCAGCCTGGTGCTCACCGGGCCAGCAGGCTGGCCCAAGGGCCAAGAGCAATTACAGAAACTAGTGAAAACCCCCTTTGTGGGAGAGTTCGTCTTTTTCTACGCGGGCGAAGCCTTGCTTGCCTCGAAAATTAACAGCTATCTGCTGAACCGGGATCGCTACGATTGGACCGACGACTATTGGACGGTCTACCAGCAGTTTCCCGGCGTGACTCGCTCGGCCCTCTCTACCCTGCGCCACTCGCCAGTACTGGATTACACCCAGGGCTGGAAGGCGCTGGGAGCTACCCAGCTGCCGGTATTGATGGTTTGGGGCCGCCAGGACAGCAGCTTTCCCTATGCCAATGCCAGCGCAGCGCAGCGCTGGATTCCGCAAGCCAAGGTAGTTGCCATTGATGGCGCGGAACACTGGGTCAATATCGATCAGGCCGAGGAAACCAACCGGGTCATGATCGATTTCCTGCAGGCACACCGGTAAATGTCGAGCGCGCCGGATGATGCAGCGCTCGACGGCGATATCCTCGCATCCTGGCACATCAATGCCGCGCCCTGGGTGCGCGCTGTTCGAGACGGCCAGATAGCCAGCCGGGAACAGCTGACCAATCAGGCCATAATCGACACCCTGTGTGCACTCAACCCGAAAAGCCTGCTCGACATCGGTTGCGGTGAAGGCTGGTTATGTCGGGCGATGCAAACACGCGGCTGCGACTGCCTAGGGATCGACGCGATCCCCGATTTGATCAGAGCCGCCACTGCCGAAGCTGGCGGTCGCTTTCTGCACATGCGCTATGAAGACCTTGTTCACTGGCAACCAGCGCAACGGGTTGATTGCGCAGTATGTAATTTCTCCCTCATTGGCCGCCAGGCGACCGAAGCGGTGTTCGCTGCGATACATCAGCTCGTCACTGCCACCGGCTACCTGGTCGTTCAAACGCTCCATCCTGATGCCAGTACCCATCAACACAGCGGCTGGCAGGAGGGTTCCTGGGCCGGGTTCTCCGAGGAATTTCGCCAACCTGCCCCTTGGTACTTTCGCACCTTAAGCGACTGGCGCTCACTTTTTCAGCGCCACGATGTGCAGCTTATTCAGGAGCTCTCACCCACCCTACCTGGTGCCGAACATCCGGCCTCGCTCATATTGGTGGGCCAACTAAACTCCCAGTAATTTTCAGCCTTCGCCAACCGTGCCACACTCCGGTAAAACATAAGGAGTACACACTAATGCCGATGCGCTTGAACCATATGGAGCTGACCTTCGCCGAAGGCACACTCACTGCAGAATTCAAACAACAGATCACCGATTTCTATCGGGAACTGTTTGGCTGGAACACGCTGGATCTGGCGATCATGGACCAGAACGCCCTGCTGTTGATGCTCGATGAAGACGTCAGCCAATTTATCCTGCTCGCGGAAAGCCCCAAGCCCATGCAGTCGCCGGGCTACGATCACCTCGGTCTGCTGTTTGATTCGCGCGAAGAAGTCGATGCCCTGCTGGAAAAGGCAAAGTCCATGCAGGCAGTGAATAGTGAAATTCAGATCAAGGAATACGACGATATGGTAGAAGGCGGTACCATAGTGCATTCCTTTTACGTCAGATACCTGCTGCCGATCTGGTTTGATGTTCAACACATCGGCTTTGAAAACGGCTCGGAGCCAGCCAGGAAATGGCACTATGGCTAACGCCCCGCAAGGCCCTGACCAACCGCCAGGACGACACATGTTAGAAGACCTTCACAATCCCTTCCTGCCACTGGACGAACGCACACCGGCCACGCCGCTTTGGGAAGCCAAGCGCGAACTGGCCCAAAGCGTGCGCGACTATACCGAAGCGCTAATGACATCAGCTGCCGCACCCGAATTAATGGCGAGCATGAGTCAGTGGCTCAAAGAGGCGACCGCCAAGCTGGAGAGCTCACCGCGAGTCTACGGGCGCAACGGTTATACCGACGCGGGTGAAGGTACCTTTGGCGAGGTCTTTCAGGAAGTCGGCCCGCTGTGTGGCCACAGCAACCCCATCGCTCCGCCTCTTGAGATGTGGGCCGAGGGCGATACTGCCTTTGCCCGAGTCACAATGGGCTGGCGTTACGAAGGGCCGCCGGAGTGCGTCCACGGCGGCTTTGTCGCCGCTCTGTTTGACGAATTTCTGGGAATGGCCCAGTTTATGGGTGGCCACCCGGGAATGACAGGCACGCTCACCATTAAATACCGCCGTCCAACGCCGCTAAATGTCCCGCTGGAAATGGCAGCCTGGATAGATCGGTCTGAGGGGCGCAAAACCTTCGTACACGGCAAGATCGAGGCTAACGGTACACTGACAGCCGAGTGCGAAGGAATCTTCATCCGC
>JBFKXO010000165.1:0-5246 GCA_041638115.1 Litorivivens sp. | reverse complement strand
TTTTACCGCGATCGCCCCACCTACCTGACAACCATTGCAGATCGTTCCAGCCTCTACCTGCACTACATTGTCGAAGCTATCCGTAAACGCAATATGCCGATGGAGTTTGCCCTCCTCCCGGCCATTGAAAGCTCTTTTGACCCCTTCGCCTACTCCCACGGTCGTGCGGCCGGACTTTGGCAGTTTGTACCGATAACCGCCACGCATATGGGTTTACCACGCACCTGGTGGTACGACGCTCGCCGGGACGTGGTGGCTTCCACCGAGGCGGCACTGGATTACCTGCAGGAATTGCACAAGCGCTTTGACGGTGACTGGCTGCTGGCAATGGCCGCCTATAACTCCGGGGCCACCACGGTCAGCCGGGCAATAGCGCGAAATGAACGCGCCGGTCGCAGCACGGACTTCTGGTCGCTGAAACTGCCCCGGGAAACCGAGGCCTACGTACCCAAACTCATCGGCTTGAGCCAGCTCTTCAAACGCGCCAAATATGAAGGTATTGACCTCAAGCCAGTGCCCAATGTCGCTACCTTTGTCACCGTGGAAACCGGTGGCCAAATTGACCTGGCGCAAGCTGCGGAACTTGCCGGTGTCTCCATCGAAGAGCTTTATCGACTGAATCCAGGCTACAACCGTTGGGCGACCGACCCTAACGGCCCCCATGAATTGGCGATACCGGCTGCCAGCCATGAGCAATTTGTTGAGCAGCTGGCCAATATTCCGCCGGAAAAACGTCTTAACTGGAGCCGTTACCATGTGGCGCCGGGGGACAGCCTGATCAAGATTGCACGGCGCTTCAATACCGATGTCGCCACCATCAAGGCCGCCAACCAGCTCAACTCGTCAACCATTCGGGCCGGCCAAGTGCTGCTGCTGCCGTCGGCGAGCATGGCGGCGGCGCATTACTCTCTTAGCGCAGACCAGCGTCTGGCGTCAGCCCAGCAACGCGGCCAAGCTAAAGATCGCAAGGCACTCAATCACATTGTTGAGTCCGGGGATTCACTGTGGTCTATCTCGCGACGCTACGGCGTCAGCGTTAACGACCTTGCCCGCTGGAACAATATGGTACCGAAGGACCCGCTGCGCGCAGGTCGTAAATTGGTGGTGTGGAAAACGGCAAAAACCCAGGTTGCCACGCGCAGTGCCGGCTCTCGCAGCATTATTCGCTGGATCGGCTACACCGTGCGTTCCGGTGACTCACTGGCGCGAATCGCTGACAAGTTCAGCCTCAAAGTGGACGATATCGTCGAGTGGAACGAAATCAACAAAGGAAAGTATCTGATGCCGGGACAGGTGCTGAATCTCTACGTTGATGTCACCCAAGTGTCTGGACGATAAACCAGCTGTGCGTATTTGGGCTTGTATAGCCCGCACACCTCGCTAAGATGCGCAGAATTCCTTGCTGAGTGGAGTTTATGACCGCCTATTTTATCCGGCGATTTCTCTTGATCATACCCACCTTTATCGGCATTACCCTGCTGGTGTTTGCGGTGACCCGCGTGGTACCCGGTGGACCGATTGAACGGCTGATGACCGCCTCGCTGGTGAGCGGGGAGCAAAGCGTCGGCGCCCGTGACACCCGCTCCGGCAACACCTTGTCGGCAGAACAGATTGCCCAGCTTGAGGCTTATTACGGATTTGATAAACCCGTGCTGCAGAGCTACGGCATCTGGCTCGGCAAGGTGGTGCAATTTGATCTGGGGGAATCCAGCCGTTATCAGGATCCGGTATGGTCAATTATCAAAGAGCGCTTTCCAGTTTCCATTTTTTACGGCCTGACCACGCTGCTGCTGACCTACATCGTCTGCATACCCTTGGGTGTGGCAAAAGCCCTGCAACACAACAGCAGTTTTGACAATCTTTCCTCCGCAGTGGTTTTCCTTGGCTACGCCTTGCCCAGTTATGTCGTGGGTATTGCGCTGGTCAGCCTGTTCTCGGCCCATTGGGACGTCTTCCCACTAGGCGGTTTTGTCAGCGACAATTACGATGACCTCAGCCTATGGGGAAAATTCAAAGATATCTTCTACCACGGCACCCTGCCGCTGATTGCCTATATGGCCGGCAGTTTCGCCATTACCACCTTCATGATGAAAAATGCCTTGATGGACAATCAGGCCGCAGACTATATGCGCACCGCCTCCGCCAAAGGGCTAACACGCCATAAAGCCGTCTGGCGCCACGCCTTTCGCAATAGTCTGATCCCAATCGCCACCTCCTTCGGCGGCAATATCGCCTTCTTTATGAGTGGCTCCTTCCTGATTGAAACCATTTTCAATATAGACGGTATCGGATTGCTCGGATACGAAGCCATTTTGGAACGGGATTACCCGGTGGTTATGGGGATTCTGGTTATTACGTCGCTGCTTTTCCTGATCGGCAATATCCTCTCCGACTTCCTGGTCGCGCTGGTTGATCCACGCATCCGTTTCGGGGAGGCGCGCTGATGCTCAAGTTAAACCCGGTGGCCAGGAAACGCTGGCAGCGTTTCAAGGAAATCCGCCGTGGCTATTGGTCCGCCATAATACTGGCCGCCTTGTTTGTGCTGAGCTTGGGCGCTGAATTGATCGCCAACCAGCGCGCACTGCTGGTGATTTACGAGGGGGAATGGTTTTTCCCGACCTATGGGGCAATCCTGCCCGGAGAAACCTTTGATCTGGGTTATCAGTACGAGACAAACTACAAAGACCTGAAGCTGCAGCTGGAGAACAACGGCAAAGGCGTGGTTATCATGCCGCCGATCCCTTACGGCCCGCTCGAAACCGATCTAAGCGTCGGCGACTTCCCGCCCCACGCGCCGTCGTTAGCAACCGGTCATTACCTTGGCACGGATACCAGTGGCCGCGATGTTCTCGCTCGCATCATTTACGGTTTTCGTATTGCACTGTTTTTTTCGCTACTGCTGCTGTTTTTTAACTATCTGGTCGGCGTCAGTATCGGCTGCTTGATGGGGTTTTGGGGCGGCGCGTTTGATCTGGTGTTTCAGCGGCTCATCGAGATCTGGTCGAACATTCCATTTTTGTACGTGATCATGATCGTTGCCTCCATCATCCAACCCGGTTTCTGGACGCTGGTTGCGATCATGGTGTTTTTCGGCTGGACCTCGATTACCTGGTATATGCGCACCGCTACCTACAAGGAAGCCGCGCGTGATTACGTGATGGCGGCCAGGGCTATTGGTGCCTCCAATACCCGAATTGTGTTCAAACATATTCTGCCCAATAGCGTCTCGACACTGATTACCTTTGTTCCCTTCTCTGTCGCCGGAGGTATCACCTCACTGACCGCACTGGACTACCTGGGCTTCGGTCTACCACCACCCACGCCAAGCTGGGGTGAGTTACTGAAACAGGGAACCGAAAATCTGGATGCCATGTGGATGGTGTTATCCGTCGTCGCTGCCATGACCTTGGTTCTGATGCTAGTCACTTATATCGGTGAAGCCATACGAGAAGCCTTCGATCCGCGGAAATTCAGCTATTATGATTAACTCGGTATCGTTATTTTCAATCCGCCAATCCGTGCGCATCATTGTCGCGGGTGTACTGTTGCTGTGGTCATTGGCCGCCCATACCGCACCCGAGGAGCTACCTGAGGATCTGGTGTGGCAAACCAATCTGGACGACCCGATATTTGCCTCGCCTGAGGCAAAACGCGGGGGTCGTTTCCGCACGTTTATTACCACCTTTCCACTGACCTTGCGTCTGGTTGGCCCAGATGCCAACGGCAGCTTTGCGGGCTACCTGCGAGCCAATGCTCTGCCACTGGTAGACATCCACCCCAACACTCTGAATCCCATCCCGATGCTGGCGACCCATTGGGCTTTCGATAAGGATGGCAAAACGGTTTACTACAAGCTTGACCCCGAGGCCCGCTGGTCCGATGGCGAAGCAGTCACTGCCGATGATTATCTTTACACCATCGAATTTATGCGTTCGGAACACATTGTGGCGCCCTGGTATACCAATCACTACAGCAATGTGATTGTGGATATCCAAAAGTATGACGACTACACGATTGCGGTAACCGGCGCTGTCCCCAAGCCGAAAGACGAACTGCTTTATGAATATGGCCTGCGCCCCACTCCCGAACATTTCCACCGCCTGGATGAAAACTGGGTCCGCGAGTACAACTGGAAAATTGAACCCAATACCGGTCCCTATCAGATCGCGCACATGCGCAAGGGAAAGTACATCGAGTTTAACCGGAAGCAGAACTGGTGGGGCGACAATAAGCGGTACCTGAAATACCGCTTTAATCCGGATCACATTCGCGTCAAGGTGATTCGTGATCTCAATATGGCCTACCAGTATTTTGCCAAAGGCGATCTCGACACTTTTCCCCTGGTTATGCCTCGCTTCTGGCACAAGAAAGCACAGGGCGAGATCTACGACATGGGCTGGGTCGGCAAAATCAAGTTTTACAACGATGTACCTCAGCCGTCCTCAGGAATGTATCTGAACGAAGACGATCCTATTCTGGCTGACCAGCAGGTGCGATATGCGCTGGCTCACGCAACAAACGTGCAGAAGGTTATCGACACCGTTTTGCGCGGTGACTACGAACGCCTTAACTCCCAATACGAAGGCTATGGAGATTACACCAACCCTGCAGTCCAGGCGCGTCCGTTCGATCTGGCGAAAGCCAACGAATTACTCGATAACGCGGGCTGGCAGGAGCGCAACAGCCGGGGCATCAGGGTAAAAGACGGTCAACCGCTAAGCCTGCGCATTACCTACTACAACAGTGGGCACAACGACCGGCTCGTCATTATTCAGCGCGAAGCGTTGAAAGCCGGGATCGATTTTCAGCTGCAGTTGCTCGATGCCTCTACCGCCTTTAAACAGATACTGGAAAAAAAGCACCAGATCGCCTGGATGGGCTGGTCCGGTGGCGGCTTGTCACCGGTGTTTTGGGAGTTTTATCACTCCGTCAATGCTCACAAGCCGCAAACCAACAACGTTACCAATACGGATAACCCGGCCCTGGATGCAAAGATTGAGGCCTACCGAAAAGCCCAAGAGAAAGATGAGCGGGTTGCCCTTGCCCACGAGCTTCAGGAAATGATCCACGAGCAGGGCTCGGTGATACCCACCTTCAAGGTGCCCTATACCCGAGAAGCCTACTGGCGCTGGCTGAAGCTTCCACCGTTTTTTGCCACGCGTACCAGCAATGGCGTGTTCGAAACCATGGGCAGTACCGGCGGGCTGTTCTGGATCGACGGTGAGCAGCAACAACAATTAGAGCAA
>JBFKXO010000164.1:0-5254 GCA_041638115.1 Litorivivens sp. | reverse complement strand
CTGATTGGGATTTGTGGTTCCGAATAGCAGGGGTCAGAGCAAATTTTGGAAAGCTAAATTTGGTCTGACCCCATTCTCTGCCGCGTTCTGGGGACGGGGTCGGACCCAATTTAGCGCCGTCCGCTAAATTGGCTCTGACCCCAGCTGGGGTACCACAGGCTATCTAAGTCAGCCTTTGTAATTGGCGTTAATAGCGTCCAGTACTTCACGAGCCGCTTTCGGAATCTGGGTTCCGGGCCCGAAGATGCCTTTCACACCCGCTTTGTTCAGGAACTCATAATCCTGACGCGGAATAACACCACCGGCAACGACGATAATATCGCCTGCGCCCTGCTTCTTCAGTTCTTCAATCAGTGCCGGTACCAGCGTCTTGTGACCTGCGGCCTGTGAAGAAACCCCGACCACGTGTACGTCGTTTTCAATCGCCTGCTTGGCCACTTCTTCCGGAGTGGAGAACATGGGCGACAGGTCGATATCAAAGCCGACATCGGCGAAGGCGGTTGCGATAACCTTGGCGCCGCGGTCGTGACCATCCTGCCCCATTTTACAGACCAGCATACGCGGGCGACGACCGTGCTTCTCGGTGAAAGCCTCGATGTCGCTTGAGATCTCGTTCCAGTTGTCGTCGTTTTGATAGGCGCTGCCGTACACACCGGATACCGTTTGAGCCTGCGCATTGAAGCGGCCGAATTCGCGCTCCATGGCAAAGGAGATTTCGCCTACGGTAGCACGAACGCGGGTGGCTTTCACCGCCAGATCCAGCAGGTTACCTTCGCCGGACACGGCGCACTGATAGATGGCTTCCAGCGCATCCTCAACTGCTTTTTCGTCACGCTCGGCGCGGATGCGCTCCAGCGCGGCAACCTGAGACTTGCGAACTTTCTCGTTGTCGATATCGAGGATATCCACATCGTCTTCTTTTTCCAGACGATACTTGTTCACACCGACGATAACGTCTTCGCCACGGTCGATACGAGCCTGCTTGCGGGCTGCCGATTCTTCAATGCGCAGCTTGGGCATGCCGGTTTCGATGGCCTTGGCCATCCCGCCCTTCTCTTCAACTTCCTGAATCAGCTCCCAGGCTTTTTCAGCGATATCGTTGGTCAGGGATTCCATCATGTAGGAACCGCCCCAGGGATCAACCACCTTGGTGATACCGGTTTCTTCCTGAATGATGAGCTGGGTGTTACGCGCGATTCGGGCGGAGAATTCCGTCGGCAGCGCAATCGCTTCGTCCAGTGCGTTAGTGTGCAGGGACTGTGTGCCGCCGAACACTGCAGCCATCGCTTCGATGGTGGTACGCACCACGTTGTTGTAAGGATCCTGCTCGGTCAGCGACCAGCCAGAGGTCTGGCTGTGCGTGCGCAGCATTTTCGAGCGGGGATTCTTCGGGTTGAATTCGCTAACGATGCGGGCCCACAACAGACGGGCGGCACGCAGCTTGGCGATCTCCATGTAGAAGTTCATGCCGATGCCCCAGAAGAAGGACAGGCGGCCTGCAAACTTGTCGATATCCAGACCTGCAGCCAGTGCGGTACGGATATATTCTTTACCGTCAGCCAGGGTGTAGGCCAGCTCCAGCGCAGCGTCCGCACCGGCTTCCTGAATGTGGTAGCCGGAGATGGAGATGGTGTTGAATTTCGGCATGTGATCCGACGCGGAAGCGATGATATCGCCAATGATTTTCATCGATGGCTGCGGCGGATAAATGTAGGTGTTGCGCACCATAAACTCTTTCAGAATGTCGTTCTGAATGGTGCCGGAAAGTTGCTCTTGCGAAACGCCCTGCTCTTCTGCGGCCACGATGTAACCGGCCAACACCGGCAATACCGCGCCATTCATGGTCATGGAGACAGAGACTTTATCCAGTGGAATGCCGTCAAACAGCACCTTCATGTCTTCGACCGAATCAATGGCCACACCGGCTTTGCCCACATCACCGGTTACACGTGGGTGATCCGAGTCGTAGCCGCGGTGAGTCGCGAGATCAAAGGCCACCGACACGCCCTGACCACCGGCGGCCAGCGCCTTGCGATAGAAGGCATTGGATTCTTCGGCGGTAGAGAACCCCGCGTACTGACGAATCGTCCAGGGACGACCAGCGTACATGGTCGGCTGCGGGCCACGAATAAAGGGCTCCATGCCGGGCATAGTGTCGGTGTATTCCAGATTCTCAACGTCTTTCTTGCTATACAGCGGGTTAACGTCGATCCCTTCCGGAGTGTGCCACACCAGATCCTCCAGGCTCTTACCGCCCTTGCTCATCTGTTTGTTGGCCATGTCTTCCCAGGCTTCACGGGAAGATTCGGGTGCTTTGTAGTCTTTGTCTGCCATGTGATGTTACCTGTCAGCTTGCGTCAGTGGTCGTCGCCGGGCTGGTTAATTTCTACCAGCACGCCGTCGCAGCTTTTCGGGTGAATAAAAATCACCTTGGAATTGTGGGCGCCCAGGCTCGGCTCATCAGACAAAAACTGATAACCCTTGGCCTTCAGGCGGGCAACGTCTTCTTCGATATTATCGCTGCGGAAACAAATGTGATGCAGGCCACCCGGTTTCTTTTCCAGATATTTTGCAATCGGGCCTTCGCCATTGAGAGGGTGTACCAGCTCGATGCTGGTGGGCGGCACCGGGAAAAAGGCGGTTGACGTTTTGGCGTCCTGCACATCTTCCGTGCCTTCAAAATTCAGTTGAAAATCTTCCTTGAAACGCGCAATGGCCTTTTCCAGTTCGGGAACGGCAATGGCAATGTGGTCAAGTGCGGTGATCATGGGGCGTACCTATAGGGAATTGAGTCGAATACCGTAAAACGTGTGAGACCAAAGACGGGGCACCCTGTGCAGGGCACCCCGTCAAACGATCAGCCTATGGCGTTCAGAAATTCGCCAGTCTTCGCCTGACGGCGTTTGGCAATATCTTCGGGCGTTTCGATCACGATTTTCTCGTCGGGTGTCACCTTAAAGACCGGCTGGCCTTTCTTGATGATCACACCGTCGCCTTCGATCAAACACTTGTCGATGGTGCCCGCAAAGGGCGCAACGACTTTGTTGAACATCTTCATAACTTCAACGATGTACAGCACATCGCCAGCCTCAAAGTGATCGCCCTCATTAACGAAGACATCCATGCCTGGCGCTTCACGGGGATAGAACATACCGCCGCTGGCTGCAAGGATTTCATCCGATTTTGCCGCAGGCGGCGGAACCAGAACCTTGGCCATGCGATCCTGCAGTTCTTTCTCGGTCAGGCGATCCGGAATGGTGATGCTCAGATCGGCGTTCACTTTCAGGTCGTGGAACTTGGTCTTGCGCGCGACGTAGGTCAAAACGGCGAGCAACTCGGTACCTGCCTGATAACCGGCGTGCGCCTGTTGCGCTTCAGTCCACTGCTTTTTGGTGATGCCTTTGGGTGCCTTGGTTGAGGCAAGGGCTGCTTGCAGCTCGGCAAAATCGTCGGTACCCAGTTTCGCTTTCAAGCTGCTGTAGAAACTCAGCGCGGCTTGCAGCACTTCATTGTCGTGATCCCAGATCATGTGGCGAGCCGGTTTGCCAGCCTCATAATCCATGTTCAAGAAGTGGTACATTTCCGCCAGCAATTCGATCGGGTTAACCGCCCACTCGACCGATTTCTTGCTGATTTTCACCACGTCTTTGTGGGTGCTCAGCCAACCAGCCAGGTAGTGAGGCTCACCGAACAGGCGCTCGAGCGGACGGGTAATCAGCAGCTGTTTCATATCCAGCGCATTGGCCCAGGCCTTGGCGGTCTTGGGATCGGCATCGGCCAAGTAGTTCTGCTTGATCTGACCGTAAGCAAAATCCAGATCGATCTGTGAGGTCGCTTCTTTCAGCTCACCGACGGCTGTCAGGTAAGGCACGATAAAGCGGGTGCTGGGTCGAGCGTTGATACCGTTGCCCAGGAACCAGTACACCAGACCGTAGTGGAACTGCAGGTTGGTGGCCAAATCCTTGCCACGCAGCTCGGTGCGACGCAGGATTTCTGCCAGTTTGGTGTAGCTGTCCAGGCGGGTGTTGCCGGTAGTCAGCAACAGCGCAATGTTGGAATCATAAGCACCAGCCAGGTGGTACTTCATGAACACGTCCGTATCCGGATTGTGCATGGAGATACCCTGGTCGTCGCGAATTTCGCCTTCCAATGCGTCAGACCAGTATTCGATAATGCCACCGGCGTGGGGCTGCAGGGCCTGATTAGTGGCGTTCATACGTGCCTCTACCGAGCAAGGCTCACGCACCAGACGCTCGGGTTTGGGCAGGCGCTTGCCGTGACGGGCCAACAGTGCCATCACCTCTACCAGGCTTTCCGCGATAAAGAAGTCGTTGGGATTATCAGGGTTGGTGAACTTCAGCTTGTAGCACAGCTCGGTTACACGGTGCTCCACCTGAATCCGGGTGTTCATTTCCATGAAGTAGTGAGCTTCACCGTCGACGATACACTCGAAAGTACCTACGGAATCCAGTTTAACCGCTTCACCGAAGATAGCGCCCTCTTCTTCCATCTTTTGCAGGATTTCGAGGTCTTTCTTCAGCTGGGCAACTTCGGCGCGACGACCGGCCGCACTGGCTTCTTCGATAGCCGCTTCCAGCTCTTCAACGGTCACTGACACTTCAAGCAGCTTCTGTTCGTGCATCTGCAGGGAGCAGTCTCGACCACCCATGGTCATGCACCATTCGCCGTTGCCCACCACCTGGATCTCCTGGTGACGGGTGGTGTCGATATTCATTTCGATCAGGACGTTTTTGTTGTCGCCCACGCCGTTGGTTTTCAGCTCGATCAGACATTCCAGTACCAGCGAGGGCACGCTGGCTGCTGCTGCTTCAACCCGCTCTTCCAGGGTTTTGCCCTTGTAGGAGTTGGCAGACTGAAGGATACGCTGACCTTTACCACCGCCACCGGCGATGGCTTTCAGACGGAAACGATTGTTCGGCTTTTCCGCCAGCATACGCTTGGCTTCAACCTTCAGGGCTTCGCCGATGTCCTTGGCGTCGATAATATCGATACCGGCATCGTATGAGGCGGCCAACAGAGCCAGGGCCTGCTCCTCCTCATCCTTGCACTGACTGAAATCCACTGACAGATTATTGTCCTTGGCGCACTTGGCCAGGCCGTCCTTGCCGTATTTGGCGAACAGGGCCAGGCTGGTGGCGTTGTTGACACCGGGGGTCACCGATACGCCGGTTTCCAGTGCGGTGCGCTTGGCCTGGTCTTTCATCCCCGCAGATTTCTGGGTGAAGGAACAGGG
>JBFKXO010000163.1:0-5259 GCA_041638115.1 Litorivivens sp. | reverse complement strand
TTTGCCCACACCAACAAACATCTCTGGAAACTGCATCGCACCCACCACTCCGCCAAGCAGCTCGGTATGCCGGTGCTGTTTCGCTACAATATTTTCTGGCCGATGCTGCAGCCGCAAGGTTGGTTTGCGGTGATCGCGATTTATCTGGGGCTGGAACACGTCTACCTGCCCTTTATCCTTATGACGTTCGGCATCGGATTGCTTACTCACGTACAGTGGCGTTGGGATCTAGCCTTACATCGCATCACCTGGTTGCGGCCGTTTATGTGGGTACTGGAGCGAACCATCACGCTACCCGACACCCACCACGCCCATCACGGGCTGGGTAAATACGGACGCATCAAAAGCAATTACGCCACATCGCTAATCCTGTGGGATGTTATCTTTGGGACGGCGTATTTTCCGCACGGCCGGCAGGAGCGCTTCGGTCTCGGCCCACGCAAACTGAACACGATGGAAGAGCTGGCCTGGCCGCTGTTTCGCGAGAAAACCAACACCAGCACATAACAGGGAAAAACAATGGCCCGTTATTGGAGTCAACTGCTGACAGCACTAACGTTAGCGGGCATAGCGTCCAGCGGCTACGCCCAACAACGCCCCAATATTCTGGTGCTGATGGCCGAGGACCTCAGCCCCAGAATCGGTGCCTTTGGCGACCCGGTGGCCGTGACCCCGCAGCTTGATGCCCTGGCGCAGGAAGGTGTCCGCTATACCCAGACCTTTACCACCGCCGGCGTGTGCGCCCCGAGCCGGGCCGCCCATATTACCGGTGTGCACCAGATGGCCATCGGCGCCCAGCATATGCGCAGCAGTGGTGGGCCCGAAGGCGGCTATAAAACGGTGCCTCCCGCAGAAGTAAAAGCCTACCCGGAACTGCTGCGCGCCGCTGGCTACTACACCTTCACCGATAGCAAACTGGACTACCAGTTCAGCGGCCCACTGGCCGGCAGCGGCCCCATCAGTATCTGGGACGACGAAGGCATGGGAAGCAGCTGGACAGGTCGCGCACCCGACCAACCGTTTTTTGGCCTGATTAACTTGCAGCACACTCACGAAAGCGGCACCTTCGCTCCGCTGGGCCATCGGCCTGTCAGCCTGATGCATTTCGGTATGCAGGTGATGCGCGCCATCACACTGGGCCGCTCGACCACAAAAGGCCCTGTCACCCCGGAAGACATCATCGTACCGCCCTACTACCCGGACATCCCCTCGGTGCGCGAAACCATGGCTCGGCACTACAACAACATCAGTGCCATGGATGCGGAAGTGGGGCGATTGCTAGAACAACTCGACCGCGATGGTCTCGCTGACAATACCATTGTGATCTGGACAACCGATCACGGTGACGGATTGCCACGCGCCAAGCGGGAGTTGTTAGACAGCGGTATCCGGGTCCCGATGATCATTCGCTGGCCAGAGGCTTCACGTCCCGCTGATATCTCACCCGGTACGAGTGACAATCGACTGATTTCGCTAATCGATTTCGCCCCTACTGTGCTCGCGTTAGCTGGTGTTAAGCCACCCGATTACCTGCAAGGGAAAAATTTCAGCGATGCGAACCAGGCACGCCGTTATATTTATGCCGCACGAGATCGCGTGGACGAAGTCACTGACCGCCAACGCGCCGTGCGCGATCAACGCTTTAAGTATATTCGCAGTTGGCATCCCGAAGTGGCTGGTGGACACCCCCTCGCCTATCGCGATATCCAGACCATGACCCGCGACATGCGTGCACTGTGGCACGCCGGACAATTAACGCCTATACAAGCGCGATGGTTCGAGGGTGTCGCAGAGGAACAGCTGTATGACCTCCTCCACGATCCGCATGAACTGAACAACCTTGCTGGCAACGAGGCCTATAGCGTACACCTGGAAAGACTGCGCACTGAACTTGACGCGTGGCTGGAACGCACCGGCGACTTGTCTCGCCACCCGGAGACCGCCATGGTCCAGGGTTTTCTCTGCCAAGGTGAGCCCTGTACTACCCTCGCACCGAAAATTTCCCGCGAACAAGAAAAAATTGCGATCTCAACTGCCACACCAGGCGCCTCTATCGTTTATCGCATCAACGGGAGCGACTGGCGGGTGTATACCGAACCTCTGGTTATCGCGACTGGGGATCGTATCACGGCACGCGCACAACGTTACGGCTGGGAAGCCAGCTCAGAGACGACAATTGAAGTGAAATAACGCAGCTAGCGATCACTTTCCACAAACCGCCATCGCAGCGGGGTTTCCGCAGCATCATTACCACATGTTCAATTGACCTCAAGCCAAGGCCGCGCTATAACGGTAAACGTTTACAATAACAACACGGTTCTCGCGTATAGCGCCGAACCCGAGGGAGCCACCCCGTGCGACACATCTTTGTTTTTCCATTAAAGCTTGTCTTTCATACACTGCTATTCGTGCTGCTGGCAGGGTTGATCGCGCTGGCGGTGGGCGCCGTCAAGCTCGCGCTGTATGAACAACCCATTGCCAAAAAACCACTGCAATATAAGGCGGCCTATCTTCGGGAAATCAATGATCTCACTGCCCAGCAACGTGTGGATAAGCCCAATATCGTGTTCGTACTCTACGATGATCTCGGTTACGGCGACTTTGCTTTTACTGGCTCCCAATCAATCAAAACACCTAACATCGATGCGCTAGCCCAGGGCGGTACGGTGATTAACTCGTTCTACTCACCGGCGCCAGTGTGCACGCCAGCGAGATTTGGCTACCTGACCGGGCGACACGCCGAACGCGGTGGGTTGCCCCACGTCGTCTTCCCGGAGGGCACACCGTTTGACCGCTTTATTCGGCTGCGCAACCTGAATGTCGGCATACCGCCGTCAGAAATTACATTGGCTGATCTACTGCAAGCAGCGGGCTATCGCACCGGTCTGGTGGGCAAGTGGCATCTGGGTGACCAAGCGGTATCACGACCCAACGCGATGGGTTTTGACTATTTTTATGGCTCGCTCTATAGCAACGATATGAAACCCTTTGCGCTGTACGAAAATGAGGACGTCGCGCTGCCCGCGCCAGTGGATCAGACACGTCTCAGCGAGCACTATGTAAAAGCCTCCACAAACTTTATCCGGTCAAACAGCGGCGCGCCGTTCTTTCTTTACCTGGCACACAACTTCCCTCACATTCCGCTGTTTGTTCGCGATAGCCGTTTGGGCCAATCCGATGCCGGTCTTTATGGGGATGTTATTGAGGAGCTCGACGACGGCATCGGCGCACTGGTGGCCGCGCTTAAGAGCGCCGGCGTTTACGACAATACGCTAATCATTATCACATCGGACAATGGCCCCTGGTTTGAGGGCAGCCCCGGCAATGATCGCGGCCGAAAGGCCGATACCTTTGAGGGGGGAATGCACGTGCCGTTTATCGCGCACTGGCCAAAAGGTTTGTGTCAGGGTTGCACACTGGACGGCATGGCAACGGGACTCGACCTGATGCCAACACTTCTGGAGTTACTCAAGCTCCCCGCACCTGCAGATCGCACACTGGATGGTCTGAGCATACTGAGCTACCTGCGCGGCGAATCCACAACACCCCACGAGCACCTCTACTATTTAAGCGGCAAATTGCTTGGCGTGAGAGATGCGCGCTTCAAGTACATTCCGCGTCGACCCTTTATTCACAGCCAGGCCGGGACTAGCTTTGGGTTCGGCATCCCGCAGGGGCCGTGGTTGTTTGATCTGCAAACGGATCCGAACGAATCCTACGATGTGAGCGCACGCTATCCCGAAGACTTCAAACGTTTGCAGCTTATCTACGAAAACAAGGCACGTGCGATGCAGGAAAATCCGGCGGGCTGGCAGTAAACGGAACGCCTGGCTGCGAGCAAACCTGCTCGCAGCCAGCAATACTAACTGAGTATATCCCGTGAAATGACCAGCCGCTGAATCTCGCTGGTACCCTCGTAAATGGACGTAATACGCACATCTCGCGCCATTCGCTCCAGCGGATATTCCTTGTTATAACCATTGCCACCCAAAAGTTGCAGGCCGGTATAACAGGCTTTATTAGCCGCTTCGGTCGCAAACAGCTTTGCCATGGAGGCTTGGGTGGCAAATGGCTTGCCGGCTTCTTTCAGACAGGCGGCCTGCATCAATAGCAGTCGCGCGGCTTCCATTTCGGTGTAGCCGTCGGCCAGCATCCACTGCAATCCCTGAAAATTTGACAGCGGCTGACCAAATTGCTCGCGTTCCTTGATGTAATCGCGTCCGTAATCCAGCGCCGCCTGACCAATACCCAGCGCCAATGAACCAATACCAATACGACCGCCGGCCAGCTCGCCCAGCGCCACTTGCAGGCCGCGATTTTCTTCGCCCATCAGGGCACTGGCGGGAATACGGCAGTCTTCAAAATACACGGCGTTGGTTGCCGAGGCTTTCTGCCCCATTTTTTCTTCTGCGGGACCAACGACCAAACCGGGAATGCCGTTTTCCACCAGAAAAACAGAAATGCCCTTGCCGCGTTTTGCTTCCTTATCCGTTACCGCCCACACCACAAATACGCCGGCGTATTCACCACTGGTGATGTAGGCCTTGGAACCATTAAGAATATAGCTGTCGCCATCTTTAACGGCGGTGGTGCGCATGCCCGCAGGATCAGAGCCAGCTCCGGGCTCGGTCAAACAGAAACCACCCGCGGCATATTCACCCGACGTGATTTTTGGCAGATATTTCTGGCGCTGCTCATCATTGCCCATGGCCTGAATCACTTCTGCCACCATGTTTGTGACCGAGGTGGTGACCGCCGTTGAAGCACAGGCCTTGGCAAGCTCGGTGATGGCCAGACTGAACGCCACGACACCCGCCTCGGTGCCACCGTATTCAGCTTTCACGTTAAGTCCCATAAAGCCGAGTTCAGCCAGCTTTTTAAGATTTGCCATAAAAGCGTCTTTTTCTTCGCCCTTATCAAACTTTGCCGCCAACGGTGCCAGCTCACTCTCGGCGAACTGGGCGGCGGTGTCGCGAATCATGGTTTGTTCTTCGCTGAATTGAAAATCCATACCTGTCACATCCTGATTTGGGTCCGTTTCATCCAGACCTGATTTACGTATATAGTGAAATCATTATTCTGAAATTAGGGCTGACAATGGCTACAGAACTCAACAAACAAGACATTACGATCCTGAATATTCTGCAGAAAGATGCCAGCAAAACCTCGACTGAAATTGCTGAAACATTGAATATGTCCCAGTCGCCGTGTTGGCGGCGCATCAATCGTATTGAGCAGGCCGGATTAATCCGGAAGAAA
>JBFKXO010000162.1:0-5310 GCA_041638115.1 Litorivivens sp. | reverse complement strand
CACCAGAATCGCGCCCGGCACCTTCAAGGTAGGCCGCGCGTTGGCCTGATAATCTACCAACGCATCAATCGGTGTGGCCACCATCATGTAGGGCAACTGGCGGTGACTGTAGAACTGCTCGGCAAAGGGAAAACTAGGGCCGGCGATAGAGATCGCCGCATCAATACGCGGATCGCGAAAGCGCGGGTGAAAAGCAGCCATAGTAGTCGTCATGCCGCCCAGCGAGAGACCAAAGGCACCGATGCGATTTTCATCGATCGCGCCCTCAAACAGGTTGCCCTGCTCCTGATGCCAGGACATGAAATGGTCGAGCAAAAACGAAATGTCGCCCGGCTGATTGACCACGTCTACCACGTAGGGCTCATCCGGCGCCGAGTAATTGGTAAGGGGGTAGTCCATCGCCGCAACCACATACCCCTTGCTCACCATATGCTCGGCCAGATAGGCGCCGCCCGTGCGCATGGACATAAAGCCGTGACTATAGATCAACAATGGCAGAGGCTGCGCCGCGGGCCGCCCCTCCTGCAAAAGATCGGCGGGATACCAGATACGGGTTTTCAGCGTTCGCGAATCGCTGCCGGCAAATTCACCGTGGGCCTGACTGGGACGCGTAGTGTCCGTCAGCGTCACGTCGTAATAGGTCACCTCGTGCGGACCATTCGTCAAACGGCTGGCACTCTCCAGCGAACTATCCAGCGGCTCCGGCCGTTTGGCAAAGGTGAGCACTAGGCCGACAATCAGCACCAGCGCAACAACAATCAGCAGAACGCGTTTCACAGTTACCCCTCTTATCGAATCAATTCCATTGCCGCAGTACCCTACCACGAAACAATTCGATTCAACGGGATATTTGGGGCCAGAAATTTGGGGTCAGAGTAAAAATTCACGAATTTTTACTCTGACCCCAAATATTGGCCGACATAAAAAAGGGCGGTGACAGCCGCGCGCCGTCACCGCCCAAAAATGGACTCTGGATGGAGCTGTTGCTTACTTCTCTACGAAGGCTCGCTCGATCACGTATTCGCCAAGGTAGCCATTGCGCGACTCGCGGAATCCGCGCTCGTCTAACAGCGCGGTCATTTCCTTGAGCATTGACGGGCTACCACAGAGCATAAAGCGGTCGTCCTGGGTGTTGGGTTGGGGAAGGCCGATAGACTCTGCCAATGCACCGCTGGCCAGAAGATCTGTCAGGCGGCCCTGGTTGCGGAATTTCTCGCGCGTGACGGTGGGGAAGTAGATCAGTTTTTCACGCACTTCTTCGCCAAAAAATTCGTTCTGCGGCAATTCGTTGGTCAGGTAGTCGGCATAGGCCAGCTCGCTAACGTAACGCACACCGTGGCAGAGAATGATTTTGTCGAAGCGCTCGTACACTTCCGGATCTTTCACGATGCTCATAAACGGCGCCAGACCGGTGCCGGTAGAAAACAGGTAGAGGTGGCGACCCGGCAGCAGATGGTCAGCCACCAAGGTGCCAGTGGGCTTGCGGCTGACGTATATCTCATCGCCCACCCGGATATTCTGCAAGCGCGAGGTCAGCGGGCCGTCGGGCACCTTGATGCTCAGAAACTCCAGCTCTTCGTCGTAGTTGGCGCTCACAATGCTGTAAGCTCTCAGCAGCGGCTTGCCTTCAACCGGCAGACCAATCATCACGAAGTGGCCGTTTTCAAAACGCAGACCGGTATCGCGGCTGGTTTTAAAGCTGAACAGTCGCTCGTTCCAGTGATGAACATCGGTAACTCGCTCGGTAGCCAGTGTCGTCATGTGAAAACTCGTCCTACGCCAAATGTGGAGCTCACTATAGACGCGCCTCCAAACATCGGTAAAATGGGTTATTCCTATATCGTTTATCGTTAATTCCGATTATGAGATACACCTTGCGCCAGCTTGAAGTTTTTCTCGCCGCCGCGCACTACGAAAACATCACCCGCGCCGCGGGCTACCTGGCCATGAGCCAATCGGCCGCCAGCGGCGCCTTGAAAGAGCTGGAGCAGCAGTTCGATGTCCAGTTATTCGACCGGGTTGGTAAGCGCTTACAAATCAACGAGCTCGGGCGAGCCCTCAGGCCACAGGCCGAAGCCTTATTGGAGCAAGCGAATGCCTTTGAGCAGGCGTTAGCCCGACACAGCGATATCGGCCAGATCAAAGTGGGCGCCACCTTGACCATTGGCAACTATCTGGCAGTAGGGATTGTTGCCCGCTACATGGCCGAGCAGCCCGGAGCGCGGGTGCAATTGGAGGTCGCCAACACCGAGCACATCACCAGCAAGGTGCTGGATTTCGAGCTTGATATTGGTCTCATTGAAGGCGACTTTCATCACCCGGATCTGGACATCATTCCCTGGCGCGAAGACGAGCTGGTGGTGTTCTGCAGCCCCCAACACCCCTTTGCCGATGGTCACACCGTGACCGACAGCGCCCTGATTGACCAACCGTGGATATTGCGCGAGCCAGGCTCAGGCACCCGCCAAGCCTTTGATCGCGCCATGCACGGATTATTGCCTCAGCTTAATATCGCGCTGGAACTGCAGCATACCGAAGCCATTAAACGAGCGGTTGAGGCCAATCTGGGCTTAGGCTGCCTATCAGCGATCACCGTGCAGGACGCCTTCCGCAGCGGCCGTCTGAAACCGGTACGCACTGCACCCAAGGATTTCGGTCGCCATTTTTATTTTGTACTACACAAACAGAAGTATCGCAGTGCCGGGATACAACGCTGGCTCGACCTGTGCCGCGCCGGGTAAGCTAAAACAAAACTTCAGAAGGACATCACCATGATTACCCCCCTCTACGCCGGTCTATGCGGCATTCTGCTACTCGCCCTATCGTCACGCGTGGTTAACGCCCGCCGCACACACAAAGTGGGCCTCGGCGACGGCGGCGTGCCCGAGCTGCAGCGCACCATCCGGGTTCAGGCAAACTTCACAGAATACGTGCCCCTCACCGTGGTGCTGATACTGCTGGTGGAAATGAACGGCAATAGCGCTACCGTGGTACACAGCCTGGGTATCGCGCTGGTCGTATCGCGGGTATTGCACGCCGCCGGCCTGAGCGCATCTGCCGGCGTCAGCGCCGCCCGCTTTGTCGGCACCCTGGGCACCTGGCTGACCCTGGCCATCGCCAGCTCGATACTGCTGATGGACAGCTTACCGCAATAAACCGCAGGTGCTCACGCTCAGGATAATTGGGGTCAGAGTAACAATTCATGAATTCTTACTCTGACCCCAATTATCCTGGCTTCCAAATATTAAGGGAGGGCGAGGGATGAAGGCGCTGTTTATTTTGATCAACGTGGTTGGCGGCGCGGCGGTGCTGGGGAGCTATATTTATGGGTTCTCCGCCTACCCGGATTCGGTCGACGCGCTTTGGGGCGGTGTGCCCGAGGGGCTGATCGGGGTGTATTCCGGCAATATGTTGCTGGCGGCAAGCGGGTATTTGCTGATGTTTGCCTTTCTGCTGTTGAAAGTACCGAGTGATGCGCGCACGAGCAATGGCGGCTTACTGTTCGAGCGGCTAAACAGCCTGTATTTCCTGATTCTGCTGTGCTCTGCGCTGTGGATGCCGCTGAGCTTTGCCCTGCTTAAGGCACCAAACATTGATCTTTGGTGGAGTATTCGCGCGGTGCTGTTGGGCACCGGCATCAGCAGCCTGCTGGTGGGTTATGAAGTTTACCGTCACGCAAGTGAGCGCGGTCGTTTTCTCACCATCACCCTGATCGCCTATGGCTTTTTCTGCCTGCAGACTGCTGTACTCGATGCGCTGATCTGGCCCTGGTATTTCCCCATCTGATCGTGCGTTAAACGTCGGGACCCAGCACTTTGGCCTTGGCGACCTCAAATTCCTGCTCGGTGAGGGCACCGCTGTCCCGCAACTCTTTCAGACGCTGCAGCTTCCCCACCGTATCCTCAACCGGCGGCTGCATCGGGTCGGCGGGCGCAGTTTTGTCTACCAATCCAAGCCACTGCCCGACTTTGCGCAGCACCAGCATCGCGCCGCGCCAGAGTTTCGGCAGCATCCAGATCAATAGCAGCACAAAAAGGACCAACAGCACTAAGAACAGCACCGGGTGATTGAGCGCCGTCCACAAACCGGCAAAGACCGCGACATCTTCACCGATGGAAGCGCCCCAATTGGTAAAGGGTTCCGGCGAGGTATTGATCAACACCCGCGAGCTGGCTTTGGCGGCGTGGGTAACGGAGGTCAGTGATCCCCCCAGAATGCCCGCGGCCACCTGCAACGCAGGCGTTACTTCACCCACACTGCCCGCCGCTAGCAAGGCGCCGGCAGGGATGCGAACAAAGGTATGCAGGGAATCCCAGGCGGTATCCACCCCCGGCGTTTTGTCGGCGAAAAACTCCACGCCGTACATCAGGCCCGCCGCCATCATCACCATCGGGTCCTGCAGCACTTCCAGCCCCGGCGGCAAGTCAATATTGCCGGTGCTACCCGCAAAACCCAGCACTAACATGGCCGCATAGAGGTTCAGGCCAGAAGCCCAGGCCACCCCCATGCTGAGCGAGATCAGACTGATAATCTGTTCGTATTCGTTCAATGACCTATCCTCAACAGGCGCCTACTTACAGTGTGGCAGGTTTAGCGCGCGACGCCGCTAGACACAGCCCAAAGGTCACCCATTCGAAAATCAGCGCGCCGATGGTATAGCCGCTCCAATCGCCGGTGGCAATCGCGCCCAGCAAGCGGGCGCTGCCCAGCCCACCCAGCACCAACAGCTGCACAAACAATACCTTGTCGAGATACACCACGCGGAAAAAGCCCAGCAAAGCCGCCAAACCCACCGCAATCTGCACGCCGCCGTACATGGCGCGCAGTTCGGTTACACCTTCCGGCTTGGCCGCCTCCAGCCCCGCCGCAACGCTGAGAAATTCAGGGAAAAACAGGCAGTACACGCCATAGGGAATCCAGCCTACGGCCAGAAAAAACAACAGAACACGAACCCACATACTCACTTTCTCCGGTTGAGTTATGCAGCGCCCCGGTCAAACGCCGGGCGCCGGTATAATTTGCTGGCACATTGGCCGGATTTGCCCTCCGACCATCCGCGCCAGCCGATGTTACACTGTCTGGCCGAACTAAACTGCCAACCGTTTTTATGTCTATCCAATCGTCAGACCACAAGGCAGAGCCACAATTCCCCCCCAACCCGCATTACGGTGACGGTTGCTATCGCCGCCATATCCGGCTGACGCAACACGACTGGGGCGTGCTGGCAGAGCAGGAGGACGATTGCCACGGCTTTCGCGTGCACCTGCACCACGATGGCGAGCAGGTCACCGCTGTGCGCGCTGAAACCCT
>JBFKXO010000161.1:0-5326 GCA_041638115.1 Litorivivens sp. | reverse complement strand
TACATCGTCTGGCCAGTGGGGCTTGAAGAGCATCCCATGTTGCGTGCGCTGGAGGACAACAAGATGCTCTCCGGTGCGGCACTGGGCCAACCGTATGGCCTAAGCGGTCGTGCGGTTAACCGTGCGCTGGCCGAAATGGGTTGGCAGCGTCGTGAATCTCACGGCTGGATGTTGTCTTCTCGTGGTAAGCAGCAAGGTGGCGTACAGATGGAAAACCGGCAGAGCGACATGCTCTATGTACTCTGGCCTGAAGGTGTCTCGGAACAGCCGGTCTTGCGAAAACGTCTGCAGGAAGTTGCCAGCGCAGCCGCAGAGGTCGGGGCCGGGGATGATCTTTTTGCCCACGACGCTGGATTGCTCAGTATTGATGGCCATCATCACCAGCGACGAGAGCATTTACAGATTTGTCAGTGGCTTTACCTGGCGGGCGTTCTTCACGCGACCCAGCGATCGCTACCGGTCGAGGAAATGTTGCGAGCAGATTTTTTCCTGCCCAGAGAGCAAGTGTATATTGATTACTGGGCGGTTGATGCCAGCCCCGGCGAATTAAAGGCCCAGATGCGCCGAGCAGAGCTTTACAAATCACTGGGTTTGAACAGTTTCGAACTTCACCCGGAAGACATTGCGCAGCTGGACGACATTATGCCGCGCCAGCTGCACAAATTTGGTGTGCAATTTAATTAGCGTTGCCAGGTGCGACGTAGTGCTCGTCAATCTGCTTGGCGAGGGTGATGTCGCGCATGGAGATCCCCCCAAGATCGTGAGTGGTTAGTTCAATATCCACGCGATTGTAGACATTAGACCATTCCGGGTGATGGTCCATCTTTTCCGCCAGAATGGCGACTTGCGACATAAAGCCAAAGGCGCTGACAAAGTCTTTGAACTTGAACTGACGGTAAAGCTTTTCTTCGCGTACAGTCCAGCCTGGTAACTCTGCCATGACATCTTGTAGCTGGGATTCACTGAATCGGGTTGTCATAACGATTTACGCTCCAAAAAAACGCCACATTCCATATGTGTTGTATAAGGAAACTGGTCAAAAAATGCCAGTGACCGGATGTGATGATTTTGGCACAAATGCGATAAATCCCGCAGCAGCGTTTCGGGATTGCATGAGATGTACAGAATTTGCTCAAAGTCGCTGACAAACTCACGGGTAAAGTCATCAAGCCCGGCCCGTGGAGGGTCGACGAAAACGGTTTTTAATTGATAATTATCCAGTTCCAGGTGGGAAAGCCGTCGGAAGGGACGCACTTTCTTTAATGCCTGGGAGATTTCTTCCGCCGACAATCGCGCAAATTCGATATTGCTGATGCCATTCAGCTCGCAGTTTTCCTTTGCGGCCTGAGTGGAGCTTTTAGACACTTCTGTCGCCAGAACCTTGTTGAAATATCGCGCCAGCGGCAGGGTGAAATTGCCGCAGCCGCAATACAGCTCAAGCAGATCGTCAGGTGAACTCTGAATCTGCTTGCAGGCCCAGCTGATCATTTTCTCGTTAACCCCGGCGTTTGGCTGGGTAAAGCTGTTTTCGTAGTGGCGAAAGGTGAAGGCCTGACCATCGGCATTCAATGTTTCCGTGATATAGGGTTGTTCCAGAACCAACCGTTGCTTGCGACTGCGACCGACAATGCCAATGGAAAACTGTTCCATCAGTGCTCGGGCTTCGCGCTCCCAGTCTTCGTCCAGTGGCCGGTGATAAATCAGGCTGACCAGGACTTCGCCGCTGAGACCTGACAGAAACTCTATCTGAAACAGTCTTCGTTTTAGCGTATCTGATTGAGCAATGGCTCGCCGCAAGGGCTGCATCAGGTCGGCAATCGGTTTGCAGGCCACCGGAAACTCGTCGATCACCACCGCCTTGCGTTCGCCATCCTTGCGAAACATGACGTATTGCGGCTCGTCATCGATGTGCTGAACCCGAAACTCGGCTCGCATACGGTAGTGGGTTTCGCTGGAGGCGAATACCTCAGCCTCCGGCGCACCAAGCTTTGCAAAGGCGGGCTGCAGGCTGTCGACTTTTTGCTGCAGCTGGTCGCGATACTCGGCCGGTTTGAAATTACTTAGGGGCATAACAATCTCTTAAAAGTGCGGCTCAGTGACGGCGGTTTTGCCAGAGTTCGCAGGCTTGTGCATGGGCGTCGTCGGCGCTGCGGGCTTTGCCCATCAGTCTGAGCGCAATGGCCAAGGTACCGGTTACCGCAAGCTCGCCGTATTCATCGCTGGTTTGGCCTTCCCAGAAAGCGCGCAGGTGGGCTATAGGCAATTCTTCCAGTTTTTCCTGCTTGCCGGACAGCAGCCTCGGCCACTCTTCAATCGAGGCTTCGCCGTTTTCTATCAGGTGCAGTTTCAGGTCTGCTTCCGGGCGGCGTTCCACTTCGCCGGCCTCACCCTTAAACACCACCGCATGCTTTTGGCCAAGTAGCTGGGCGGCGCGCTGGTGGCTGTCGGCGTAGGCCGGATGGAAAATGCTCTGTAGGGAATAGGGTGCTGCAGTCGGGTTAATCAGCCGGGTCAGGGTGTGAACCGGTGAGCGCAGGCCAAAGACGTTACGCAGGTCGATAATGTCTTGAAGCGGGGCGCAGAAGGTGCGCAGGGGCACAAAAGCAAAGTTGTTTTTTTCGAGTGCGGTTTGCGCAGCTTGCCAGTTCTCGCAGGCCGGATAGCCGAGTTTGGCCAGAACTTGCTCAGAATAAATTCGGCCTTCGGTATGGCCGGCAGCACCGTGCATCACCACGCGATAGCCTGCCTTGGCCAACGTCAGTGCCGCGAGCAAATACCAGGGGTGCTGACGCCGCTTGCCGGCGTAGCTTGCCCAATCGATATCCACGGCGATATCAGGCTTGTCGATAAAATCGCGCACTGCAGATACAAAGCCCGCCAATTCTTCCGGACTTTCTTCTTTTACCCTCAGCAGCATCAAAAAAGCACCGAGCTGAACGGGCTCCACCTCGCCTCTGAGGATCATGCCGAATGCCGTGCGGGCTTCGTCGAAGTCGAGCGAGCGCGAGCCGGTTTTGCCTTTACCGAGGATGCGAACGTACTGTGCAAAAGGATGTTCAGACATAAGTCTCTGCTGCGGAGTGGGTTGTGAAATTACAGGCAGTTTTCCGGGCGCGGCAGGCCGGCAATTCTGCTCAGAAGCTTGGCCGGGCTGCCAGGAAACAGGCCGAGAAAATACAGGCTGTTGCCCTTGTCGGCCCCCAGTTTGAGCTTGGCGTATTTTATCAGAGGCCGCATCGCCGGAGAGTGGTCGAATTCTCGATAGAAGGCCTGAATCAGCTCGATCAGCTCCCAGTGTGCATCGCTCAGGCTGATGCCTTCTTCGGCCGCCAACTGTGCTGCAACTGACCGGTTCCAATCAGCCAGATCCAGCAGGTAACCTTCTTCATCGGTTGCAAGCGCCATCAGAACCAGCTCAGGTTGTGGCGATGCTGATCGCAGAGTTCGACCAGGCCCTTGTAATCAATGAGGGTGATGGCCGAGTCCGTACGCTCAAGCAAACCACGCTCCTCGAGGTCGGCCTGCAGCGCGTAGCAAGTGTGTGCGCTGGGTTTTTCCATGGCGGCATACACCGCATCATGCATCAGTACGATGCTGTCTACGGGGCCGGCAGCGGCAAGGCAGTCTTTCAGCGCCGAGCTTGCGGTTGGGGATTGTTGTACAAGGTGGAGAATTGAATCGGTCATCAGATTGTCAGCACCTTGTCGTACTGCGCGCATAGCGCTGCTAATTCATCCGGCTGGCAAAGCGCTACGGGCAAGCTTAAATCACCTGTCTTCAGGTGGCGCTCTGTCAGCGACGCTTCATTCACCAGAATCGGCGCCACATCGTATAGCGGCAGTGAACTGAGTACTGATTCCACATTCTTGCTGCCAGTGTTTTCGGTGTTCTGCCCCTTGATCAACTGCCATACGCCGTCATCGGTAAACAGCATGGCAACGTCAACATCAAAGGCGCTTGCGGCAAGTGCTATATCAATCGCTTCGCGGGCGTAGCTGGTGCCGTAGGGGGCTTTGCGACAGATCATCAACAGCGATGCCATGCTCAGCCTCCAAAGGTCACAATGCGATCGGATACCAGCATGGCTTCAACCCACTGGCCCAATCCGGAAAGGTCAAAGCCTTCCAGGGCATTGGCACCCTGCAGTTTGTAGCGATCCGATTCCCGCTGGTTAATTACGCCCCGGCGCAGGGCGCTGGAGATACACAGCACCATATCCACATTGTGGGTCTGGCCAAAGGTCTGCCAAGCCTGTGGCAGGCCTTCCTGATCCTGTGGCGTCACCGTGTAGCTATTGCCGGTGGTTACCGCGTCGTGAAAGAAGAACACGCGAAACAGCTCATGACCACTGGCAACCGCCGCTTCTGCAAAGCGCAGGGCCGAGCGCACCGCCGGTGTGGATTGAGGGGCGCCGAGAACGAGCAGGGAATATTTCATAGAAGTAAAAAGCCCCGGCGTGCCGGGGCTTTATTCAGGATTCTGCGACAGGAATCAATCGTCACCAGAGAAGGCCATAAGCAGGTGCAGCAGGCTCATAAACAGGTTGTAGATCGAGGCGTACAGCGTGATGGTCGCCAGGATGTAATTGCGCTCACCGCCGTTCACGATCTGGCCAGTCTGGAACAGAATGGCGGCACTGGCGAACAGCATAAAGCCGGCAGACAGGGCCAGACGCAGGGTCGGCATTTCAAAGACCAGTGCGGCAACAACACCCAGCATCAGGATGATACCGCCGGCGACGATAAAGCCCGACAGGAAGGAGAAGTCCTTCTTGGTGGTAACCGCGTAGGCTGACAGGCCAAGGAAGATCACGGCGGTGCCGCCCAGAGCCTGCATGACCAGCTCGGCGCCGACGCTGCTTTGCATCAGGGCACCCATCAACGGGCCAATGGCGAAGCCGACAAAGCCGGTAAAGCCGAACACGGCCAGCAGGCCCCAGGCGCTATTGGCCAGCATCTGAGTCAGGAAGGACAGGCCGATAAAGCCGCCCAGAAAGACCCAGGGGTTAATCGGTGCCATACCTCGCGACAGGAAGGCGGTAAAGGCGCTGAAGGCGAGAGTCATCGCCAGCAGCAGGTAGGTGTTCTTCAGTACCTTGTTGGTCCCAACCGCTTCAATACCGGCGGGGCTATGAGCTTGGGCAACGGTTCTGTCTTGCATTGCAGTCTCCGAGAAAGGTTTCAACTAAGCCAAATCATACTGCGCAGGACGCCAAAAGCAAGGTTAATTGGCATAACCCGAGCGATAGTTTAGACGCTTGATTTGCAAGGAAGTTCTAGAAAGGGATGGGGAGTAAAACCAAAAGAAGAATGGCGGAGGGGCAGGG
>JBFKXO010000160.1:0-5328 GCA_041638115.1 Litorivivens sp. | reverse complement strand
TTTGTCTGATCGCTCCAGCTTAGAAGTGTGCGCCGGAATTTACCTCATCCTAATGGGGGACGCTGAGTATCTTCAGGGTATTGGTGCAGCCGCCCACGCCCACATTGTCGCCGTGGGTAAACAGCACGGTATCACCGGCACTGATCAGGCCCTTGTCGCGCAGGTGGGCCACCACCGCAGGAATCATTTCGTCCGGCGCAAACCGGGCCGTATCCATATAAACCGGGCGAACACCGCGATACAGACAGACCCGGTTGCAGGTGGTTTGATGACTGCTTACCGCATAGATCGGCAGGCCCGAACTGATGCGCGACATCAGCAGCGGGGTTTTGCCAGACTCGGTCAGCGCAATCAGGGCCTTTACTCCCTGCAGGTGGTTTGCCGTGTACATGGCGCCCATCGCCACCGATTCTTCGACGCTGGTAAATTCGCGGTCCATTCGGTGACCGGAGCGGCGAATCGACGGCGATTGCTCGGCGCCAACACAGGTGCTGGCCATCGCCTCGACCGTTTCCACCGGGTATTCACCGGCAGCGGTTTCCGCCGAGAGCATGACCGCATCGGTGCCGTCGAGTACCGCATTGGCCACGTCAAACACTTCCGCGCGGGTGGGCAGCGGGCTGGAAATCATGGATTCCATCATCTGGGTCGCGGTGATAACCACCCGGTTGAGCTGCCGGGCGCGCTTGATCATCAGCTTCTGGTAGGCGATCAGGTTGGCGTCGCCAATCTCTACCCCGAGATCACCCCGCGCCACCATAATGCCGTCGCAGGCTTCGATCAGGGCATCCAGGGTTGCCGGGTCGGCCACCGCTTCGGCGCGTTCCACCTTGCCAATCACGTCCGCAATACATCCGGCCTTGGTCATTTCGCTGCGGGCGTACTCAATATCGGCAGCGCCACTGGGGAACGAAATGGCTACGTAATCCAGCGCCAGTTCGGCGGCAACTTTCACATCTTCCAGATCTTTGGCCGTGAGCGCCGGGGCCGACAGACCGCCGCCCAGTTTGTTAATGCCCTTGCGCGATTTCAGAGTGCCGCTGCTTTCCGAGCGGGTGTGTACTTTGGAGCCTTCGACACGGTCAACGACCAGACGAAAACGGCCGTCATCCAGCAGGAGAATGTCACCCGCCTTCACACTCTCGGGCAGCGGTGGGTAATCGACACCGACATGGGTTTCGTCCCCCGCGCTGTCTGCCAGGCTGGTATCGAGAATCAGTGACTGCCCCTTTTTCAATGCAATGGCGTCGCCCGGCAGTTTGCGCAGACGAATTTTCGGGCCTTGCAGATCGCCCAGCAGGGCCACATGGCGCCCCATGTCAGCTGCCAGCTCGCGGATTCGGTGGGCACGCTGACGCTGTTCGTCCGCCAGACCGTGAGAAAAGTTCAATCGAAAGACATTGACTCCCGCCTTGATCAGCGCCGCCAAAGTTTCTGCGCTGTCTGAGGCCGGGCCAACTGTTGCAACAATTTTGGTTCTTCGCATGAAGGAGTTCTGCTTACCGCTGAGTGGAAAATAAAGAATGCCGCCATTATGGCTGAGTTAAGATGAAAAATCAGTGTCAGTGGGCGGGGTTTGCAGTGTTAGCACTGTCCACCGTCGGCGCCACAGTCAGGAGATTGCTTCGTCGCTGTGCTCCTCGCAATGACGGAGATATTGTGAGGAGTGGAACGACGAAGCAATCTCCAACTACCGCCCCACCGGACACCCAGCTGAAAACCAAACGGACGATATGTCTTCACAACAGGAATGGTAGTCTGCAGCCCTAAGCTAAGAGGAATTGTCATGGCCAAAGTCTACGCGCTCGAAGGGGTCATTCCGGTCGTACACCCCAGCGCCTACGTTCACCCGGAAGCGGTTTTAATCGGTGATGTTCGTGTGGGTGCCGATTGTTTTATCGGCCCCTTTGCCTGCTTGCGCGGCGATTTCGGCATTGTGGAGGTCCATGAGGGCGCCAACGTGCAGGACCACTGCATGTTGCACAGCTTTCCGGAAAAGAAGGTAATCGTGGAAACGCTTGGCCATATTGGGCACGGCGCGGTTCTGCATGGCTGCACCGTAAAACGCAATGCGCTGGTGGGGATCAACGCGACGGTAATGGACGACGTGATCGTCGGCGAAGAAGCCTTTGTCGGCGGCAATGCCTTTGTGAAAGCCGGTTTTGAAATACCACCACGCACCCTGGTATCGGGCGTGCCGGCGCGGATCATTCGCGAGCTTTCAGAGAATGAAATACGCTGGAAAACCCACGGCACGGCCCAGTACCAGCATCTCGCAACCCGATATGCCGGGAGCCTGCAGGCGGTGGAGCCACTGGCCGAGCTGGAGCAACACCGGCCCTCTCTGCAATGCGATCGAAATACCTCCATTGCTCTACACGAGCTCAAAAAGCGCTGAGCACTTGCGCGTGCTTGCGTGCGGACGGTATCGTTTAAGGCTTTAACGATACCGGTTGATGCGATGCTAAAGGACGAATCACTCAACGTTTTCGGCGAACCCCTCCTGCCCTGCAGCGAAGATCCAGTGACAGGTTTTTTCCGCGATGGCTGCTGCAATACCAGCGATGCCGACGTGGGCTCGCACACGGTGTGCGTAGAAGTGACTCGAGACTTCCTTGAATACTCCCGCTTTCGCGGCAACGACCTGACCACGCCGGTTCCTCAATTCGGCTTTCCTGGCCTGAAACCCGGCGACCGCTGGTGCCTGTGTGCGGCGCGCTGGCTTGAGGCCCATGAACAGGAAATGGCGCCGCGGGTTTTCCTGCAACGCACCCACCAGAGAGCGCTCGATACCGTCCCGCTGGCAGTGTTGCGCCAATACGCGGTTGACCTGAATTGATAGCGTAACGCGCCCTTTGTGGCGATGGCTGCGGCGATTGTCGGTGCTATAGTCTAGGGCACCTCAGCAATTCAAACTCGCAAAAAGAGGAAATACCATGTCTGAACTGGGTTTCTGGTCATTTGCCAAGAAAGACCCCGCGCCGCTGGCACTGGTGGCGCCCGATGGCAAGCAATACACACGCGGCGATCTGCTCAACACCGCCAATCAGGTGGTTCACGGCTTACGTGCGCTCGGCATGGAGCGTGGCGATGCCGTGGCCATGATGCTGCCCAACTGCGCCGAGTTTTATCATATCTATCTGGCCGCGACGCAAGCCGGTTTCTACATGGTGCCCATCAACTGGCACCTGGCCGGACCGGAAGTGGCCTACATTCTGGAAGATTGTGGCGCCAAGGTGTTTATCACCCACGAGCGCGTGGCAAAAGCCGCCACCACCGCAGCACGCGAAGCCGGCTTCGACACGGCCAATGCCTTCGCCGTCGGCCATATCGACGGCTTTCGAGCCTTTGCTGAGCTCACCGACGGTCAGCCAACCACCGAACCGGAAAACCGCAGCGCCGGTCAGGTGATGAATTACACCTCTGGCACCACCGGCAAACCCAAAGGGGTTAAACGCCCGCTGCCGGATATGGCCCCGGAAGACCTGTACGGCCTGATGGCCATGTTCCTGATGCTGTTCGGCATTCAGCCCGAAGACGACAACGTGCATTTCTGCGGCTCGCCGCTCTACCACACGGCGGTTTTGCAGTTCTCTGGCAACTCACTGCACATGGGCCACACCGTGGTGTTGGTCGATAAGTGGGAGCCGGAAGAAAACCTGGCGCTGATCGAGAAATACCGCGTCACCACCAGCCACATGGTGCCGACCCAGTTTACCCGCATGCTGAAACTGCCGGAGGACGTACGCAATAAGTACGACGTATCCTCCACCCGCCACATGATTCACGCGGCGGCGCCCTGCCCACCCGATATCAAACGCCAGATGCTGGCCTGGTGGGGCAACAGCATTTATGAATACTACGCCGGCACCGAGGGCGGCGGCACCCTGTGTACGCCTGAAGGTTGGTTGGAGCATCCGGGCTCAGTGGGTTGTGCCTGGATGGGTAGCGAAGTGAAGATCTTCGACGATAACGAAAACGAACTGGGCCCCAACGAAACCGGCACCATCTACATGAAGTTGATGGAAAACAGCGATTTCGAATACAAGGGCGACAAGGAAAAGACCAAGAAAAACCGCATCGGCAACTTCTTCACGCTGGGCGATATTGGTCACCTGGACGAGGATGGTTACCTTTACCTGAGTGACCGCAAGATCGATATGATCATTTCCGGCGGCGCCAATATCTATCCGGCGGAGATTGAGAATGTCTTGATCATGCACGAGAAGGTCAACGACTGCGCGGTGTTCGGTGTACCCAATGAAGACTGGGGCGAAGAGATCAAGGCCGTGGTGCAGCCGATCGATGGGGTGACTGCGTCAGAGGAGTTAACCCAGGAAATCATGGCCTTTCTGGAAGACCGACTGGCGCGCATGAAACTGCCGCGCACCATCGACTATCTTGATGAATTGCCGCGCGACCCCAACGGTAAGCTGTATAAACGCCGTCTGCGCGATCCCTATTGGGAAGGGCACGAAAAAAAGGTGTAAGCTGAAATCGGAAGGGCCTTATTCAAGGCCCTTTTTTTGGTCTAGCGTTCAGCCGAAAGAGCTGCCTCGGGGTGCGGTTCGCGCCAGCGTCCAACCCCCATTCCCTCAACGTACACTTTCACGCTGGTTTCGCTGTTGCTTAATATGAAGTTGCGGAACACCTGCCCTTCTTCGGACGCAAAAAATCGCGGCGACAACAAAGCAACCCCATGACCTTTCTCGTCAAAGGTATGAACAATTTGGATATTATTTTTCAATACCGGCGCCAATCGCCGAATGGCCACGGTTGAGCTTGTAAGCGCATCAATCTCGCCATCCAGCAAAGCCACCGTCGCGCGCACATGATCACGAAACGGAATCACCTCAAATGCCTGATGAGGCAATACCCGCCTGAGGTTTACATCGGACGCACGTAAACCGGGAATCACGCCGACACGACGGATGTCTGACAGATCGCGCCCCTTGCCGGTGTAGAGATGAATATCCTGATCGGTCAGCGCGACCACATGATAACCGCACGCTCGCTCAAATTGCTGCATGGCCGTGCCATAGCTTCCCATCACCACATCAAACTCTTCGGTATCACAGGTGCTGCGCAGGGCGGGAATATTGTTGCCATACTTTGGTCGATAATCCCGACCTACCGCGGCAAACAATTCGTCAAAAAAAGGCTTGAGATGATTATGGGTTTGCTGGGCACCAAAGATCGACTGCACCCACAGGTGAACAGTGCCTGAGGCCGCGGCGGTCATGGGCGTACTCATTGCCCAGATCAACAGGGCTGCCGACCACCACCTACTTCCTGCAATGGCGGTTGCTCTTACGATATCCAAGGAAA
>JBFKXO010000159.1:0-5342 GCA_041638115.1 Litorivivens sp. | reverse complement strand
GCTCTGGCATAGGTTTGGCCGTGGTGAAAAAGTTGGTAGAAGTGCAAAAGGGCAGTATATGGGTGGAATCCGAACCGGGGAACGGCAGCACATTCCTTGTCAAACTTCTTCGTTCAAACCTTTAAATATCATAAGGTTATCAGACTTTCCAAGGGGTTGCTTTAAGTCTTGCAGCCCGCTCGTTACACGTCCACAGGCCCACTTTGCGCGCGCCGGGTGACCCGAATGTTAAGTAACGATACTATAACCCTTTGCTCTCAAACTGTGACGCCGACAATGATGTTAAAGAAGTGCGCTTCATCGATCCGCCATTCCCTGCTGGGCTTGGCGATGCTTATGCTTCCCGCACTGGGCCAGACGGCCGTGCAACTGGATTCCCCTTTGGAACCCACGCCTGTGCAGACCCAAACCGCCAAAATGGTGGTCAAGCAGCTGGAACAGGAACATTACGTGGACATGAAGCTGGACGACGAAACCTCCGGCTTGCTACTGGACGCCTACACTCGCGCCCTCGACCCGAGTCGTCTGTTCTTTTTGCAGGGGGACATCAACGATTTTCAACGCCTGCGCAGCCAACTTGACGATGAACTGAAAAAGGGCGACCTAAAAAGCGGTTTTGCAATCTATAATCGCTATCACCGTCGCCTCACGGAACGCCTGGACAAAATCATCAGCGCCCTGCCTGCCATGATGAAGTCGTTCGACTTCACGCTGGAGGAGGAATTGGTCATCGATCGGGAGAAGGAAGCCTGGCCCGCCAATGCCAAAGAGGCCGATGATCTGTGGCGCAAGCAGATCAAAAACCGTGTGCTGTCTCTGAAATTGTCGGGCAAAAAGGACGAAGACATTCAGGAGCTTCTGCTCAAGCGCTATCAGAATCAGCTGAGCCGGGTCTCACAGTCCACCAGCGAGGACGTATTCCAGTACTACATGAATGCCCTTGCCGCCCTGTACGATCCCCACACCGACTATTTCTCACCGCGTCTGTCGGAAAATTTTCAGATCAATATGAGCCTGAAGCTTGAAGGGATTGGCGCAGTTCTGCAGGCGGATGACGAATATACCAAAGTGGTCCGACTGGTACCTGCCGGACCCGCCGATAAGAACGGGCAATTGCATCCGGCTGACCGCATTATTGCCGTTGGCGAAGGCAAAAAAGGCGAATTCAAGGACGTCATTGGCTGGCGTCTGGACGACGTGGTTGACCTGATTCGCGGCCCCAAAGGCACCTTTGTGCGCTTGCAGGTGATTCCCGCGACATCGCAAAGTGAGGAAGTGCGCAAAACCGTCACCATCGAGCGCAACGAGGTCAAGCTGGAAGAGCAAAGCGCCCAGAAAAAAATGATCAATGTCTACCAGGATGGCCAGATGGTAAAAGTGGGCGTGATCAGTATCCCCGCCTTCTATCTGGATTTTGAAGCCCTGCGGCGCGGTGACCCGGACTTTCGTAGCTCTACCCGTGATACCCAGCGCCTGCTGAATGAGCTGCTCGCCGACGGCGCGCAAGGTATTGTGATTGACCTGCGCGACAACGGTGGCGGCTCGTTGGCGGAGGCCAACGCCCTGACCGGCCTGTTTATCGAATCCGGCCCCACCGTACAGATACGCTTTGCCAATGCCTGGGTGAAACGGGAAGGCAAACGTCGCAGCAGCGACTACTACGATGGCCCGCTGGCAGTGCTGATTAACCGCATGAGTGCCTCTGCGTCAGAGATCTTTGCCGGCTCTATCCAGGATTATCAACGCGGTATCGTAATTGGTAACCAATCCTTTGGTAAAGGCACGGTGCAGTCCATCAACCCGCTGCAACATGGCCAGCTAAAACTGACAGAATCGAAATTTTACCGAATATCGGGCGAAAGTACCCAGCACAATGGTGTACTGCCGGATATCGAGTTTCCCGAAGTGTACGACAAGGATTTGGTGGGCGAGAGCACGCTGGACAATGCCCTGCCCTGGGATCGCATTGCGCCGGTCTACCACAACACCTATTTCGATCTGCAAACCGAACTGCCAGAGCTGCGTGAAAAGCATCGCAAGCGCGCAGCGAAAGACCCGGACTTTCAATATATGAGTGCGCAGCTGGATCAGATGGACGAGTTCCGCAACGTAAAAAGCCTGTCGTTGAACGAAGCTGTCCGCCGCAAGCAGCGCGAGGAACGCCGCAAACTGCAACTGGTGATGGAAAACAAGCGCCGTGTAGCCAAAGGACAGGAACCGCTGGCTGAGTTAACCGACGACGAGTCTGAAGAGACAGAGGTTTCGCCGGATGAGGAGAAAAAAGAAGAACCCGATCCCCTGCTGGTCGAAGCCAGTCATATACTGGTCGACAGCATGGCGATTTTCTCCAAGCCTCAAGTCGCGGAAGCGCTAAAGTAATCGCCGAGATTTTTTCTCATAAGGCCCCGGGGGCACTCGCTGAGCGCCCCTACTCTCCCCGCTCCCGCGTCACCGCCCGCATGGTGACAAACTCTTCAGCGACCGAAGGATGAATCCCGATGGTGGCATCAAAGTCAGCTTTGGTGGCGCCCATTTTGACGGCTATGGCCATTCCCTGAATCACTTCGGCGGCCTCATCGCCCAGCATGTGGGCTCCCACCACCCGGTTACTCGCTGCGTCCACAACGAGTTTTAGAAATATTTTGCCCTGATGGTCGCCCAGGGTATGTTTGAGGTGGCGAAAGCGCGATGTAAATACCTGAACTTTACCGTAGCGCGCCAGAGCGTCGTCTTCAGACAATCCAACCGTGGCGACATTGGGATGACTGAAAATTGCCGTCGCGATATTGTCGTAGTTCAATGGCTGTTGTTCACCCTTGAACAAATTCGCTGCCAGCGTCATGCCTTCGGCCAGCGCGACCGGGGTCAGTTCAATGCCGCCGGTGACATCACCAAGCGCATAAATGCCGGGCTCAGTGGTTTCAAACTGCTCGTTGACCGCGATATAGCCGTTTTCGTCCAGCTCAACGTTGACCGACTCCAACCCCAGGCCTTGCAGCAAGGGTTTGCGGCCGGTGGCAAATAGCACCAGGCCCGTTTCCAGAGCATCACCATTTTCCAGTGTCACCTGGAGTGTTTCACCCTGCTTTTCTATCTTGGCAGGATTGCTGTTAAAACGTAGATCGACACCCTCCCGCCGCATTTCCTCGGCGAGAATTTCGCGAATTTCCCGGTCGAAACCACGCAGAAACAGATCGCGGCGATAGAGCTGGGTGGTTTTTACCCCCAGTCCGTTAAGAATGCTGGCAAATTCGCAGGCGATATAGCCCCCGCCCACGACCACGGCATGTTCCGGCAGGGCGTCCAGGTAGAAAATTTCATTGGACGAAATACCGTGCTCAGCCCCCGGGATGTCAGGCAAGTGAGGCCAACCACCAACGGCCAGCAAGATGTGCTTGCAGCGATACGTCTTACCGTTAATCGACACTTGTTGCGGGCCAGCCACGCTGGCGTGACCGCGGATGATTTCCACATCAGCATTGCCGAGAATATTTTCGTAAACGCCGTTCAGGCGTTCGATTTCCCGGGTTTTGTTGTCCCGCAAGGTCGGCCAGTGCAGTACCGGCTGTTCAATCTGCCAGCCCAAAGAAGCCGCATTGTGAACGTCTGAGCGCACATGGGCTGCATAACTGAATAGCTTCTTCGGCACGCAACCGACATTGACGCAGGTTCCGCCAAGATACCGCTCCTCTGCGATGGCGACTTTGGCGCCATAGCTTGAAGCCATACGCGCTGCACGCACCCCGCCGGACCCGGCACCGATAACAAACAAATCGTAATCGTAATTCATGAATCGTCCCTTGCAGGTGGGGCGGACATCACCGCCTCCTGATGCGGATTTTCGAACCAGGCCAGTTGTTCACGCAGCTTGACCACTTCGCCGACAATAATCAGGGTCGGTGCAACGACCTCTTCCCTGGCGACCAGTGCGGACATAGTAGCGAGCGTGCCGACCAATACCTTGTGGTTTGGCGTGGTGCCCTGCTGCACCAGTGCCATTGGCGTTTCGGGTTCGCGACCGTGAGCCATCATTTCCCGGCAGATGATTTCCAGGCCCTGCAGCCCCATGTAGAACACAATGGTCTGCTGCTTGTGGACCAGCTCCTGCCAAGGCAGGTTCATTGTGTTGTCTTTCAGGTGACCGGTGACAAAACGCACCGACTGGGCGTAATCCCGATGTGTCAGCGGAATTCCGGAATAGCTGGCGCAGCCGGCGGCTGCCGTGATACCGGGCACGACCTGAAACGGAATGCGCTCTTCCGCCAGCCCGGCCAGTTCTTCTCCACCGCGCCCAAAGATAAAGGGGTCACCGCCTTTCAAGCGCAGCACCCGCTTGCCTTCTTTCGCGAGTTTGATCAGCAGTGCATTGATGTCGTCCTGGGGCATGGTGTGGTTTGAGCGCGCTTTGCCGACATAAATGTACTCGGCATCCTTGCGGCAAAGATCCACGATCTGTTTTGCCACCAGTCGGTCATGCAAAACCACATCGGCTTTCTGCATCAGGCGCAGCGCCTTGAAAGTCAACAGATCCGGATCACCGGGACCTGCGCCAACCAGATAGACCTCGCCGCGGGGCGCAGGCTTGGCTGTCTGCAGCTCGTCTTCGAGCATTTCGCTGGCAGCCTGCTTGCGCCCGGCAAACATCAGCTCAGCGACTGGCCCCTGCAGAATATGCTCCCAGAAATCCCGACGCTGATTGAAGTCGGGAATACGCTGACGAACTTTTTCTCGAAAGTCCCCTACCAGTTCCGTCAATTTGCCGTAACTGGCGGGAATCACGCTTTCCAGCCGCGCGCGAAGTAGCCGCGCCAGCACCGGACTGCGCCCCCCGCTGCTGACCGCGATAATCAGCGGCGAACGATCGACAATTGAAGGAAGGATAACCGTACAGAGTTCCGGTTGGTCCACTACATTGACCAACACATTGCGCTGCCGGGCTGCGTCAGACACAGCGCGATTGACGGATTCATCATCAGTCGCCGCAATGACCAGCATCACGCCATCGAGATCATCAGCCTGGAAACCGCGCTCCTCGATCCGACCACCAGAGTTTGCACACAAGGTTTTGAGAGAATCGACAATCTCTGGAGCAATCGCCGAGACTTTGGCGCCGGCGCGCTCGAGAGCTCCAGCTTTGCGCAGGGCCACGGTGCCGCCGCCCACCACGAGACAGTCGGCACCGGCAACGCGGGTAAAAAGCGGCAGATAATCCATTACTTGATCACATCACACTGCATGTAGGGTTTCAGCACCTCAGGCACAACCACGCTACCATCGGCCTGCTGGTAGTTTTCAAGAATAGCCACCAGTGTGCGGCCAACGGCCAGTGCCGAGCCATTCAG
>JBFKXO010000158.1:0-5367 GCA_041638115.1 Litorivivens sp. | reverse complement strand
TCCAGTTTGAAGATCGAATTATTCGCGACGTTAAAGAATGCATCATGAACCAGCTTCCCTATGGCGTGCCAAAGCTGGAAGACGTGGCCAGCACACTCAAGCTGACACCGCGCACCCTGCAACGTCGTCTAAACAATACCAATACCAACTTTAAATACATGGTTGATGACGCGCGTAAAGAGCGCTCTATCAAACTGATCGCTGAGTCCGGGTTGGGCTTGCCTGATATTTCTGCGGAGTTGGGTTTTAGCGATCAAAGTGCATTTCAAAAAGCGTTCAAACGCTGGTACGGCCAAGCCCCCGGTCGCTACCGGATGATGCTGCGTACGGTCAGCTAAGCCTTTTTGTGATCAACCTCTTGCCACGCCTTGTGCGTGGCTTTTTTATTCATTGAGGACCTTCTAACGTGAGCTATTCACAACGCATTATGGATCTGACGACGCGCGACGAGGTTATCGACGTCGCGGAATTGCACACCCTGTACGACAGCCTGGACTCCGTTACCTGTGAAGAGATGCTGGGGGACTGGCGCGGTGGTTGTTTCAACACCGGTCACCGCGGTGAAAAGATGCTTGGCAAATTGGGCTGGGCCGGTAAGCGCTTTAGCGCGTTAAACGATGTTAACCCGATCATGGGTGAAGACGCTGACGGCAATCTGGTGGTCAACGATGTCATGGGTGCCGCCAGCCTGCGCATGGTGGAATATCGCGGTCAGGTTACCGCCACCATGGTGTACGACCAGCACCCTATCTTTGACCACTTCAAACGCGTAAGTAAGCATGTGTTGTTGGGCGTTATGGACAGTAAGGGCGACGAATTTCCCTTGTACTTTTACCTGAATCGCGCGTGATGAAAGCGATAACAGCTGCGGTTGCCCGCAGCGCCGGCGGCAACCTGACGTTGGAAGATTGCCAGCTGAGTGCGCCACAAGCCTGTGAAATCCTGGTGCGGGTTGAAGCCTGCGGTATCTGCCATACCGACCTGGTTGCCGTGAACCAGCATTGGCCGGTACCGTTGCCGGCGGTATTGGGTCATGAGGGTGTCGGCGTGGTCGAGGCCCTCGGAGAGGATGTGAGCGAGTTTGCACCTGGCGACCGTGTGCTCATGAGTTTTGGCGCCTGCGGTTCCTGTTCACGCTGTACACAAAACGAGCCCGGATACTGCCAATTCGCGCCGGTATTTCAAGTGCAGGGGCGACGTCTGGACGGCAGCAGTCCGCTGTCACAGTCTGGTGAAAGTTTAACGGGACATTTTTTCGCCCAATCATCTTTCGCGACCCACGCGGTTGCTTCTATCACCAATGTGGTCAAGGTTGATGCAGAGATGCCTTCGCATCTTTTGGCGCCATTAGCTTGTGGCGTATTGACCGGCGCCGGTGCTGTGTTGCGATCGCTTCAGGTAAGGCCGGGAAGTGCGCTGGCAGTATTGGGCTGTGGCGCCGTCGGGCTGTCAGCCATCATGGCCGCGCGGATCGCGGGGTGTCGAGAAATTGTCGCGGTAGATCTTAACGACGAGCGTTTGGCGCTGGCTGTGGAGTTAGGCGCCACCGGCAGCCTGAACAGTGGCCGCGACCCTATTAAAAAATCGCTCCGCAAACTGGGTGGTATGGATTATGTCATCGATACCACGGCGGTTCCCGAGCTCATGCGGCAGGGTTTTGATGGCCTGTCAGCACGTGGAACATTGCTCTGTGTCGGCGTTGGTCGGCCGGGCGCAGAATTGTCGTTGGACATGAGTATGCTGCTGACCGGCGGAAGAAGCGTTCGCGGTTGTATTGAGGGTGACGCGCTGCCACAGGAATTTGTTCCGGAGCTGGTTCGCCACTGGCTAGCCGGTCGCTTGCCGCTGGAAAAGTTGGTGACGACCTTTCCCTTTGCCGAGATTAATACGGCAATATCAGCGCTGGCAGCAGGGACCGTTATAAAACCTGTGTTGGTCATGGACTGACCACAGCCTGCATTCCTGGGAAAAGAAGCGGTCAGTCGTGGGAAATCTCCGTGGTGTACACCGGCGGCAAAGTCTGCGACACCCATTGCCAGTGCTTGCCGCCGTCCTCAGAGACGAAGAAGTTGCCGGTGGTGGAGGCAAAGGCCAGGCATTCACCGCTGTCGTCGACGGCAAAGGCGTGGCGGTAGATCAGGTCGTAGCAGTGGGATTGTGGTAAACCGTTGCGCAGTGCGGTGAATGTTTTGCCGCCATCTCGGGTGAGGTTCACCAGTAACTCACCGTTGGCCGGGACCCGACATTCGTCTTTGATTGCGGGTATAAACCATGCCGTGTTGCTGTCGTGGGGGTGGGCTACAACCGCAAAGCCGAAACTTGAGGGTTCTACCGGCGCAATTTCATGCCAGTTGTGGCCGCCGTCGCGGGAAAGAAAAATGCCGTTGTGATGCTGGACCCAAAGTGTGTCCGGTGATGTGTGGCATTGTGCCATGCGATGCGGGTCTTGAATGGCGCGGTTATCGGACTGATCCGGCGGGGTGTAAGCGGCGCGCATGCCGTGCCCCTGTAGTGTCCAGCTGGCTCCATTGTCGATAGATTCCCACACACCGCCGCAGGAGACCGCAATGACCAGACGTTGGCTATTGCGAGGATCGACACAAATGGAGTGTATGCCCGGCTGGTCATAGCCCCCGCCAAACCACTGCTCGCGCTCCGGCTGTTGCCAAAGAGATTCCACCAGATGCCAGGTATCTCCATGGTCGTCGCTTTTAAACAGTGCCCCGGGGATGGTGCCGGCCCACAAGGTGCCCGGTTGATCTTTTCCGGATGCGGCGAGGGTCCAGATTTGCTCAACTGAGGGAGCGTCCGGGGCATCACTTTTGGGAAAGGCGGGGGCATTGATTTCCTGCCACGGCTGCCCGGGTTTTGCGCGATGCAGCTTCACGCCAAAGTGTCCGAGGTTGAGGGCGCAATAGCGGGTCTCGCTGCGGGTGTCGTGTAAAGTGGCGGTCACCGGTTCGGCCATAAACTCAGGTGCATGACTCTGCCACTGTCCGTTCGACGCTTTGCGAAACTGGAAGAGCCCCTTGCGTGTGCCTAGTGTAATGGTCAATGGCATTGTGATGTCCTCTATCAACCGCCTGAAAGTGCCTGTATAACGTCGATTGTCGCGTTTTTAGCAACCGGTATATCGTGCTTGGTCTTGTCTTTGAGCATTCGACCGTCGACAAATATCGCGATGTGTTTTCTCAGTCGCCCCTGATCGTCGAGGATGTAGCTGCGCAGGCGAGGGTGTTGCTCAAACACATTGTTGAGGGCTTCACCAAGAGTCGCCGCGGTGACCCGGCAGTCTGGGCAGTGAATATGACGTTGCAAATTCTCGGTGAAGCGGACAAGGGCCATCGATAGGCTCCGCGAAGTGTTTTCTGGATTCTACGCCCGGTGGCCGCGCTGCGTAAAATCCTGCCATGCGTTGCGAACCTGCCGGCGAGGCGGTACCTTAGCGGCCCCGTTGATAGACGCAGAGTAACCTGTCGTGAAGAGTTTTCCCCTCAAGCCCCGATTTAGCGAAACCGACGCTATTGGTCATATCAATAACACGTCTATTGCCGTGTGGTTTGAAACCGGGCGACTGGAGTTTTTGTCGGAAGTTTTTATCGAAAAGGGGGATGAGCAACCCAACTGGTTTATGGCTACTCAAACCATAGATTATCTGGGCGAAAATTTCTTCGGCGTGGAAACCCGTATGGATTTGTGCGTGGTGCACATTGGCAACACCTCGTTCAAGGTGGGTTGCAATATGTACCAGAACGGTAAACGAACGGTCCGGGCGACGGCGGTATTGGTGCATGTCGATCGTGCAAGCAAGAAACCTACACCGATACCGCCTGCCATGCGCGAGATTCTCGCGGCTGAAATTGATCCGGATTGGGCTTCTTAATCGAAGGCTCTTGGCATTTTCATATTGAGCGCATTCAGGCCGCCGTTCACGCCGATAATATCTCCCGTGAGATAGCTGGCCGCGGGTGAAGCCAGATACACCGCGCAGGTCGCAATATCTTCCACTTCGCCCAGGCGTCCCATCGGGGTTAGTTCGACCATAGCCTTTTCGATGTCATCGTTGAGCACGGTCTTCAGCGCCTCCGTTTTTGTAGAACCTACGGCAATGGCGTTGACCCGTACCTTGGGGGCGAATTCCTGAGCCATTTCACGGGTGAGAAAGGATAGGGCGCTCTTGGCTGTGCCGTAGGCGGTGAAGAACGAGGACGTCTCCTGGCCGGCGATGGATGAAATGTTCAGGATGCTGCCGCCGCCAGCGCTTTCCACCATTTTGGGAATCACCAGACGAGACAGAGCGAAGGCCGTGCTCACATTAAACTGAAAGGCACTGTTGAATTCTTCGACGCTGGTTTTCAGCATGGGCTTGGGTGGAAAGCCGCCAGCGTTGTTCACCAGAATATCTATCCGGCCAAACGTGGCCATCGCCTGATCCACCAGATTCTGCAGTTGGTCCTCTTTCATCACATCGGTCACGACGATCAGTGCCTTGCGGCCGAGGGCCTCAACCGCAGCGGCAGTTTCCTTCAGTTGTTCTTCGGTGCGTGCGGCAATGACAACATCGGCGCCGACTTCTGCGTAGGCTTTGGCGATCGCCGCGCCGATACCTCGGCCTGCGCCGGTGATCAGCGCAACTTTGTTGTCCAGTCTGAATTGGTCGAGTATGCCCATGCGAACCTCTTGGTTGTGTGGTGGAAAGCTTGAATTAACACTTATTATTCAACATCTTATGGATGAAAATTAGGTCATCCGATTGGGTGATACTTGGGGCTTTACCCCTGTGTAAGAATTTTGCCTCAAGCTGGTGAAATAGCACATTAAGAATTAGACAAGTGCGTTGGGTCCCCGAACACGACGTGCAGGAGCAAGCCATGAGTCAGGTATCACAGGTGCCGCGCAAACCCCATCGTATCGAAGCTGCTGAAATTCCAGAGCGTTATGCCCGTGGCTGGTATTGTCTGGGTCTGGCAGAGGAATATACCAATAAGCCCGTTAAACTCGATTATTTTGGCACCCGGTTGGTGGCCTATCGCGGTGAAGACGGTCAGGTTCACGTGCTAGACGGCTACTGTCCGCACATGGGCGCTGACCTCAGCGAAGGTTGTGTTGAGGGCAACTCCTTGCGCTGTCCCTTCCACGATTGGCGCTGGGGTGCAGACGGTGTCTGTGATGATATTCCCTATGCCAAACGGATTCCGCCGAAGGCGGTTATCGGGGCCTATCCCACCTGCGAGCAGAATCACCTGCTGTTTGTCTGGTATGACCCCGAAGGCAATCCGCCCATCGAAGAGCAGGCCATTCCAAAAATTGATGACCTGTTCAGCGGCGATTGGACGATCTGGCAGATGGACAAAATGACCATCAATA
>JBFKXO010000157.1:0-5388 GCA_041638115.1 Litorivivens sp. | reverse complement strand
TGTTTCCTTCGGTGTTCGTCAGGTTGCGGGCCTCCAAACATTCAAGACGAAGTTACAAGCGAATTCATAGATGATAGCTGGCGTATTCAAGAAAATCTTTGGTAGCAAGAACGACCGGGAACTCAAACGCATGGGCAAGCTGGTGGCGCAGGTCAACCAGCTTGAAGATGAATTCAAAGGGCTGGACGATGAGGCACTGCGAGGAAAGTCAGCGGCTTTCAAAGCGCGGCTGAGTCAGGGTGAATCACTCGATGCGCTGTTGCCTGAGGCTTTCGCCGCCGTACGTGAGGCGAGCCGACGCGTCATGGGCATGCGTCACTTCGACGTACAGCTGATTGGCGGCATTACCCTGCACGAGGGGCGAATTGCCGAGATGAAAACCGGGGAAGGTAAAACCCTGGTGGCGACCCTGCCGGTGTATCTCAATGCGCTGACCGGAAAAGGCGTTTACGTGGTAACGGTGAACGACTACCTGGCGCGACGCGATGCCGAGTGGATGCGGCCGGTCTACGAGTTTCTGGGGATGACGGTGGGCGTGGTTGAGTCACGCCAGGATGGCGCGGCAAAAAAAGCTGCCTATCAGGCGGATATTACCTACGGCACCAACAACGAATTCGGCTTTGATTACCTGCGGGACAACATGGCGTTCTCGCTGGAAGACCGTTATCAGCGTGGTCTGCATTTTGCCATCGTCGACGAGGTGGACTCCATCCTGATTGACGAGGCGCGCACGCCGCTCATTATTTCCGGTCAGGCGGAAGACAGCTCCCGACTGTACAAGCGTATCAATCAGTTTATTCCCAGCCTCAAAGCTGCGGACCCTAACGATCCCGATAGCGACGGTCACTACACTATTGACGAAAAAGCGCGTCAGGTTGAGCTGAGTGAGTCCGGACACGAGCTGGTGGAAGATCTGATGGTCAAGGATGGGCTGCTGGAGGAGGGCGACAGCTTATACGCGGCAACCAATCTGAACTTACTGCATCATGTTTACTCCGCGCTGCGCGCACATGTGTTGTATCACCGTGATGTGGAATACATCATTCAGGATGGCCAGGTCGTGCTGATCGATGAGCATACTGGCCGCACCATGCCTGGCCGACGATTGTCTGAGGGCCTGCATCAGGCTATCGAGGCCAAGGAAAACGTCGCGATTCAGGCTGAAAGCCAGACGCTGGCGTCGACCACTTTCCAGAATTACTTCCGCCTGTTTGACAAATTGGCCGGCATGACTGGCACAGCGGATACTGAAGCCTTCGAATTCCAGCATATCTATGGTCTGGATGTGGTGGTTATCCCAACGAACAAGCCGAGCCAGCGGCGCGACCTCAATGACCTTGTATTTTTGACCAAGGAAGAAAAATACGACGCAATCGTAGAGGAAGTGCGAGAGATCACGGAGAAGGGCGCCCCCGTCTTGGTCGGTACCGCCTCCATAGAAACCTCGGAAGAAATGTCGCGGCGTTTCAAGGCAGCGAAGATTGAGCACAACGTACTCAACGCTAAGTTCCATGAGCGGGAAGCTGAAATCATTATTCAGGCAGGCCGCCCGGGTGTGGTGACCATTGCGACCAATATGGCTGGTCGCGGTACCGACATCGTACTTGGCGGTAATGTCGAAGCTGAGATCAAAGAGCTGGAAAACCCCTCTACCGAACAAGCTCAGAAAATGCGTGCGGAATGGGAAGTACGCCATCGTCAGGTACTCGATGCCGGCGGTCTGCACATCATCGGTACCGAGCGTCACGAATCACGGCGTATCGATAACCAGCTGCGCGGCCGCGCCGGGCGTCAGGGTGACCCGGGGATGTCCCGGTTCTATTTGTCGCTCGAAGATAACCTGATGCGAATTTTTGCCTCTGATCGCGTGCGCAATATTATGCAGGCATTGGGGCTCGAAAAAGGTGAAGCGATCGAACACCGTATGGTGACGAATGCTATTGAGAAGGCGCAGCGTAAAGTTGAAGGGCGCAACTTCGATATCCGCAAGCAGTTGTTGGAATACGATGATGTGGCCAATGACCAGCGTCGTATTATCTACCAGCAACGCGATGAACTGCTGCAGGAAGACGATATCACGCCAATGCTGGATGCTATCCGCGCCGACGTTGTTAACGGTGTGATTGATGAATATATCCCCCCGCAGAGTATTGAAGAGCAGTGGGATATTCCCGGTCTGGAAAAGCGTCTGGAGGCCGAATTCGCGATCAAGGCGTCTGTGCAGGAGTGGCTGGACGCAGACAGTGCGCTGCATGAAGAGAGCCTGCGTGAAAAGCTCGTTGATGAAGTTAGCAACGCTTATCGTGCAAAGTGCGACGGCATCGGCGCGGATATGCGCCGGGTAGAACGTCATATCATGTTGCAGGTGCTCGATACTCTCTGGAAAGAGCACCTCGCCACCATGGATCACCTGCGCGCGGGAATACATTTGCGATCCTATGCGCAAAAGAATCCGAAACAGGAATACAAGCGCGAGGCTTTCGCCCTGTTCCAGGATATGCTGGAGTCACTCAAGCACGAAGTCATCCGCTTCCTGTCCCACATACAGATCCAGCGCAACGACGAGGTTGAGGCGCTGGAGAAAGAGCGGCGTGAAGCCAGTGCCCGGCAAGCCATGGAGTTTCAGCATGCTGAGTCGTCGGCGATGAATGAACAGCCTGAGGGCGAAGCTGCCGACGGCGCCGATAACGCCACACCTTTTGTGCGAGACGAGCGCAAGGTCGGGCGCAATGAGCCCTGCCCATGTGGTTCAGGTAAAAAGTTCAAACACTGTCACGGACAATTGGGAAGCTAGCATGGCGGTAGGAAGTGGAGTGCTGCCGGCGCTGGTTCCGGTTGAAGGTGTAAGGATTGCAGTCGGAAGTGCTGGCATCAAGCGCCCGGGTCGCAAAGATCTGGTGCTTTTTGAGATCGCCGAAGGCGCAAGCACAGCAGCCGTCTTTACCCAGAACCGGTTTTGCGCTGCGCCGGTTCAAGTTGCTCGCAAGCATTTGCACGCTGGTTCCCCGCGTTACCTGCTGATCAATACAGGCAATGCCAACGCTGGAACTGGGCAGCGTGGTCTGGCCGCTGCCCTGCGCAGCTGTGAAGCCCTGGCTGAAGTTACCGGTTGTGCCGCCCATCAGGTGCTACCGTTTTCCACCGGCGTTATCGGCGAGACGCTACCGCTGGCCAAGATTGAAGCGGCGCTGCCGACGCTGCCAGAATTACTCGCAGCGGATAACTGGCTGGTGGCGGCGACTGGCATCATGACCACTGATACACGCCCCAAGGCAGCCTCGCTAAAGGTGCCGGGGACGCCCTATACCATCACGGGTGTGTCCAAGGGCGCCGGCATGATCAAACCCAATATGGCGACCATGCTCGGTTTTGTTGCTACCGACGCGCCGGTCATACCCGCGGTGTTACAGCGCCTGTTAGATGACGCGACCAATCGCTCCTTTAATCGCATTACGATTGATGGCGACACCTCCACCAATGATGCCTGTGTATTGGTTGCCACCGGCAAAGCCGGCGGTGACATGATAGAGGGTTCGGAGTCGCCTCATTATCAGGCGCTTAAAGATGGTATCGAACAAGTGATGATCGACCTGGCCCAAGCCATCGTTCGCGATGGTGAGGGCGCGACCAAATTTGTCGCAGTGACGGTCGCGGGTGGTCAGCGCAACGAAGAATGCCTGAAAGCGGCGTTCACTGTGGCGGAATCTCCACTGGTGAAAACTGCATTGTTTGCCAGTGACCCGAACTGGGGGCGCATCCTCGCTGCACTGGGGCGCGCCGGTATCGATGACCTGGACGTCGAGCAGGTTAGCGTGTCCATCAATGGTGTGGTGGTGGCTGAGTCGGGTGGTCTTGCCGAGAGTTATACCGAAGAGGCAGGTCAGCAGGCCATGTCACCCGAGAACATAGCGATTCATATCGATCTCAACCGGGGTGAGTGCGAAGAAACGGTCTGGACCACAGATCTATCCCATGAGTACGTGACGATCAATGCCGAATACCGCTCCTGAGTCTGTGGTTGTCCACGTTGCTGCCGGCGTCGTGGTGTGGGATGGCAAGGTGTTGATTTCCCTGCGTCATAACGATGCGCACCAAGGGGGGCTCTGGGAGTTTCCTGGCGGCAAACTGGAGCCGGGTGAAGGCGTTGCACAGGCGCTGGCTAGAGAGTTACAGGAAGAGCTTGGTATCCGTATCGGCAATGCTTCCCCACTGATGCAGATAGCTCACGACTATAAGGACAAATCGGTATTACTCGATTTTCTGCTGGTGGAATCCTTTGATGGAGAGCCCCAGGGTCGGGAAGGGCAGCGCTGGCTCTGGTGCCCGTTGGCAGAATTGCCGGGCTATCAATTTCCTGAGGCTAACAAGCCCGTTGTTGCACGGTTAATGGAAGTTTTCGAGGTCGTCTGAAAAGACGTCACTCATTAGATCATCCCCGGGCACGATGCGTTCCTCATTGGCCCACGCGATAAAATCCCCGTTTTTACAACTCTCAGAGCAAAAAGGCCGCGATGGGTTCTGGGTGCTCCAGAGCGTTTCCGTCTGACACCCTGGGCATTTAACTCGCAGGGGATGGTTGTTTGACTTACTAATGGACATGCGATTTAGCCAGTTCCAGATAGTGATGGTGTAATGCTTCAACGCTTGATTGAAGTGTGCGCAGGTCTTTGTCGTTGCAGATCACATCGTCAGCGGCATCCAGCCGCTGCTGGCGCGACGCCTGGGTTGCGATGATGCGTTCCACCTGATCGCGTTCATTGCTGTCGCGCGCCATGGTGCGGCTTATCTGCAAGGTTTCGGGGACGTCGATCACCAGCAGTCGCTGACACCAGGCAATCTGTCCTGATTCAATAAGCAGTGGCGATACAAAGATGACATAGGGGCTTTGAGCCGCGGCCAGTTGGCGACCTGTTTCCTCCGCAATTAAGGGGTGCAGCAAGCTTTCCAGCCACTGCTTTTCCTCAGCAGACGAGAAAATGATTTTGCGCAATGCAGCCCGATCCAGATTTCCGTCAGCCAGCAGAATGTCTGGCCCGTGACGTTCCGCAATGGCGGTCAAGGCAGGGGTGCCGGGCTCAACCACTTGCCTGGATACCTGATCGGCATCGACGCAGGTGATGCCGAGCGTTTCGAAATGTGCAGATGCGGCAGATTTGCCGCTGCCGATACCGCCGGTAAGCCCCACTACAAACATCACTTCAATCCGGCAAATTGCAGATAGTGATCGACAATCCATTCGCCCCACAGCAGCGTGATCAAGCCTGCCCCGGCAAGGTAGGGGCCGAAGGGGATGGTGCGATTGTGATCCGATTTCTTCACGGCCAGGTAGATTGAGCCAACCACGGCGCCAACCAGTGATGACAGAATGATGATCACCGGCAGCTGTTG
>JBFKXO010000156.1:0-5391 GCA_041638115.1 Litorivivens sp. | reverse complement strand
GGGCATCGCCGCCATGATGAATAACGCCGATGGTCGCGAAGGTGTCGCCGCCTTTAAGGAAAAGCGTAAACCTCAATTCACACTGTAATAACCGAAGGGGCAAGGCGTACCGACTGGCCGGTACGTCTTGCCCCTGTAACCGCCGCACTAGCTCAGCGGCAATTGTCTGGACGCAAAAAAGTGCGCGGCAACCTTTGCCAATCCGTGCGCATCGTCACTGCCCGCTAATTCACGGCAGGAATGCATCGCGAAGGTAGGCACACCAATATCCACAGTCCTCACACCCAACTCGGCCGAGGTAATCGGCCCAATCGTGCTACCGCAACCCATATCACTGCGAATGACGAATTGCTGTACGGGCACATCGCAGGCTTTGCAAAACCCGGAGAACAAGGTATTCGTTTCGCTGGTGCTGGCGTAGCGCTGGTTAGCATTAATTTTAATCACAGGCCCGGCATTCAACATCGGGCCATGGTTGTTGTCGTGGCGATCTGCGTAGTTAGGGTGCACACCGTGGGCATTGTCAGCCGAGACCATCAAGGATTGGTGAATAGCCCGTTCATAACTTTCATGATCACCGGCAATACGCTGAAGAATCGCCTTGAGCATGGGCCCCTGCGCACCAATCGCCGACAGACTACCCACTTCCTCGTGATCATTGCACACCAACACGCTGTGGGTACTTTCGCCCGCCGCCAATAGCCCCATAAGACCGACAAAGCACGACAGCAGATTATCCAGCCGGGCGCTGGCAATAAATTCATCGCGCCAGCCAATCACCGCTGGCGGCTGGGTGTCGTATAGACTCAGCTCAAAATCGACCAGCTCGCGGGCATCGCTAACACCCTCGTCGTTAAGATATTGCAGCAGCAATGCTTCCAGATCACTGTTTTCACCCGCCAGACAAACCAGCGGAGGCATGTCAGTTTGCGGATTCACAGTACGGGCGTTATTGGCCTCGCGATCCAGGTGGATCGCCAGGCTCGGGATAACCGCTATCGCTTTTTTCAGATCAACGAGCTGTTGTTTGGTCTCACCGCTGTCGGTGAGGTAGTGGATGCGCCCAGCCAGTGAAAGATCCCGATCAAACCAGGGATTGAGCAAGGCGCCACCGTAAACCTGAACACCCCACTGTCGATAGCCCTTCTTCTCAATATCCGGATTGGGCTTAAGTTTGAGACAAGGACTATCGGTGTGGGCACCCCACAAGCGCCAACCGCTCTCCAGCAAAGGATCAGAGCCGTATACAAAGGCCACCAGGCTGGACTGATTACGCTGTACGTAATATTTGCCGCCAACTTGCAATTGCCAGGCATCGGCCTCGCGCAGCGCGGTAAATCCGGCTGCCTCAAGTTGGCGGCTCATTTCAGCTACCGCGTGAAAGGGCGTGGTGCTGACCTGAAGAAAATCCAGCATCTCGCCGTTGAATCCATCTTTGCCTTGGATCTCGATACCGTTCTTGCTCATGTTGACTTCCCGCTCATGCTTTCCAGCCGGGCCAGCAGGCTCGAGGTATCCCAGCGCGCCCCACCCATGGCTTCCACTTCACTGTAAAACTGATCGACAACGGCAGTGACCGGCAAATGACTATGGTTGCGGCGCGCCTCTGCCAGCGCATAATTCAAATCCTTGCGCATCCACTCCACCGCAAAACCAAAATCGTAGTTGCCTTCGATCATCGTCTGATAGCGATTTTCCATCTGCCAGGATTGCGCTGCACCCTTGGAGATAACATCGACCACGTCGGCAACATCAAGCCCGGCATTTCTGGCGAACTGAATACCCTCGGCGAGCCCTTGCACCAAACCCGCGATGCAGATCTGATTGACCATCTTGGTCAATTGCCCAGCACCAATATCACCCAATCGTTTGGCACGCTTGGCATAGCACTCAAGCACGGGGTAAAGCCGCTCACAACTGGCCACGCTACCGCCCATCATAACCGTCAGCACGCCGTCTTCTGCGCCCTTTTGACCGCCAGATACCGGTGCGTCGACAAACTCAATGCCCTGGGCTGCGGCAGCCTGGCCCATACGCCGTGCCAGATCGGCCGAGGTGGTCGTGTGATCACACAGCAACGCACCCTGCTTCATGCTCTCCAGCACAGCGCCCTGACCGACAAGAACAGCTTCGACATCTTCGTCAGCGCCAAGGCAACAAAACACGATATCCGCATCGTCGACAGCAGCCGCTGCCGACAACGCGGCGGTGCCACCGTAGACATCAACCCATCGCTGCGCCTTGTCACTGCTGCGATTAAAGACGGTGACGGGATAGTGTTTTGATAAATGACCCGCCATGGGAAATCCCATTACGCCCAGACCGAGAAATGTAATTTTAGGTGTCATGTCGTTTCCCTAACCCTGCCAATAGGCCGCACCAAAAATGGCCAGCGCCAATACCACGCGATAGAGGGCAAACGGTACCAAACCAATTCGCTCAACCCAACGCATAAACCAGCCGATGCACAAAAATGCCGTGATCCCCGACAGCACCATGGCGCTGATCAATACCGTCCAATCAATGCCATCTGCCACTGCGAAGAGGTCTAGCGACTTCAGCAACGCGGCTCCGGAGATAACCGGAATAGACAACAGGAAAGAAAATCGTGACGCCTCCACCAGACTCAGACCGAGAAATGCGGCAGCAGTTATTGTGATACCAGAGCGAGAGGTGCCTGGCACGAGAGCAATAGCCTGCGCGAAGCCGATGAACAACACCATCATCAAGGTCAGGTCACGGCAACGTTTGTCCGCCGCAAAGCGCTGAGCGAAGCCCAACAGCAAGCCAAAGACCAGCGTCGTTGTACCCAGTACCCAGGCCGTGCGCAGGTTGGCTTCGATAAAATCATCCAGCAAAAAACCCAGCACAACCGCTGGCAGCGTCCCCACAATGACCCACCAAGCCAAGCGGCTGTCGTCGTTAGACTGACGCGTGGCAATGCTGCCAAACCACGCCATAATCAGCGCCAGAATATCCCGACGGAAGTAGATCACCACGGCTAACAATGAACCAAAGTGAACCGCCACATCGAATGCCAACCCTTGGTCCTTCCACCCCAGAAGCGCCGCCGGCAAAACCAGATGGCCCGAGCTGGATACCGGCAGGAACTCGGTTACCCCCTGTATAACCGCGAGCACCAAAGCCTGAATCAAATCCACTGCAATGTTTTCCTTGTCATAGCAAACCTGAAAATCAGCGCCAGGCCACTTCGTCGCGTAAATATCGTGGCACGGCGTTTTCTACGGTGACCGCCCCACCCTGCATTAACAGCTGCTCGCCCAGCACTGCAACACTCGATGCGTGCGGGAGCAGCTCGGTATCGGCGCCCGACGCGGCGGCGCCCGACGCAACGGCGTCCGACGCGGCGGTGCCCAACACGGGCAGACGTTCGCCATAACGCCAGCCGGAGCCAACACGGGTGAAGTCACCGTCGAGCGTTACCGCTTCTGGTGCCGACAACTGCTCCGGGATAAGCGCCTGCGGTAAGCTATTCACTAACTCAAAACCACACCAGTAAACTTCATCCATACGAGCATCTACACACGCAAGAATGCGCTGGCCGTCTATGAGTTTGTGTGCAACAAACGCAGAATGCGCAAGCGCCGCCAGGCTAGAGACTGGCAAACAGGGAAGATTTGCCGCAACGGCCAAACCCTGCACGACCGAGGCACACACCCGAAGTCCGGTAAAGGAACCAGGGCCACAACCAAACGCAATGGCGTCCAGCGACGACAGCGAAACCCCCGTTTGCGCCAACACCGAATCCACCATCGGTAATACAACCTGGGTGTGGGAGCGAGGCGTTACTTCGTGAATTTCGGTTATTTGACCGCTGCGCCACACAGCCACTGAACAGGCATCACCCGACGTCTCTAGGGCTAGCAAAGTGGCCATCACCACCGCCTCCAATTACAATAAAAACTGCGCGCATCATAGCACAGCACCGCAGGTTAATTGATGGAGTCGCCCACGTGAGTGAGGGAGATAAAAACGTTGTCGATGCCATCATACTGGCCGGTGGACAAGGATCGCGGCTGGGTGGTCGCGACAAGGGGCTGGTTTACTGGCAGGGCCGGCCATTGATCGAACACGTGATCGCTCAAATTGCTCCCCAGGTACGCCGCGTGATCGTCAGTGCGAACCGGCATATCGAAGACTATGAAAGCTACGGTTTCCCGGTTTGCCAGGATAGTCGCGAAGGATACAACGGGCCGCTAGCCGGTATTGAAGCCTGCATTTCTCAATGCCAGAGCCCTTTCACTCTTGTCGTCGCCTGTGACACGCCCTCACTACCCGCAAACCTGGTTGCGGAGTTCCTCAATACTATCCAGCGAGAAAAGCTGTCGGCAACCTTTGCCAGCGACGGGATTCGATCCCACTACCTGCCCTGCTTTGTCCGCACATCCTTGCTCCCAAGCGCATCCTGTCGACTAGACGACGCTCTATGCAGCATGAAAGGTTGGCTACAACAACACAATGCCCAGCCTACCTCGTTTGCCGATGCGACCGCTTTCCAGAATATCAACCACCTTTAAACTGCAGTCGCGGGTATCAAACAGCGGTCAGCTCGGTCACGCGGGCAAAAAAAAGAGCGACAGCTGCCTCACAGCTGTCGCTCCCTGTAGCGTAGCGTATGGTAAAACCCGTCACCGCAGGGGGACGGGTTCAATCAATTTTACGCTTTGGCTTTCGCTTTACGCTTCGCAGCGGCGCGCTTTTTCGGGGCTGCGCGCTTGGCGGCGGCCTTCTTACGCGGTGCCTTCTTCGCTACGGCCTTCTTCTTGGCTGCAGCTTTCTTGGCGGGCGCTTTCTTGGCGGCGGCTTTACGCTTTTTCGGCGCGGCTTTCTTGCGTGCCTTTTTCGCTGCAGCTTTTTCTACCGCTTTCGCCTTAGCTTCCAGCTTTTTAGCCGCTTGCTTGTGCTTCGTCGTCAGCTTGCGCGCAATGCTGGCCAGCTTTTTCTTGTTGGCTGCAACGCGCTTTTTACGCCAGCGAGACTGGAATGCAGAAACAGCCTTTTTCAAGTCAGCTTCTGTTTTATCCTCCAGCGCCTTGGCGCGCTCGGCGACCTTATCTTTAACCGCTTGTTCAGATGCCTTGATCTTGGCTTCTGCCTGAGCCTTGGACAGGTTCAGCTTGGCCTTTGCCTCTGCTTCGCGAGATTTACGCAGTTTTTCGTTGGCGCGCTTCACAGCGTTTGCCGCTCGTTTTGCCGCGTTTTTATCCCCTTTCAGGGAAGATTTCGCAGCTTTCGCTTTGGCAGCCGTGGCAGCATTTCGCGCACTGGCTACTGCCTTGCGATCGGCTTCGACTGCCTTGCTTGCTTTAGTCAAAGCAGCTTCGGCTTTCTTCACCGCGGGCGTGGTTGTTACAGCTTTCCGCGCTCGTT
>JBFKXO010000155.1:0-5416 GCA_041638115.1 Litorivivens sp. | reverse complement strand
GCGCAGGCGCGGCGTATCAATATATCCGCGCGGCTCCCCGGTAGATGTCTGGCGCCAGCCGTCGGATCGGGCAATTAATACCATTAACAGCAGCCCCCCGAATCAGTGCTAGCTTCAGTGGCAAAGGGCATAAGTTCACCGCAATCCGGGAAGATGCCGTAGTGCACGTCAAAATTGCCGACAAACTCAAAATACGGTGCAAAACGTGACTCGGCGAGCATATGCCAGGTATTGCCACAGACCGGGAAGACCCGACCTTTCTCTATGAGGTGATGGCCATCCAGCACAAATAGCTGCTCACAACCCGGAATACCACCCCGGTAGATAACGGCTTGGCCGTAGTCTTCGCAGGCGGCTTCCAGGGCATCGATTTTGAAGAGCCTGTAGGTGGCAGAAAAAAACTTTGCGGGCGCCAGCTTTCGGGCAATCACCGGGTTGTTGATGCCCAGTGGTCGGTCTTCAACCAGACGAGGGTCAGCGAAGCCGCAGCGCTTGGCCAGATTCAAAAAATCATTCCAGTAGAGTGCACCACCCAGACATTCGCCGTACAACTCGGGATCATTGCGCAATGTATCAGGCAGCCGGCGATCGCAATACACATCGGAAAAATAGAATTCGCCACCGGGTTTCAGTACCCGATGCACTTCGCGTAAAACCGCGTCTTTGTCTGGCGACAGGTTGATCACACAGTTTGATATCACAATATCGAAACTGTTGTCCGCCAGCCCCAGTTCATCGAGTTTTTCAATATAGCCTTCGAGAAATTCGACATTGGACTCGGCATAACCAAATTGCTGGCGATGAAAATCCTGATGTTCGCGGGCAACCGCGAGCTGCTCCGGCGTCATATCCACACCCACCACATAGCCGGACTCGCCGACCAGCGCCGACAGGGCGTAGACATCGCGACCGCTACCACTGCCCAGATCGAGAATACGCATGCCCTCCAACGCAGCTGGAGCAACCAGCCCACAGCCGTAATATCGACTCAGCACCTCGGGATGAAGCTTGGACAGTACGGGCTTGAGCCACTCGGGCGGTTCGACATCGCAACAGGCGTCGGTCTGAAGATCATGACTCGATTGCAGTTGCTTGCCATAATAAGCTTTTACTTCGTCTAACATAGCGCCTCTTCTGCGTTAAAAAGTAGACAGCCCGCCAAGCGATTAGGGTGCGGGGGCCGCTTTCGAATTTTTGACCGCAGTCACTACTTGTTGCACCTGCGCGTCACTAGCCGGGCCGTGCATCGCCGCTACTGAGCGAATCAACTGCCGCAATTGACGAACGTAACGTCGACAATGTCGACAAATCAGCAGGTGCGTCCTGACCGACAAACGTTGTATTGGTGTCAGCTCCGCCGCCAGCAGCGCATCAGCGTGTTCGACGATTTCTCTGCATTTCAGCATTCGCCCGTCTCCTGATATTGATCCACCAACTTGAATAACTGACTCCGCGCCCGATGCAAAAGCACACGGGCATTGGATGCAGAAACTGTCAGTTCGTTACAAATTTCCGCAAACTCCAAACCGCCGGAGTCTCTGAGTTCCAGCACGGCGCGTTGCTGCTCGGGCATCGTCGCCAGCAGGCGCTGCAGGCACTGCTCCAGCTCCTGCTCCATCAGCAGACCGTCAGGAGTATCCTCATGCCAGGGTATTGGTGGCTTGTTCCAGTGACCATTCGCTGTAAAGCGATCTGCCAATGGGTGGCCAACGGTTGCCTCATCCAGAGAAATGGTGGGACGTCGTCCGCGCAACAACATACGGCATTCATTAATGACGATACGCGTCAGCCAGGTTCTAAGGGTAGAACGCCCTTCAAACTGGCCAAGTGCAGCATGGGCTTTGATCCAGCTGTTCTGAACCGCTTCCTCCGCATCGTCAGCTCCTACGATTGCACTGGCAACAGCCAGCAGAGCTCGGTGATGCAGCCGCACGGCACCGGCAAAGGCGACTTCGTCGCCGCGTTGCAGCGCCGCTAGGTCCAGTGAGTCATTGCCTGCCATAAACATTATCCACGTTTATTATTGCTATCTGTACGTCACGTGCCGACCAATCAGACCACCACTACAGCCGCACCTTTTGGCGCGCCACCCACTCAAAATGGCGCTGCAGCGCCGGGTCGCGGCGCAATGCTTCCAGTGAATCAAACTGCTTCGCCAGGGTCATCTCGTCGTAGAATCTGTGAATGCCGTTGTGGCAGCTCCGACAGATCATAACGCCTTCGTTGAGTTGCTCGCGGCTGAACTGTTTACGAAAAAATGTACGGCGATGTAATTTGCGCGGAATGAGGTGGTGAAAACTGAGATGACAATGGCGGCCACACAGCGGGCACGTTCCCGTTTTACGGCCGCTCACAACGTTGCGGGGCGCCACATCAACAACCGCGGCGGCGCATCGGTCGCTACTCGCAGCTCCTCCACCACCTCAAAACCAAAACGCTGGTAAAAGCCGGTATTTTCCGGCTTTGAGTTCTCCAGATAGCAAGCCTGCTGTTCCCGATCAATGCGCTCAAGCGCCTGTCGCATCAGCATACCGCCCAGCCCCTTACCCTGATACTGAGGGCGCGCAGCAATGGCAAACAGATAGTAGTGGGGCTCGGTGGGATGCTTTTGCGCCATTGCGGTATCGACGCGCAAGGCGTTGCGCACAGCTTGCAAACCACCCTTGCCTACGATGTGTCGCGCCATAACCAGCGTAGAAAACAAGCCAAAATGTTTGCGTTGCCCCGGTGGCAACCACAGTGTAGCCGCCTTGTCGCCACAGCGATGGCCGAAACCATGCGGCAAGTAGAGCGCCCGCGCCATTTCGGTATAGACCGGTGGCAGGGCCTGCGGATTGCGAAAGGCCCAGAGATTGACCGGATCATTGGCGAATCCATCGGCAATAATCGAACCAATCAATGCGTGCTCACCACGCTCTACTGGCTGGGGGCGATTGTCCTTCAAGGGTTCTCTCCAGCGGCCTGCTCATGGCGTAAGCGGACGCACTGGGCTCTGGCGTAGTCCTGCGCATCGCGATTGTATTGCCAAACCCGCCGACTCAAGCGGGACCGAAAACGCGGCCGCATGACATAGGTAAAAGCATCGGCTTCAGAGCCATCTGCTAACGTAACACGAACTTCTTCGCGCCGATAAAACTCTCCCTCGTAGCGATCCAGCGACAGCCAGCTGCCCGCAGGGATATCGCGGACCAGTTGGCCGTTAACGTTGGTGCCTTCTTGCTCCACGATGGCCGGATAGGCCGCCGCCTTGACGCCATAACACGCGTAGTCGGACAGGGTCGCCGCTTCGCAGGCGGACTCTCTGCCCGTCAGCACCTCCAGTAAAGGGCCGTACATCAAGGTGCCATAACAGAAGAGATTCGCCATGCGTCAACTACCGGAGTGATTGCGGTGATAACGACGGGAGTCCTGCCCGAACAGCATCTTGCGCGCACTTTCATCCAGCGTGCCGGGTGCGGGCCGAAGATCCTTGCCAACGTCCACACCGCGACGCAGCGCTGGCCGTTGTTTCAGCGTGTCGTACCAGCGTTTCACATAGGGAAAATCGCTCAGATCGAAACCGTAGCGCTTGTAGGGCAACAGCCAGGGAAAACTGGCCATATCGGCGATCGAGTACTCACCGGCGAGAAAGGGGCGCTCTCGCAACGCATAATCCATCACACCCAACAGGCGGTCGTATTCATTCAGGTAACGCGACTTCGCATACTGGTTTTGTTCCGTGTCCTGATAGTTCACGAAGTGGCTGGCCTGCCCGGCCATCGGCCCGAGGTTTGCCATTTGCCAGAACACCCACTGGGTTACCTCGTAGAATCCGCGCTGATCCCGGGGCATAAATTGACCGCTCTTTTCCGCCAGATACATCAGGATGGCGCCGGATTCAAAAACACTGAGCGGACCATCCACGGCTTCATGATCAACGATGACAGGCATGCGCGCATTTGGATTGAGCTTGAGAAAGGTCTCGGTAAACTGTTCTCCCGCGGCGATATTCAACGGTATCACCCGGTAGGGTAACCCGCACTCTTCCAGCATGATCGTGATCTTCCAGCCATTTGGCGTGGGCGCAAAATACAGATCAATCATGGGGTGGCATAGCCTTTGTAGCGGAAACCGGCTATGCGGGGCGTTTTTGGCAGGTAAGCCATTTCCAGCTCACGGATGGAAAAGCCGCCCTGCTCCAGCAGCTCAGGAATGCGGCGGTTGAGGTGGCACCCGCCGGCAACTTTTTTCCACACCGGGTTAATGCGATTTTGCCAGCGCGCCACCGATTCATCCGGGGCCGCGCCGTGTTCACAAAACAGCAGTTTGCCTCCCGGTTTCAGCACCCGGTGCATTTGCTGTAATGCCGCGTGCCAATCGGGAATGGTGCAGAGCGTGAAGGTCAGTACCACCGTATCCGCGCTGTGGTTGTCGAGCGGGATTTCCTCGCCCGGCAATCCCAGCCAGTCGACTTTAACCGGAGAATTGGCAAGGTTCTTGGTCGCCTTTTTGCGCATGCCTTCCGAGGGCTCGAGCCCCCAGACGAAATCGATCTTATCGGGGTTGTAGTAGCGCAGATTGAGGCCGCTGCCCATGCCGATTTCCAGCACTCGCCCTTCGGCGGCAGCCAAGACATCGGCGCGCTGTTCCATTATGACTTTGTCGCCACACGCAAAATCGATCACGTGGGGCAGAATATATTGCTCATAGAAAGACATGGTGCCTCCGGAGCGGTTTTGTTGTTATGTTGGCCTGTTCTTTTCCAGCACTTTTTCAACGATGGCGGTGGTCGAACAATCGTCAAAAAACGAAAGTACTTCGACCTCACCGCCGTAGCCTTCAACGATTTCCCAGCCGACCACACCGCGCTTGTCGTAGTCCCCGCCCTTGACCAGCACATCCGGCTTTAAGACTTCAAGCAGGTCCTCAGGGGTATCATCGTCAAAACACACCACCCAATCAACGGCCTCCAGGCCCGCCAATACGGCCATCCGGCGATCCTGCGGATTGATCGGGCGTCCCGGCCCTTTGAGCTTGCTGACGGAGGCGTCGCTATTGACCGCCACCACTAAGCGATCACCCAGTTGCCGGGCCTGCTCGAGATAGCCGACATGACCGGCGTGAATAATGTCGAAGCAGCCATTGGTGAAAACCACTTTTTCACCGTGGGCGCGGGCATCTTCCAGGGCCAACTGCAATTGCTCCACGGTAACCGCACCGCGCTCGCTACCCTGCTCGCGCTGCACGGCTCGACGCAATTCTGGCGCGCTGATTGCGGCAGTACCCAGTTTCCCAACGACGATGCCTGCAGCCAGATTGGCCAGGGCCACCGCATTGGGCAGCTCGTCTCCGGCCCCAAGCGCGGCGGCCAGCACGGAGATAACCGTATCGCCCGCTCCAGTTACATCAAAAACTTCCATCGCCCGCGCCGGCAGAT
>JBFKXO010000154.1:0-5447 GCA_041638115.1 Litorivivens sp. | reverse complement strand
GGCGCCGTTATCGGTTTGATCGGGGTGTTGATGGGAGGAATGCTAGGGGCGCTGGCAGCTACCTGGATCACTGAACTGGTGGCGATGATCGAATCCCTGCTGGGGGTACAGTTTTTGCACAGTGACGTGTATCCGATCAGTTATCTGCCGTCAGATTTGCGCTGGGGTGACTGGTGGTTGGTGTGCGGCGTGTCCTACGCTATTTGCTTGCTGGCGACGCTGTATCCGGCCTGGCGGGCGTCACGTGTGCAACCAGCGGAAGTGCTTAGTTACCGCTAGTGCGTCTTGCCCGGCGGTCGCGGGCTCGCTTGCGCCAGCGTCGAATGGTGTGAATGCGCCAGACGGTGTGAATGGTAGCGGCGCTGAGTAAGCCAAAGAACAGGCCCATAATCGTGCAACCGAGAATAAAGGGCTTCCACTTGTAGACCAGCTCGGATTGCACCCAATGCATGCTGAGCTCGAAACTGAAGGGGCTGGGCTGCAGGTCGAGCAACAGGGTGCCGAGCTTATAGGCTAGGTAGAAAAAAGCCGGCATGGTCACCGGGTTGGTGATCCAAACCAGGCTGGCAGCGAGCGGCAGATTGGCGCGAACAACAATGGCCGCCAGAGCCGCTAACACCATTTGTCCCGGCAGTGGAACAAACGCGACAAACACACCAATAAAAAACGCCAGTGACACAGAACGCCGATTGAGATGCCACAAATTCGGCTCGTGAATCATCGGCCCCAGCCATTGCATGGACGGGTGGTGACGCACCTTGTCGGGGTGGGGCATGTATCGTTTAAAAATTTTGCGGGGCATAATGCTGATGCGCTGATTGCGTGTCTGTCATAGACGACATGAAAGTCGTCGCGACGGCCGTTATTATGCCTATTTAACAACCCTATCACCACCATGGATGGTTATGGCATTACGGATGATTGCCTGCTCGGTTGGCATTGCGCTGGTAGCGTGGTTGCCCGCATTGCCCTCGCTGCTGTTCCTTGTTTTTCTGCTGGTCGCGTTGTTGTTGAGCCGTTGGCTTGTTGGCCACCGTTGCGGATGCAATGCGCTGGCGCTTGCCTTGTGCCTGTGTGCGGGTTTGATTGTCGGCACTATTTACGGCAAGCACCTGCTGTCCCAATTGTTGCCGCCAGCCAATGAGGGGCAGGATTTGATGCTGGTGGGTGTGGTTGAGGGCTTGCCGGCATACTCGCCACAACGCGGCGGTACCTGGCGCTTCACCCTCAAGGTGGAGCAGTGGTTGTCGCCGGACTGTTGCTCAGCCCAACGGCTGCGACTGAGTTATCGCACCAGTGAGAGATTGCAGGCCGGGCAGCGCTTGCACTTACATGTGCGGCTCAAGCGCCCGCGAAGTTTCGCCAACCCCGGTGGTTTTGACTACGCCCGCTGGCTGGTCAGTCAGGATATCCATGCCTCCGGTTACGTCAGACAGGGCAGGGTACTCGATGTTGACGCGTCGCTTCGTAATCGCATCGTGCAGCATTTGAACGACAAGCTGCTGTCGTTTGACAGCGGCGCGGTTCTGCTGGCGCTGGCGGTGGGGGAGCGACATGGGCTGACCGACACGCAGTGGACGCTGTTCCGGCAAACGGGCCTGTCTCACCTGATGGCAATTTCGGGCTTGCACATCGGGATTGCCGCCGGTCTCGGGTTTTTGCTGGGCCGTGCGCTGGTGCTGGTGACAGGTTTTTCGGGCAATAGTTTGCCGGTCGCAATATCGCTGCTGTCTGCGCTAGGTTACGCCTGGCTTGCGGGTTTCAGTTTGCCTACGCAACGGGCGGTTTTAATGTGCGCTGTGGCGCTGCTCAGTTTGCCGCTATTGCGCAAAATTGGTCGCTGGAGCTGTTGGTCGTTTGCCCTGTTGGCGGTGCTGGCGCTGCAACCACTGGCGAGTTTGCAGCCGGGTTTCTGGCTGTCATTTCTGGCGGTCGCACTGTTGCTGCTCGTATTTGAGCGGGAGCAGCGCTGGCGCTCTGTGTTGCGTGCACAGTGGCTGCTATTGATTGGTCTGATGCCGCTGGGTCTGGCATTTTTCGGGTTTTTCTCGCCGCTAAGCCTGCCGGTTAATCTGGTCGCTGTTCCGTTTTTCAGTCTGCTGGTTGTGCCGCTGATATTGGTGAGCTTGTGCTTTGAGCTGCTTTCCTCGACGGTGGCGAATTGGGGCTGGAGCCTTGCAGATGCAGTGTTAGTGCACGTGTTGATGGGGCTACAGTGGCTCGTTGACCGCCTCGACGCCTTGATGCTCGACTACCAGCCTGATCACGCGACGCTGCTTACACTAGTGGCAATGGCGCTGTTGCTGGTTTTGCCGCGGCACCTTCCCGGCCGCTATCTCAGTTTGCTGTTGTGCTTACCGCTGCTCGATGGCTGGCTGGAACCCGTGGAAAACCCCTCTCTGCGCTCCGATCAATTCCTGATGCGCGTGCTGGATGTGGGGCAGGGCTTGTCGGTTTTGCTAACGACCCGACATCATGCACTGGTATACGACGTGGGCGCGGCCTACAACGGTGGTTTCAATCTGGCCGAAGCAGCGGTGCTGCCGGCCCTGCGGGCGGCGCAGGTTCGCCGGTTAGACACACTGGTTATCAGTCACAATGACAATGATCATGCGGGCGCTTACGAGATCCTGCGCCAGCGGTATCCGCTTGCTACGCTCTACGCCGGTGAAGCTTTGCCAGTCAGTGTGCCATGTCGTGCGGGGGAGCGTTGGCGCTGGGATGATGTGAGCTTTGAATTTCTGCACCCACAAGCCCCCGACACGGGAAACGGTAATAACCAGTCCTGCGTGTTGCTGGTGCGAAGCGGTGACGCTGCCGTGTTGTTGCCCGGCGATATCGAGGCGAGTGTTGAGCATCAGTTGCTGCCGGCGCTGCCAGCCAAGGTGAGCGTCTTGGTGGCGCCGCACCATGGCAGCAAAACCTCGTCGTCAGAACGTTTTACTTCCCAGTTGCAACCCGACTGGGTGATCTTCTCGGCCGGGTACAAACATCATTTTGGACACCCTGCGCCGGACGTGGAGCGGCGCTATATGGCGCTGGGTAGCCACCTGCTGAACACCGCGCAGGACGGCAGAATTCGCATATTGCTGGGCGCTCGGGGAGTGGAAAGTGTCTCGACACGGCGGCACGAGCGCCGGTTTTACTGGGAATAGCCGGACTGGGTCTCTCGCTTCGCGGTCGATAGTACGTATAATGCGGTCAAACCAGAATAAGAGGTTGTACTGTGTTCGAAATGGTTAAAGCCGGTGGCTGGATCATGCTGCCAATCCTTCTGTGTTCCGCGGCGGCGCTGGCAATCTGCATCGAGCGCTGGATTGAACTCAACCCCCGAAAAATCGCTCCACCCAATACCTTTCCTCAGGTGTCCGAGTGGTTGAAAAACAATCAGCTGGACGCCGAAAAGCTGCGTCGCTTGCGACAGTCTTCTGCGCTGGGTGAGATTCTGGCGGCGGGCCTGGCCAATGCCCGGCACGGACGCGAGGTGATGAAGGAAAGCATCGAAGATGCTGCCTCCCACGTGATACATCGCCTGGAAAAATATCTGAATGCGCTGGGTACGATTGCCGCCATCACCCCCTTGCTGGGGCTTTTGGGTACGGTCATCGGCATGATTCGCGTGTTTTCCGAAATCATGCTGCAAGGCACCGGCAATGCCGGCGTACTGGCAGGCGGTATTTCCGAAGCCCTGATCACCACGGCATCGGGTCTGAGTGTTGCCATTCCCGCCCTGATGATGCACCGGTACTACGTGCGCCGTATCGACAGTATTGTGGTTGAGCTGGAGCAGGAGACCATCAAGCTGGTTAACCACATGCATCTAGTGGCGAACAAGGGCAGTAAATCGTGAACTTCAAGCGTCAAAAGCTGGAAGAGGTTTCGGTTAATCTGACGCCGTTGATCGACGTGGTCTTCCTGTTGTTGATTTTCTTTATGGTCTCGACCACCTTCACCAAAGAAAGTCGGCTAACGCTGGAGCTGCCGGAAGCCAGTGGTGAGCCGGTGCCGCAGGAAGTGGCCGCTCTGGAAATCCTGGTGGATGCCCAGGGGCAGTATATGGTCAATGAGCTGTCGGTAACCTCTCCAACATTGAAAGGCTTGAAAGCGGCGATCAGCGATGTAGCCGGTGAACCTTCGGATACGCCGGTGGTGATTACTGCTGATGCCAAAGCTCCGCACCAGTCGGTGATTACGGCCATGGACGCTGCCGGGCAGCTCGGCTTTACCGCTTTGAGCCTGACCACACGGGAGCCCAAACCCGAGTAATGAATCTGGCAGCTCGTATTGAACGCGCCTGGTACCGTCGTAAAGCTGGCCTACTGTGGTTGCTCTGGCCGGTGGAACTGCTTTACCGGCTCCTATCCCTGCTGCGAAAGCGCTGGCTTGTCAAAAAATCCATGCCCCAACTGACGCCGGTGATCGTGGTCGGCAATATCAGCGTTGGCGGTACGGGTAAAACCCCTCTGGTGATTGCGGTTGTGCGTTGGTTGCAGTCTCAGGGCTACAAGCCGGGAGTGATTTCTCGGGGTTATGGGGGTGAGGCACCGGAGTATCCCTGCCCGGTTGGGCCGACATCCTCGGCGGCAGAAGTGGGCGATGAACCCTTATTGATCGCGCGTTCAGCTCAATGTCCGGTTGTGGTTGGACCGAATCGCGTGGCCGCCCTAGCCAGGTTAGAGCGCGACTACGGCTGCGATATCGTCGTCAGTGACGATGGGTTACAGCACTACGCACTGCAGCGTGATATCGAGATCATTGTCGTGGATGGCATGCGTGGCATGGGCAATGGCCACTGCCTGCCGGTCGGGCCGCTGCGGGAAGGGCCGGGTCGACTGGCCAGCGCTGATTTGCTTGTCATCAATGGAGAAACCGATGAACGCTGGGGGCGTCAGGGGCACATCATGCACCTGACCCCGGGCAAGTTGATCAATGTCAGCACGGGAGAAAAACGTCGGGCCGAGGATTTTCCCACCCGGGTTCACGCGGTGGCCGGTATTGGCAATCCGAAGCGTTTTTTTACGACGCTGGTCGAGCTGGGTTTGCGTCCGGTACAGCATCGCTTTCCCGATCATCATACGTTTTGTGCCGAAGACTTCGATTTTGGCGACGCCTTGCCGGTCGTGATGACCGAAAAAGATGCGGTAAAATGCGGGGCCTTTGCCCGTGAAGATTTCTGGATGTTGCCAGTCACTGCGGCTTTGCCAGCCGAATTCTTTTTCGGTTTGGAGCGCAAGCTGAAAGCTTTACAAGAGGACACCTATTGATGGGGTTTAGCGTCATTATTCCCGCCCGTTTTGCCTCGACCCGCTTGCCGGGCAAGCCATTGCTGGATATCTCCGGCAAGCCGATGATCCAGCATGTCTGGGAGCGAGCCAGCGAAAGCGCCGCCAGCCGGGTGATTATCGCAACAGATGCCGAGAGTGTGCGCCGGGCCTGTCAGGATTTTG
>JBFKXO010000153.1:0-5463 GCA_041638115.1 Litorivivens sp. | reverse complement strand
GATCGATACCTTTTCTATCAGTGGTGCAGATCACTGGTATAGCCTGCCGAGCCACCGTGTTCGCGCTATTAACAACCCATTGGCACAGAAAACCTTTGTCCCCGGCTGGTTGCGTGCGGTGGGGCCCGGTTGGGTTGCCTGGGGTGTTGAATCCTTTATGGATGAAGTAGCCCATAAGCAGGGCGTTGACCCGGTAGACTTTCGCCTGGGACTGTTGGACGCAAAGGGCAAGAATGCGGGCAAGGCGCCAGAATCCGTCGGTGGCGCCAAGCGTTTGGCACACGTGCTGAAAACCGCACGTGATAAATCCGGTTGGGGGCGCTCACTGCCCAAAAACGAGGGGCTGGGTGTTGCGATAGCGGCAGGCCAGGAGCGGACGATGCCTACCTGGAGTGCCTGCGTTGCCCATGTGCGGGTCAACCCCGACAGCGGTGACGTAAAGGTGCTTAAGCTGACCACGGTGATGGATTGCGGCACAGTGGTTCATCCCGATGGCGCGTTGGCCCAGACCGAGGGAGCCATGCTGTGGGGGCTGAGTTTGGCCCTGCATGAAGGGACCAATATCAAAGACGGGCAGGTGGCGGATGTAAATCTCAATACGTATAGCCCATTGCGAATGAAGGACGTGCCTGAGCTCGATATCAGTTTTGTTGAGAACAGTGAGTTCCCGGTGGGCTTGGGTGAACCGGGACTGATCGCTGTAGCCCCATCGATCGGTAATGCCATCTTCAACGCCGTAGGGGTTCGCGTTCGTGATTTGCCCATCACCGCCCAGGCGGTAAAAACGGGGCTGAAAACAAAGACGACATAGAAGGCGATTTTCGGCAAGTCGATATTTGCTTACACTGACCCTTAGATACCGTTGCCGTGAGATTGCGCTATGAGAACTGCTTGGGTACGAAGTGTTTGTGTGTTTGTTATGTCGCTTGCCTCCGTCGCCTGGTCCGAGCCGGTATGGGTGGATGTGCGCAGTGCGGAAGAACATCAGCAAAGCCATATTGCCGGAGACCCCCGCATAAGCCATACAGATGTGGTGTCAGAGCTGCCCGCGCTGGTGCCTGACAAATCCACGCCGGTGTATCTCTATTGTCGCAGTGGCCGCCGGGCTGGCATTGCCAAGCAAGCCTTGGAAGAGGCCGGTTATCAGAAAGTGATCAATGCCGGTGGTATCGACGATGCCCGTGCCACGCGCGGGCTGAAATAGCGCTTTGTAGGGTTCAATGCACCCACATTTTCAGCTTTCATCTCTGCTTAATACCTTGCCGCAAACAGGTCGCATCGAATGGATTGGTGCGCGGCCGGCGCGCGGGCAACCGATGCTGGCGGTGGAAGCCGCCCAGCTTGACGCTGGCAAGGGCCTGGTCGGCGAGCGCTTTAGCGGCCGACCCGGCGCGGCACGACAACTTACCCTGATTCAGCAAGAGCATTTGATGGTGGTGGGTGCCTGCCTTAACCGCAGCGCCATCGAGCCTGAGGTGGTGCGCCGTAATATCGTGGTGTCCGGGATAAACTTGCTGGCGCTGAAAGACAAACGTTTTCGAATAGGGGAGGCCTTGCTAGAATACAGCGGCCTGGCCCATCCGTGCAGCAAAATGGAAACGGCGCTTGGCCCCGGTGGCTATAACGCCATGCGCGGTCATGGGGGGATTACCGCGCGGATACTCGATGGCGGTGTGGTGCGGATTGGTGACCGGGTGTGTTGGTTGGGCAAGTGATCGCCTGCGGTTGATATCGCGAGGAGCGCAGCGACGTGGTGATCTGGTGGGTTGGGTGTATTTATCGCCTGTCGTCATCGCGAGGAGTGCAGCGACGCGGCGATCTGGTGGGTTGGGTGACATTGTCAGGAGATTGCTGCGCTGCGCTTAGCATGCCCCGCGAAGCGCTTTGGGTACGCAATGACGGGGTTGGGTAATGGGAGCGTTCGGCGTAGCATGACGCCTTTCAACCCATTCTAACCAGCAGGAAGCCTCCCGCCATGACCGAAAAAGTTCACACCATCTCCGATGATTTCCTGAACATTCGCGGCGATTTTAAAATTGGCGGCGTGCTGAATATTGGCACTCACACCTCGTTGGTGCGGCGCCATAACGGGCGCTACGTGCTGCTCGATGCCTACCAGCTGAACGGTGCCATTAAGGCGGAAGTTGATTCGTTGACCAAGGGTGGGCGCGAGCTGGAGGCGATTATCAACTTGCATCCATTTCACACGGTGCATGTGGAGGCCGCCCATGCCCAGTTCCCTCAGGCAAAGCTCTACGGGACCCAGCGTCATCATGAAAAATTTCCCCATCTACCCTGGGAAGGGCTGCTGACAGAATCCGCGGGCTTTGCCGATGCCTTTGCCGAGGATTTCGAGTTTTCTGTGCCGGCCGGGGTGGATTTTATTTCTGCGAACGACAAGCTTCACTTTGCCTCGGTGCTGGCTTACCACAAGGCGTCAAAAACGCTGCATGTGGACGATACCCTGATGTATCTGCCACTGCCGGGTTTGCTGGGTAGATTGCGACCGCCCAAAATTGGTTTTCATCCGACGCTCGGCCTCACCCTTGAACCACGGGCAGGTGCTGCGGCGGAGTTTCGGTATTGGGCCAAGGGGCTGATTGGCCAGTGGTCGGATGTGCGCAATCTTTGCGCGGCACACTCGGCGTCGGTGGTTTCATGTGGGCAGGGCGAGATTCCGCGCCAGATCGAGCAGGCTCTGGTAAGGGTGGAGAAAACCCTGAAAAAGCATGAGCTAAAATATGGCTAGCGAGGGCAGAACGTCTAAAAAAACGTGACAAGCGCGCTTCAGCAGTGGAATAACCGCGTGGCGGAGTCCATTATTGGCACTCTTTAACACATATGGGTTTGCCCTCGGTCAGACGGTGATTTTGTTCCAGTTTTTGATGCAGTGCAGTAGCGGTTTCCGGTGGCGGTCTCGATTGGCCCTTTGGCTGGTGGTTTGCGGCTTGCCCGCTACGGCCATTGCCGTCGAGTCTCTGCCTGAACAGATTTGCGCGGGCTGCCATGCCCAACAAGTAAACCACTGGCAGCAATCCCATCACGCCAAGGCCATGTTGCCGGCCACGCCGGACAATGTGCTGGCGCGTTTTGACAGTACGATCACCCGGTTCAACGGAACCGCCTTTCGCTTTGTGCAGATAGATGGGGCCTATCAGGTCATTATTGGCGAGAATGACGCCGCGCAAATCTACCCTATTGATTACACCTTTGGGGTGGAACCCTTACAGCAATATCTGGCGCGATTGCCGGGAGGACGTTATCAGGCGCTGCCGGTGGCCTGGGATGCTCGCCCCCAAGCCGAGGGTGGACAACGCTGGTATGCCCTGGAATCTGATCTGGAGTGGGATCATCCGGGCTTTACCTGGAATACCTCCTGCGCTGAATGCCACTCCACCCGTCTGGAAAAAAACTACGATGCCAGTAGTGGCATATTCAATACACGTTTTGAAGCGGTTAACGTGAGTTGCGAGGCTTGCCATGGCGAGGCTAGCGGTCATCTGAACTGGCTTTCGCAAAAAACCGAGAACGTAGACAACGCAGGCTTTAGTGCCAGCCTGTCTGAGCGCGGCGAATGGCAATGGTTAGAGGGCAGGGCGATTGCGCAGCGGCGAATAGAACCTGCCGGCGCACAATTGTCGAGCTGCGCCCAATGTCACAGTCGACGTCAGGCAGTTGGCCCCTGGCATCCGGGCTCTAAAGTTTTCGATCACGTGATGCCAACCCTGATTACACCGCCGCAATACCATCTGGACGGCCAGATTCGCGACGAGGTTTTTGTCCTTGGCTCTTTCCTGCAAAGCCGTATGCATGGCGCCGGGGTGGTGTGCAGTAACTGTCACGAACCCCACAGTACCAGGCTTCGCGCGGAAGGCGATGGCGTGTGCTTGCAGTGCCACAAAGGCGAAGTATTTGCCGCGCCCACGCATCACCAGCATCAAGCAGGCAGCGTGAATTGTGTGGACTGTCATATGCCGTCGACGGTCTATATGGGTGTTGATCCGCGCAGGGATCACCGCTTCGGCATTCCCGATCCCATGCATAGCGCTGACATTGGTAGCCCGGATGCCTGTCGTACCTGTCACGCCGGTGCCAGTGCCGAATGGCTGGCGCAGCGCCTGCCGGAAAAGCCCTCGGCATCGACCCTGCGCAGCCGTCAGTTTGCCCAGGCGATGGGCGAAGCGCTGAGCCCAGGGGATGTGCATCGCATCGATAGCGGGTATTTCCCGCCGATTCAGGAAGCCAGTTTATTAACCCGGCTTAACCCTGCCGATGAAGACGAGCGTGCGGTATTGCTTAGCAAGTTGCGACACCGTTCCGCCTTGGTGCGCGCCAGTGCTGTTCGTCAGGTTGGGCAAATGGAAGCCGCTGACCGTTGGCGCCTGCTGCGTCCCTTGTTAACCGAGCGCAGTACGGCGGTTCGAATGGAGCTGGCGCCGGTGCTGGCAGGCGCCGTGCCTGCGTCGGTGGATAGCGAGACCCGACAGCAGCTTGCGGCGTTGTTCAAATGGTATGAGCAAACCATGCAGGCCAACCTGGACAGCCCACAATTGGCAAGCAATTTTGCCAATTATCGAATGGCACAGGGGCAAGTGCAGGAGACCCTGGCGCTGTATCGGCGCGCCATCGAGCTCGATCCCGGCTTTGTCTATCCCTATTTGCAGCTTGCGGCTCTGCAGCGGGGTACCCCAGAAGAATTGAGCTGGCTCCAGAAAGCTCGTGAAATTGACGAGCACAGCGGTGAGGCCGCCTATCAATTTGGGCTCTACCATATTCGACAGAAAGCCTATGGTCTGGCCTTGAAAGAGTTGGCGGCAGCCTATTCCATGGCGCCTCAGCGCAGCGACTTTGCCTACACGTATGCGGTAGCGCTGGAAAATGCCGGCGCGCTGGATGAGGCCATTGACGTTCTGGCTGCGTTTGAAGGTAGCGGTGATGCCACGGATCGTACCCGCGATCTGTATTTGCGCTACTTGCTCAAGGCGGGCAAGGAAAACGAGGCGCAGAAAGTGCTCAATCTGTGGCTGAAAAACGACCCGGCCAACACCGCCGCTCAGACCTGGTCACGCTGGTTACAGCAGCGCCGCGCGCGATGATTATTTGTATGGCGCCTTCTATCAAGACCCTGTAAGAAACTGTCAACCGGATGTCATTCCGGGTCATTGTTCGATTTCGCTCATGGCGAGATGCTGGGAATCTATTGGCCAACCGGCAGGGGGACCTATGCACGCCAAATTCACCGACGAAGAATTCGCCTTCCAACAGGAAGTGCGTCACTTCATGCAAACCGAATACACGCCGGAGTTGGCCGAAAAAATTCGTCACCCGGACACCTTTCGCGAAGGCATGATTACCTGGCAGAAAAAACTCGACGCTGCCGGCTGGGCGGCCAACGGCTGGCCGGTTGAACACGGCGGCTGTGATTGGAGTGCCACCCAGAAAAGTATTTATGTGAACGAGATG
>JBFKXO010000152.1:0-5535 GCA_041638115.1 Litorivivens sp. | reverse complement strand
GAGATCCCACTCACGCCAGGGCGCGATGACCTTGACCCCGGGTTTGAGGGCGTAGGCACCCAACTCAAAACGCACCTGATCGTTACCCTTGCCCGTTGCCCCGTGGGAAATGGCGTCGGCACCGGTTTCATTGGCAATCTCGATCAGGCGCTTGGCGATCAGCGGACGGGCGATCGAGGTACCCAGCAGGTACTCGCCTTCGTAAATGGTATTGGCGCGGAACATGGGATAGACGAAATCGCGAACGTACTCTTCGCGCAGGTCATCAATGTAGATTTCCTTGATCCCCAGAGCCTTGGCCTTGGCACGAGCGGGCTCAACTTCTTCGCCCTGACCGATATCGGCGGTAAAGGTCACCACTTCACAGTCATAGGTTTCCTGCAGCCACTTGGCGATGACCGAGGTATCGAGACCGCCGGAATAGGCGAGGACGACTTTGTTGATTGCGGACATGGAATTCTCCAGAAACGGCGGTTGAGCGTGTTCAAAAGGGACGGAATTCTACCGTATTCGCCGCCCTGACAACAGAGGAACACCCCGTAAACCCCCTCTGCGGACGGCGCCCGCACCCGCCACACCAGCTTTATCGACGCTGCCGAATCCGGTAGCATGCGCGCTCAAACAGGAGTTCCACACTGCTCATGGCCGATTCAAGCCCCAACCGCCTCACCATCATCCGCCCCGACGACTGGCATGTTCATCTGCGCGATGGCGACGCCCTGCCTTTCACCACCCGCGATATGAGCCGCTACATGGGGCGGGCAATCGTCATGCCCAACCTGACGCCACCGGTTTGCACGGTGGCTCAAGCCCAGGCTTACCGCGAGCGTATCGTCAATGCGATGCAGGGTTTACCCCGGCAAATGGACCCGTTGATGGTGCTGTACCTCACGGATAACACCTCTCCCGACGAGATTGCCCGCGCTGCCGCCAGCGACTTTGTCTACGCCGCCAAGCTTTACCCGGCTGGCGCGACCACCAATTCAGACTCCGGCGTGACCGACATTGCCGCATTGGCGCCGGTATTGCAGGCGATGGAGAAACACAACCTGCCACTGCTGGTGCACGGAGAAGTGACCCACGACCATATCGATATTTTTGACCGCGAAAAGCGCTTTATCGACGACACACTGACCCCCCTGGTCAATAATTTTCCCGGCCTGAAACTGGTGTTGGAACATATTACGACCGGCGATGCCGCAGATTTTGTCGCCAGCGCCCACGAACAGGTTGGAGCAACCATTACCGCCCACCATCTGCTCTACAACCGCAACCACATGCTGGTTGGCGGCATTCGCCCGCATTACTACTGCCTGCCTATCCTCAAGCGAGGCAGTCACCAGGAACGCCTGATCGCCGCAGCGACCTCCGGCTCACCGAAATTTTTCCTCGGCACAGATTCGGCCCCGCACCCCACCAACAAGAAAGAAGCCGCCTGCGGCTGCGCCGGGTGCTACACCGCCCACGCCGCTATCGAACTCTACGCCGAGGCCTTTGAACGCGCTGGCGCCCTCGATAAACTCGAAGCCTTCGCCAGCTTTTACGGCCCGGATTTCTACGGCCTGCCGAGAAATACCGATACCATCACGCTGGCCCGTGAAAGCTGGCAGGTACCGGCCAACTACGCGATGGGCAGTCAACCACTGACACCACTGCGCGCCGGGGAAACCATTGCCTGGACGGTCATCGATGGATAACGCGGACTACCCGATTGCAACACGGTTTCGCGGTTTTCTACCGGTGGTCGTCGACGTGGAAACCGGCGGCTTCCAGTCCGCCACAGACGCCATTCTGGAAATTGCCGCCAGCTTCGTCGACTTTGACAGCGATGGCAAACTGATTGTCACCGAGACCCTGGACTACCAGGTTGAGCCCTTTGCCGGCGCCAACCTGGAACCCTCGGCTCTGGAGTTCACCGGGATAGACCCGGAGCACCCGGATCGCGAGGCCCGCAAGGAAGTGGTGGTGTTCGGGGAGCTGCTCAAGGCGGTACGACAGAAAGTTAAAAACAGTAATTGCAACCGCGCCATTCTGGTGGGCCACAATGCCCATTTTGATCTGGGGTTCGTTATGGCCGGCGCTGAGCGCAGCGCCATCAAACGCAACCCTTTCCATCCCTTCTCGGTGATCGACACCGCCAGTCTGTCTGGTCTGGCCTACGGCCAAACCGTATTGGCCAAAGCCTGTGAAGCTGCCGGCATCGCCTTCAACAATCGTGAGGCGCACAGCGCGGCCTACGACACCGAAAAAACCGCCGAACTGTTCTGTTCAATTGTTAACCGCTGGCAAGAACTCGGTGGCTGGCAATGGCCCGAACCCAGCGAAGAGACATCCGACTTTTCGGAATAATGCCAAAAATAGCCGTACTGCCCTGAAAATTACCTGACTTACATCGCGCAATACCCTGGGCAATTGTCCTATCCTGCGAGGTGTAACAACGGTAGTAATTGAGGTGTAGGTAACATGGTCACCGTTAATCTGTTTCGGCTGTCCCAAGGGGGCGAAACACTGGGGCATGTTCGTATTCTTCGGGAACACGGCAAGTCTTTTCATGCAGTCATTTCCTACAAAACGGCACAGACCGCACAGCAGACGCTTTCACACCGGATGGATGCGGACAACCGCAATCGCGTAATCGCCCACGTATTGACCTGGGCCCAGAAGCAATTTGGCAGTAACTGCTCGTTGATGCCGCTAAAGACTCGACCTCCCCATAACCAGCAGGCTTACGCCTGATCGCTGGCTCTTCGGTGTTTGCAAGGAGGCAACACGACATAAAACCAACGCAAAACGAAGCACCGGTCGCCAGGGCGCGGGCAGGATTTACTTTCGATGGGGCCCGGTGAGAAACCCAGACAATAAAAAAGGCCGCACAGCTTCCACTGCGCGGCCTTTTTCAAGGGCCTTATCTTAAAGGCATTGCGTTGAGGCCTTACAGACCCTTCGCATTCTCTGACAGGTAGGCAGCAACACCGTCCGGAGAGGCATTCATACCCTTGTCGCCCTTGTTCCAGCCAGCCGGGCATACTTCGCCGTGCTCTTCATGGAATTGCAGGGCATCGACCAGACGAAGCAGCTCGTCGATATTGCGGCCCAGCGGCAGGTCGTTAACGATTTGCGAACGTACCAGACCTTCTTTATCGATCAGGAAGGCACCGCGGAAGGCAACACCGCCGTCGGCTTCAACGTCGTAGGCACGACAAATGTCGTGACGAACGTCAGCAGCCAGCGTATAGCCAACCGGGCCGATACCGCCCTTGTCGACCGGCGTGTTACGCCAAGCGTTATGCGTGAACTGAGAATCGATAGACACACCGATAACTTCCACACCCAGCTCTTTGAACTTGGCGACGCGGTGATCCAGCGCGATCAGCTCGGAGGGGCAGACAAAGGTGAAATCCAGCGGGTAGAAGAAAATCAGCGCGTACTTGCCCTTGATCGCTTCGCTCAGAGTAAATTCGTCAACAATTTCGCCATTGCCCAGTACAGCGGCGCATGTAAAGTCGGGAGCAGGTTTACCTACGAGTACACCCATGGTGATGAAACCTCCAAGGTTGATATTAGTGTTAGCAGAAAATGCTCAAGTCGACTGATGTCGACTCAGTGTGTGCAGGAATGATACACGCCATCAGCAATCAGGCACAGGTGAATTTTGCGCCCCAACAATAGATAAATTCTATCGATTAAATTTACGTCAGAATTCCCGGTAAAGCTTGCAACTGACAATCATTCTCATTACTATTCCCAACGTATTCAACACAGTCTGAGTTCCACATTATGTTCGTTTGTGTTTGCAACGGTGTGACGGATCGCGATATTCATCGGGCGCTGGACAATGGCGACCGCAATTTCCGCCAGGTTAGCGCCTCTCTCGGAGTTGCTAACCAGTGTGGTTCCTGCGAAGAGTTTGCTCGCGAAATCATCAGCGAATACCAGCAACAACCTATCATGGCGACTCCGTTCTACGCCGCCGTCTAACTCTCGGCAGCCTTGCGCTTACAGGTTCTGCTGCAACTGCGCAATCAGCTTCTGCTTCATCGGCACCACCCAATTCGCTTTCAGCGCTGGTGACAGCAGGCCTTCGGCCTCCAGCTCATCGCACAGCAGCATCTGGTGAGCCAGATCAAACATGTCAAATTGACGGCAAATCTGACAGTTGTCATCCAGGGTTAAAAAGGAAATCCCCGGCGTCTCGCGGGCGCTGCCATCCGGGCGCTTGCCAGGCGCACGATTTTTCCAGTGGGTGATAATCTCATTGCCTTCACCAACGTAGAAACCGCTGTAAGGGAAGGTCCACTCCTCCCAGCCGTGCTGCATATCGCGCCCGTAGTGGGTCGTTTTGATCTGGTCGGTACCGCGTGCTTCAACCAGCATCACTCCGGCATACTCGCAGGTGTAGACACAGTCCGGGGCGTAAATTTCGTCGACAAAAAAAGTCCACTCATTGCGACGATCAGCCTCGGCGTGATAGCTGATGTATTTATCGATAAATTTTTTCTTCTGATCGTATGAAAGCATAGCGAGAGTTATCCGATTGTTAATTCAAGAGTGCCCGTTCAGTCCTGTCTCGACAGATCGACCCGCACCCGACTGGTCACCGAATTCGCGATAAAACAGGCCTCGTGAGAGCGGTGATGCAGCCTTTCTATCACGTCGCGCCCCGGTAGCACCTCCCCCACAAAGGCGACGTTTGGCCGCAATGTCACTTCGGTCATACACAGGCGACCGTCGGCGCCCTTGGCCAACACGCCACTGGCCTGATCCTCATAGGTCGCCACCACCAAGCCGCGCTTAGCCGCAAAGGAGAGAAAAAACAGCATGTGGCAACTCGACAACGCTGCTACAAAGGCCTCCTCGGGATCGACATTTTCAGCCACCGAATACGGCAAGGGCACGATCTGAGGGGAGGACGAGGCAGCCACCGTTGCACCACCGTCAAAATGCCAGTCATGGGCCCGGCTGTAGTGATTGTCGACAAACGCCTCATGGGTTGCCCGTTGCCAACGAACCGTCGCGCGATACTCCGACATCAACCCCTCCCCGGAAACACCCGTTTCAGAAACCTACAGCCAGCAGCACCTTGGGTACAAAAATCAGCAGCCCGACAATGGCGGCCGTCAGTGCGCTAATCAGTACCGCAGCGGCGGCAACATCCTTCGCCTTACCAATCAACGCATCCTGGGTAGGACTCAACTTGTCACAGAGATATTCCAGAGCCGAGTTCAGCGCCTCAATACTGAGCACCCAACCGATCAACAGCAAAACCAGGCCCCATTCGAGGTGACTCAAACCCAGCAGCCCTCCAGCAGCGATAACCATCAGCGCAATCACGACATGCACCCTGGCGTTGTGCTGCTCAAGCACTAACAGCCGCAGGCCATGACCAGCATGACAAACGCTGCGCAAACGCCCACGCAGGGAAAATCGCGATCGCCTGGAGTGGTGACTTTGGAGTTTAGAATCTTTGAGCAAAGCACACCTGGATTATTCTTTTCGGGGAAGACTTTGTCCGTAGCAGCATAGCGGTTACTCTAG
>JBFKXO010000151.1:0-5626 GCA_041638115.1 Litorivivens sp. | reverse complement strand
CTGTTGCGGCGCTCCTCCAGTTCCCGCAGGTAATTCAGGCGCGACTCCAGTTCCCGCATCTGGCTGTCGTCCAGACCGCCGGTGACCTCCTTGCGATAGCGTGAAATAAAGGGAACCGTGGCGCCTTCATCCAGTAACTGCGCGGCGGCTTGAACCTGTTGTTCGCGAACGCCCAGTTCCTGGGCAATGATGCTATTGATGGCCTTCATGGGTGGGATTACTGCCTGTACAACATTCAAGAGCGGAGCATTATGCAGAATAGCTTCGCCCGGTGCGAGAGTTGACAGTACGGCTTCGAGGGTTTATTGCGCCGCGAGGATATCAGCGGTGAGTGTCCGGAACAGATCACAACATTCGTCATAAATACTTCGGTGCTGGGGACTCAGGTGCGGAGCAATCATGGACATGATCTGGAACACCCCGTTGTGAATCAACAGCTGGTCGGGAGTATCCTGTACGCGCAATTGCTCGTAATTGAGCCAGTAAGTCAGGTTCATCGCCACATTTTCGCAGAGGCGCTCCAGCTGCTCTTCTTCAATAACCAGCACATCTTTCTGGATCAGTTCAGCGGCCACGGCGTTTGCTGCCTGAACCTTGAGATCCAGCAGTCGGCGAAATTTCCGGGCAATTCCGGGATAGCGTTGTAACAGGTCGTTGAGGTTGCGGTAGAAATAGCGGTGTTGATACAGCTGCTCGAACACAACGTAAAGATAAAACCAGGCATCCTGTGTGTTGAGCGCCTTTTCAATGGGGGCGTTAAGGATCTCGCTCAGTTCTCGGTCAAAGCTGTCGTAGAGCTCGCCGATAATGTCTTCTTTGCCCTTGAAATGGTAATAGAGGTTGCCCGGGCTGATATCCAGTTCATTGGCAATATCAACCGTCGTGACGTGGGGTTCGCCCTCGTCATTGAAAAGCTCCAGGCTGGTAAGCAGAATACGGTCGCGGGTTTTCATTGTTATACCAGGGCCGGGTTTGAGCGAATTTTATAGTGCGAGGGTCTGTATAGCCAGTCAGAAAAAAGGCGGCACCTAGCCGCCTTTTTTCCTTTGACCCAGAAGGTCAGGCTTTGCTGGCCGACGTTTTCTTTGCTGTGGAGCGCTTGGCCGGGGCTTTTTTGGTGGTCGTCGCGCTACCCTTGGACAGGGCGTCTACCTTGCGGGCCAGAGCATCCAGTTTCTTTTCCAGGCGCTGAACGTCCTCGACGCTGGCACTGTGGCCAAAGCCCAGAGAAGCACGCATCCTGCTGATACGTTCTTCGATAGAGATCGATTTGCCTATATCGGCAACTTCACCGATTTTATTGCGTGCCTGGCTTTCCAGCCGTTCACCTTTTTTGACCAGTTCTTCGAACAGGCGAGGGGGTTCCTTGCTGGCCAGCTCATAGCGCCCCTGTGCTTCGTCGAAGGCACGACCATAGGCACCCAGGCCAGCCAGCCAGATACTCTTGGCAAATTCGCCGGCCTGGTTGGTGACATCTTTCAGCTGTTTTTTGCTGTCGTCTTTCTTGCTCATGATCTCTCTCCCTTGCAGCCATGGATAGCTTGGCTTACAGTCTATGACGGAAAATTAGAATAAACATACTAGGCCGCGCTGAATCATCTCTGCAACCTTCAGGGTTTTCTGGCCGGCGTGTTTAATCCGCGCAAAAAAAAGCACGATGACCACTGGGGTGCATCGTGCAAAGCATGGAACCAATTAGACCTGAAGGGGTTAGGCAGTAGCGGCGGCAGTAGAAGCCTTGGCTTTAGCCTTGGTAGCCTTTTTCGCCTTGGGTGCAGGCTTGGCGGGGGCTTCTTCTTCCTTGCTGAAGGTGACAACTTCCTTCAGTTTTTCAAAGCTGCCACGCATGGCTTCCAGGCGCTCGTCCAGAGCAGACTTCTGTTCGGTTTTGACTTTTTCGAAAGTCTCGACAGCGTCCTTCTGAACAACTTCACCGCGCTTGATCAGGTCTTCGAAAATTTCGCTGCGCTTGCCCAGCAGCTCCTTGTACTTCTCTTCGGTCTGCTTCAGCTTTTCGCCGGTTTGCTTGTACAGGTCCTGACCCTGCTCGTAGACCTTGCCGTAGAAGCCCAGGTTGGCCAGAAATACGTTGTGGGCAGTGCTCTTGGCAGTTTCCAGAACGTTGGTTTTTTCTGCAGTAGTGCTCATCGTAGTACCCTCATAGTGGTATGGCAGTGATTGGGGCGGCAGCTAACACCGCTGTGCCCTTTCTTCAGACTGCGGCTACCTTACGGTTTAAAATTAGAATAAACATACTAAAAGCCAATATTTTCGGAGAATTCTGATTGATTAATAATTGTTCAAAATAAACCTTTTGAAATGTCTTAATAGATACGGTTATAGTGAGTTACAAGAGATCTGCGTTAGAGCGCAGGTGTGGTAGGGGATATCGATGACAATAAAAACGGCAAGTCGCCCATCGGGCCCGAGTCTGATCACAGCCCTCCTGGAAATTCGCGCCATTTTTGAAATGGCCGCCACCGCAGCCTGGCAACCCTTACTCAAACGCTCACAACAGGGTGATGGCCATCCGGTTTTAGTGGTGCCGGCATTCATGACCTCCGATGGAGGCACTTCCTTTCTGCGTCGCTTTCTGCGCAGCCAGGGATATACCGCCTATGGCTGGCGGCAGGGGAGAAATTCCGGTATTCGGCAGAGCCTGATGGACGGCCTGATTACCCGGGTTGAGGATCTGCACCGGGGCCATGAAAAAAAGGTCAGCATTATTGGCTGGAGCCTGGGTGGTGTCTATGCTCGCGCCCTGGCCAATCAGCGCCCGGATCTGGTGCGCCAGGTGATCACACTGGGATCGCCGTTCAATGTGCCGGAGATGGACGGTGAGAAAATCTCGGGTGCCGTGCTGAAACTTTATGAGTTGCTCAATCCGGGCGGTGCTACCGATCCCATGCTGGACCTTGAGCACACCTGGCGGCTGACGCCGGCTGTGCCTTCAACGGCTATTTTCAGTGAGGGTGATGGTATTGCCTCCTGGCAGTATTGTATCGATCCGCCTGCGCCGCATACGGAAAATCTGCGGGTGCCGGGCAGTCATCTGGGGCTTACCCACAATGCCGTGGTTCTGCACGCCCTGCTCGATCGGCTTCAGCATGATGAACACAGCTGGCAGCCTTTCGATCTACGCTGGTGGCGCAGGCCTTTTTACGGGCGTGCCCGAGAAGATCAGGAGCGGCCGGCCCTGATGGCAAGCCACTGAAACGGTATTCGCCCTTACACTATAAAAAAAAAGGCAGCCCAAGGGCTGCCTTTTTTTGTGGCCTGTTACATCAGCCTTTGGGGCCTGCTGCAATGATGGCGTCGCTGACATCAAACTTCTTGATGTTTTCCTGGAACAGTGTCGCCAGTTTTCTGGCTTCAGCATCGTAGGCATCCTTGTCGGCCCAGCCTTCGCGAGGGTTGACGAACTTTTGATCCACGTGCGGGATGCTTTTGGGGATTTCCAGGTTGAGGATATCCAGGCGCTCGGTTTCCACACCTTCCAGCTCGCCGCTCTGGGCGGCGGCAACGATGGCGCGGGTTACCGGAATCGGGAATCGCGAACCGCTGCCACCCGGTGCGCCGGAGCCACCGGTCCAGCCGGTGTTGATCAGGTAGACGCGGGAGCCGAAGTCTTCAATGCGCTTCATCAGCAGTTCGGCGTAGTCACCGGCCGGGCGCGGCATGAAGGGTGCACCAAAGCAGGTGGAGAAGGTGGGGTGAATGCCCGCCTCGGCGCCTAGTTCGGTGGAGCCAACGCGCGCGGTATAACCACTGAGGAAATGGAAAGCGGCCGCTTCTTTGGACAGGATGGACAGGGGTGGCAGCACACCGGAAACATCACAGGTCAGGAAGATGACGGTTTCGGGTTCACCGCCGGCATTCTGGGGCACGCGTTTTTCCACATGCTCCAGCGGATAGCAGCAGCGGCCATTTTCAGTCAGGCTGGTATCGTTGTAATCGGCATGGCGGCTGTGGGAATCGATAACCACGTTTTCCACGATGGCGCCAAAGCGGATCGCATCCCAGATAATGGGTTCGTTTTCCTGGCTCAGATTGATGGTCTTGGCGTAGCAGCCGCCCTCGATATTGAAGACGGAGCCCTTGGCCCAGCCGTGTTCGTCGTCACCAATCAGGTAGCGTGACGGGTCGGCGGACAGGGTGGTCTTGCCGGTACCGGACAGGCCAAAAAACAGGGTGGTTTCGCCATCTTCACCGACATTGGCAGAGCAATGCATGGGCATGACGTCTTTTTCCGGTAGCAGGAAATTTTGTACGGAGAACATGGCCTTCTTCATTTCACCCGCATAGCGCATACCGGCCAGCAAGACCTTGCGCTGGGCAAAATTGATAATCACACAGCCGTCTGAGTTGGTGCCGTCGCGCTCGGGGTCGCATTCAAAACCGGCGACATTGAGGATGTTCCACTCTTCCTTGCCGCGTGGGTTGTACTTGTGCGGACGCACAAACATATTGCGACCAAACAGGTTTTGCCAGGCGGTCTGGGTATTCACCACGACCGGCAGGTAGTGCTCATCATGGGCGCCGACGTGCAGATGGGTGACGAAGCGGTCATGGTTATCAAGATATTCCTCGACACGGCTCCACAGAGCGTCGAATTTGTCCGCGTCAAAGGGACGGTTGACCGAGCCCCAGTCGATGGCGTCGGCAGTGGAGGGTTCCTGAACGATGAAACGGTCGCCCGGGGAGCGGCCGGTACGCTTGCCGGTGGTGACGACCAGGGCTCCGGTATCTGCCAGCTCGCCCTCACCTCGGGCCAGCGCCTGTTCGACCAGCTGGGCCTGGGTAAGATCAGTGTAAACCGTTGTTTCAGCGCTCATTCTCTCTCATTCCTGTCTGCAAAAAATAAATGGGGTTACCGCCGCAGATTATGATTGGCCTGTCCGACAGCGCATTGTCGGAGCGGCTGGTATTTTGGGGGCGCCATTATGTCAAAAAAGTCCCGCGGGCGCTAATTCGCGGTGGCCAAAAAATGCACAGCCCGGGCTCAGTGCCGGGTGGCCGGATTTTCTGGCTCAAACAGGGCCCGAATATCCCCGGCACTAAAGCGGTAAGGGCGGTTGCAGAATTCGCAGTTGATATCCACCTGGCCCTGCTCGGCCAGGCATTCCTCGAGTTCTTGCCGGCCCAGTGTCACCAGGGCGCGGCCAATACGGTCGCGGCTGCAGCTGCAGTGGAAACGCAGTGGGGCGGGGGGAAACAGTCTCAGATCGTCTTCGTGGAACAGCCGGTACAGCAGGGTGTCGCAGTCCACCTGGCACAGCTCGTCGGGGCGCAGCGTCTGGGCCAGCTGCGTGATGTGCTGCCAGAAAGCCTCGTCCTGACGCTCGCCAGGTAACTCCTGTAACAGCAGGCCCGCGGCACAGGCATCGTCCGCGGCCAGCCAGAGCCGGGTGGACAGCTGTTCGCTCTGGCGAAAATAGGTTTCAATGCAGCTGGCCAGATCAGGGCCGTCCAGGCTCACGATACCCTGGTAGCGCGTGCCGCGCTGGGGGTCGATGGTGATGCACAGCTGGCCATCGACCAGCAGCCGCTGGAAATCATCGCCGATCATCGGTTCACTGAACTTGGCAATGGCCCGTAATTCCCCGTGGGAATTGGCCTCGGCCAT
>JBFKXO010000150.1:0-5668 GCA_041638115.1 Litorivivens sp. | reverse complement strand
TATGTTTTAATCGCATTAAGGAGAACGCTATGACCAAGCCCGCTTTGGGAAAGCTTGGCGTCTGGGCCTGGGTTGACCATGCCGGTTTTGAAGGCGCTGCGGAGTTTGCCCAATCCATTGAATCGCTGGGCTATTCAGCGCTGTGGGTGCCGGAAGCCGTGGGCTGTGACCCCTTCGTTACCCTGGCCCTGGTTGCCCAGAAAACCTCTACCCTGAAACTGGCCACCGGTATTGCGAATATCTATGCCCGCGACGCCATGGCAATGCAGGCGGTGCGTAAGACCCTGGATAACCTGAGCGGTGGGCGGTTGGTGCTTGGCCTTGGTGTGTCGCATCCGGAAATGGTGAGTACCTTCCGTCAGCACGATTACGGTAAGCCCGTGTCGACTATGCGCCGCTATCTCGATGCGATGGACGGTGCGCTCTACGCTGGCCCGCAGCCAGAGCAAGAAGGTTTGCGTCTGCTAGCGGCCTTGCGCAAAAACATGATGGGCCTTGCGGCGGAAAAAGCCGACGGAGCCCACCCCTATTTTGTACCGGTAGAACACACCGCGCGCGCTCGGGAGATACTGGGGCCGAACAAGCTGCTGGCGCCGGAGCAGACCGTGTTGCTGGAAACCGATCCGACGGAGGCGCGTCGTATTGCCCGAGGTTTTATGGCGACCTATATCGGGCTGCAAAACTATCGCAATAATCTGCTGACCTTTGGCTTTGAAGATGCCGACTTCGCTGATGGTGGCTCGGATCGCCTGGTGGACGCGATTGTAGCCTGGGGTGATGAGGAAACCATTGCCGAGCGTATTCGCGCCCACTGGCAGGCCGGTGCCGATCACGTTTGCATCCAGACCCTGCGCAAAGATGGTGAAAACGGTTTTGATATGGAAACCCTGCAAAAACTTGCGCCGCTAACGGCTGAATAATGCGGCGCAATATTGTGGTGTTCAGCGGTGCGGGTATCAGCGCCGAGAGTGGATTACCCACCTTTCGCGGCGCCGACGGTTTGTGGCGCAACCACAGTGTATATGAGGTGGCTACGCCGGAAGCCTGGGCCCGGGACCCCCAGCTGGTGCTCGATTTCTATAACGAGCGTCGTCAGTTGTTACGCGCCGTGGAGCCAAACGCTGCGCACCGCGCACTGGCGGAGCTTGAGCGGCACCATAACGTGGTTGTTATTACCCAAAATGTGGATGACCTGCACGAGCGTGGCGGCTCCGGTCGGGTGATCCATCTGCACGGCGAACTGATGAAGGCGCGCAGCAGCGAGCGGGAATCTTTGGTTTATCCGCTGGCAGAGCGCGATATCGCCCTGGGGGATGTCTGTGAACTGGGTTCTCAGCTCCGTCCCCATGTCGTGTGGTTTGGTGAGGCAGTGCACAATACTGAGCCCGCATGTGAAGCCATAGCTGCGGCGGATGTGTTGCTGGTGGTGGGCACGTCATTGTCGGTTTATCCGGCGGCGGGCTTTATTACGCTGGCTCCCACGCACGCCGAACGTTTTATCGTCGCTCCAGAGCTTGAACACTCACCGTCGGATTTCACCTGGTTGTGCGGTGCTGCTTGCGAGCATGTCCCGCAATTGTGTCGCCAGATGCAGGGATTGTGATAACTCAATCACAACCTGTGGCTTGCGCGGCATCCGATCTCGGTCTCGCTGCGTAATGATAAGCTGGCGCGTGTCAGGCGGTTGCCTTCGTGCCTTTTACTCAAAATCACAAGCGCAGGGAATAACTATTATGGCGAAGCAATTCTTACTCTTTGGAGGGGTGGTTCTATTTAGTTCGTCGGCATTCGCTCTTCAGCAGTGGCAAGGCTTTCACGTTGGAATTAGTGGTGGCTTCGGCTTTAACCCGGGCGACAATGGTGAATTGGCGTTCCGTCGAGTTGACGGTTCAGACAACAGCCAGGCCATCGACAATGCCTTTGGTGATAATTTTGAGGGAAAATTCAATGCCGGTACGTTGTTAGGGGCACACGCGGGATTCGATATGCAGCAGGGCGCCTATGTGTATGGTGTGGAACTGTCGGTAAGTGCTGCTGATCTATCACAAGAGCAAAGTGCTTTTTCAGCCACGCCGGCGACCTATGTCGAACGTCGAGAGGTGGATTTTCTGTCGACGCTGACAGGACGAATTGGGTTTGCTAGTGAGCATGCGTTCCTGCCGTACATAAAGGCTGGGCTGGCTTACGGCGATGTTGATTATTCCTGGGAAGGTAATTCCGGTGCCTTTCGCGGCGAAGCCGACGGAGATGATGGCAGTGGTCTCGGGTATACCGTGGGTGTGGGCATGGAAGTGCGGATTAGTTCCAGTATGACGCTATCCTTCGAGTATCAGTATATCGATTTGGGCGACGCAGATTTCGCAACCAACTTCAGCGGCGAGCAGAGCTTGGCTGGTAGCAATGGCGCGTTCAACGCGTTTGGCAACGCAGCGTCAGGCGGTACCAACGCTGAGGGTACTGATCAGGATTTTGACTTCCAGGTTGTTCATACCCAGCTGAAATACAGGTTCTGAAGAATACAGGGGCCTGGCCCCTGCACCGCTAACTATACGTAGCGGATCGCACCGCCATCGATCCGGATATTCTGGCCATTGATAAAGCCGGCGCGATCGCTGCACAGAAAAGCCACCAGATCCGCGACTTCCTCGCGCTCTGCCAGGCGCTGGCAGGGATTGGGGAACTCAGTCTCCACAATCTTCTGTTCAATTTCCTGCCACGAACTTCCCCAGCCCTTTTTCTCTGCTTTGTGTCGAAAGCCGGCTTCCAGTTCCGGGGTTCGGATATAGCCGGGGGAAACGGTGTTGACGGTAATGCCGGTGCCGCTGAGTTCCTTGGTGAGGCTGACACCCAGAGTGGCCAGCGCGCCCTTGGCCGCGTAGTAATGCGGCATGATGCTGTTGGGTTGGTGGCTGCCAATGGTGCCGAGATTGACGATGCGGCCCCAGCCCTTACCTCGCATTCCCTGTGCCAGCTGTTCACTGAGGCGGGCAACCGACAACACGTTTTTCTGGTACATATCGAGCCAGTCGGCTTCGGTGGTCTTTCCCCACTTGCCAGGGCTGGCAGTACCGTAGTTGTTAACCAGAATATCGACTTCGCAGCCCAATTCGGTGAGCTGGGTGATCACGGCGGCACAGCCTGATTGCGTGCCGATATCGCCGACCACGGCCAGGCCTTCGGGGCGGTCATGTTCATGTAAACTGTGACGGATTACCTGCGCTCCCTCGGCGGCAAGCGTATTGGCGATGATTTCTCCGGTATTGCGGTGGCTGCCGGTAACGAGTGCGGTTTTGCCTGAAAGTCCCAGATCCATTGTGGCCCCGTTCCAATGAGTAAATGATCGGCAATGGTCGCACGAACCTTGTGTATGGCAAAATCCGGACTTTGCATAAAAACGATGAGGTCACCCATGAATTACTGCCCCCAATGCGCCAGCCCGCTCGGTGAGTTACTGATAGATAGTGAAATCCGCAAAGGTTGCCCGGACAAGGCCTGTGGCTTTGTGCAGTGGAATAACCCGACGCCGGTGGTGGCCATGATCGTGGAAGTGGAGGGCGGTGTGGTATTGGCCCATAACGTGAACTGGCCCAAGAGTTTCTACTCCATCATTACCGGCTTCCTGGAGTCGGGCGAAGATCCACTGGAGTGCGCCAAGCGGGAAACCCTAGAAGAGCTGAATCTGCACACGCTGGAGTCATCACTTGTCGGAGTCTACGCTTTTCCGCAGCAGAATCAGGTGATTATTGCCTATCACATCAAGGCGGCGGGTGAGATCAAGCTCAACCATGAACTCGATGACTATAAAATTGTGCCGGCCAACGAGCTCAAGAGTTGGAGCATGGGAACGGGGCTTGCCATTAGCGACTGGCTGAAGGCTCAGGGTATTACGCCCGAACTAGCTTTCTGATTGCTGGCGCGCCAGCGTATCGTCTTCAGCGAGTTCGCTTTCTTTCGGGTCGTAGAACAGATCGTCCAGCGTTTTGTCGTCTTCGTCGTACTCTTCGTTACGCGGGTCAAGTTCAGCCATGACTGGCAGCACATCGGGCGATACGGCGACAAAGTCCTGTTGGTCTTCCGGTGCCAGCGGCGGTACCCGGCGCAGATCGCGCAGGATAAAAAACACCAGTAGCCCCAGCAGCAGCGTATTGGTGATGTAGAAACCATTGGCACCAATTGCGTCCATAACACCCGCGTTAAGCAGCGGCCCGATCAGATTGCCGATGCCGTAGGCGGTGAGCAGGGTGGCGCTGGCGGCAACGATCTGGTTCTGAGTCATGCGGTCGTTGGTGATCGCCACGGCAATGGAGTAGATCGACGCCGACAGGCCAAAAAACACGGCGGTAAAGGCGCATATCCAGAGAAAGCTCAGTTCGCCAATCAAAAATACCGCGGCGCCGGCTACTGCGGAGATCGCGGTGGCTACCAACATTACCTGAGCGCGATTGTAGCGATCGCAGAAATACCCGATGGGGCCAGCCAGAATCATGGCAGAGAGGATTGCTACGGCCATGTATACTGAAATCTGTTCAACGTCGAGCCCGGTGCTGGTGGCATATACAGGAGCCATCGCGTAAAAACCACTCATCACAATGCCGTTGAGCAGTGAGGCCATAACGCCCAGTGGCGCTTCCCGGTAAACCTCCAGCATAGGCAGGGCTTCAACGGCTTCAATATTCGGCGAATGCATCCGGCTCATCGCCAGTGGAATGAGTGACGCCACCAGCAGGATAGCGGCAATGCTGAAGGGCACAGCCGACTCGGGAGGAGCTACCTGCAACAGCAACTGGCCGCCAGCGACGGCGGAGTAGAAAAATATCTGGTACATGGAAAATAGCCGCGCCCGGTTGCCCTCGGTGGCAACACAACTGAACCAGCTTTCCACGGTCATGATCAAACCGGCAGCGGCGATGCCGCTGGCAAAGCGCAGCAGACCCCACAACCAGACCGATTGCCACATGGGATAGATCAGCGCCGCAATGGCAATGGCGGCGGAAAAAACGGCAAAGGCCCGAATATGGCCAACCCGTTGAATCATGCGTTGGCAGACTCGTGAGCCGATAACAAAACCCAGCGCGAAAAAGAACAGCACCGAACCAATGGTCATGGCATCGATGCCTGCCAGACTCATGCGCACGCCCAGCAGTGAGTTTACGAAGGCGTTGCCGCTGGCAAACAGCACAACGCTGATAATGAGGGATGACAGTGCGATGACGATTTGGGTCATGGGACGTTTTGTTTATGAATAGCTAACGCTATCAATTCCGTGTTGATGATTTAGTTCAAAGACGACATCTGCGCGCGCTGGCAGTATCGAGAGATTCGCCTCAGTGAGACGCTGATAGTGTTGAATAAAGCGAGCGATCTCGCCCTCTGACATCAAACCCTTTGCTGTCGGGTTGCGCGCAGCGAGTTTTTTCTCCTGCTCCAGACGCCAGTGATAGACGCAGCTGAAATCAGGGGCTTTCAACAATACCATTGTATGCAATCGCTGAAACAGTTGCTGGTAATTTTGCAGGCTGACATTCACAAACTGGCGCCAGCGGGCATCCGGGTCTTCTTCGGCCTCCAGAGAATTGACTGGTTCAGCCAATTGCTCCGGGTGTTGGGGCTGCGAGCCGACGCACCAGCCCTCCAGAATAATGAGGTCTACGCTGCCAGTGACCTTCGC
>JBFKXO010000149.1:0-5674 GCA_041638115.1 Litorivivens sp. | reverse complement strand
GGCAGATGGCGTGCTCAGTTACCTCGATTGGCAGGGGCAGCCGATCCCCTGGTAGAGCATCGGCTGGGCAGCGTCAGGCGCTCTTTTTGCGCGACTTTTTCTTGCTGTTGTTTTCCAGATCGCTGTGGATCGCTAGCAGCTGTTGAGTCAGCTTGTGCGATTGCGCCATATAGATCAGCGGTGTTTGGCGGGTGCGCGATTCCTTCATTTTTACCGAGCTGCTCAGGTAGGTATCAAACAGCGGTAACCCCATGTCGGTCAGTTCTTCGGTGAGCTGCTGTGGCAGTGATGCCAGCGCCTGAAACTGATTGACCACCACGCCTTCCAGCGCCAGTTTCGGGTTGTGGTCTTCCTTGATCTCCGCCACGGTGTCTAACAGGTTCATCAAAGCGCCGGCAGAGAAGCTGTCACAGTCAAAGGGGATAAGCAGTGAGTCGGCAGCGATGAGGGCGGAGCGACTGTAAAAGTTTAGCGCTGGAGGCGTGTCGATGTAGATGTGCTGATACTCGTCCGCCAGGTTTTCCAGCGCATCGCGGAGTTTGTAGATCTTGTGGCGTGATTCGAGGTCGCGCTCGATGCTGGCAAGCTCCGGATTGGAGGGCATCAAGAACAGGTTTTCGAACTCTGTGTTGTAGATGAAATCCCGCGGTTCCTTGCCCTTGCCGAAGAATGACAGCTTCTGGCGAAAGAAATCGGCGGCGTTGTCAGACAGGGTCTTGAACTGCTCGCCGATCAGGTACTCGCTGCTATTGCCCTGGACATCCAGGTCGATGACCAGAGTTTTGTAGCCTTTCCAGGCGCTAATGGCGGCAAGATTGCAGGTGATGCTGGTCTTGCCGACACCACCTTTCTGATTGAATACAACGCGCTTCATGGGTCGCCTCAAACCGTCTGTTCCGAAAGGCGCAATCCTACCAGTCTGCTGCAATCTTCACCATCGCCGCCGGCCGGAATCAGGCCTTGGATTTGTTCATCCACTGACCGCTATGCAGTACGCCGAACAGAAGCACCAGAATGGTGCCGGCCAGGGCAGAGTGGTTGGGGTCTGCCTGAATCTGCTTGCGAAAGACCACGCATTCAATAGCGTGGGCGATGAGCAGCAGTGCTGCGATGCCGCTGATCCAGGGCTCCGCTGCACCAAATGGAACAATCAGGTTGACGACGGCCGCGATCCAGAATGCCAGCGTGCCGAGTTTGCCAAGGGTGTTTGCCATAAAGGTTTTCCTTTTGTTTGTTGTTATAGCGCTCGCCATGGTAAACAATATTTAGTCAGGCCCCAAGCCTTAAAACGAGAGGGAAAATCATGCTGCCACAAGCACTTACCGCGCCGATCATATTGTGTCTGGTGTCCGTGGCCCTGCTGCTGATATTTGAAAAACAGGGCGTGCGATGGATTGAGTGGTTGTTTAAACCGCTCGCGGCGCTGGCCTTTATCTGGGCCGGCGTAGCCAGCGGCGCGCTGGAGAGCAGCTATGGCTGGTGGGTGCTGGTGGGGTTGGTACTGTGCATGCTCGGCGATGTTCTGCTGATTCCGCCTGGGCAGGGACCGGCCTTTCTGGCGGGGATGCTGGCCTTTCTGTTGGGGCATTTGGCCTACGCGGTGGCCTTTTGGCAGTGGCCGATGGATACCGGCTGGTTGCTTGCCGCAGCGGTGGGGGTGGCGCTATTCGGTGCGGGTGTCTTGCGCTGGTTGTGGCCCTACCTCGCTGGCCCGTTCCGTGGGGCGGTGGTGGCCTATGTGATTGTGATCTCGCTGATGGTCTGTTTCGCGCTTGCGATCAGTCATGTGAACTGGCTGATTCCCCTTGGCGCTCTGGCCTTTGCGATTTCGGATCTGGCGGTGGCGCGCAATCGTTTTGTGGCCCCGGGGTTTAACAACCGCTTGTGGGGTCTGCCCCTGTATTTTGTTTCGCAATTGATGATTGCCGCGACTGTCGCGGTCGCGCACTAGGAGTTTTCATGTTTACCGGGATTGTGCAGGGGGCCTATCCGTTGGCGAGCCTGGTGGAAAAGCCGGGTCTGCGGCAGCTGGAAATGCAGCTCGACGAGGCTTTGGTGGCGGGTCTGGCGATTGGCGCCAGTGTGGCGTTAAACGGCGTGTGCATGACGGTGACGGCCATCGCGGGCACTCGGGTCAGCTTTGACGCGATGCAGGAAACCCTGTCGCTAACCACGCTGGGTCAATTACACGAAGGGCAGCTGGTCAACGTGGAACGATCAGCGACCCAGAATGCCGAGATTGGCGGGCATATTGTGTCCGGTCACATTGATGGGACCGCAGCGCTGGTTGAAAAGCTGGAAACGGAAAATAATTGCACCATGACGTTTCAGCTGCCGCCGAGGCTGGTGAAGTATGTGTTTAAGAAGGGGTTTATCGGCCTGCACGGCTGCAGTCTTACGGTGGCGACAATCGATCAGGCGAGTGGCCGATTTTCCGTGTGCCTGATTCCCGAAACCCTGCGCGCGACCAACTTGTCAGCACTGAAAGAGGGGGATTCGGTGAATATCGAGGTTGACCGACAGACACAGGTCATCGTGGATACCGTGGAGCGGGTGTTGGCTGAGAGGGGTGGCTAAACGGCTGCGCGGTGGCAATCTGTGAATGCATGGCTTCGTCGCTGGAGATTGCTTCGCGATGCTCGCAATGACAGTGGCAGGGAGCTACTGGAGTGCTTCACCTGCCGTTATTGCGTACGCAAAGCGCTTCGCGGAGCATGCTAAGGAGCGCCGCTACCAGGGAATCTTCCCGGTCACCACATCCTTCCACATCACAAAATCACCCCACAGGCTGTACAGCGGATTTTTAAACGTGGCTGGTTTGTTCTTCTCAAAAAAGAAATGGCCCACCCACGCAAAGCCGTAGCCAATCAGCGGCAGTAACCACAACCAGGCCCACTGCTGGGTGACGATGACATAGGTGACAAGAGCAATCACCAGCGTGGTGCCGACCACGTGCAGGCGTCGGCAGGTGCGATCGTCGTGTTCGCTCAAATAGTAGGGGTAGAACTCGCGAAACGAGCTGAAACCGTCTTCGGGAATCGTCAGGGTTTGTTTGTCCATGGTGAATGCCTCCGCAATTGACAGGCTTAGTGATCGTAACCAGGGTTCTGGCGATCCAGCTTGCGCAGCAGTCCGGGCCAAGCCAGGCCGCCGAACATGCCCCGGGTGACAACCTGCGCGGCTTCGCGCACGCCGTCGAGAATCTCCTGCTGGACCGGAATCAGCTCGCGATTACCGGCCAGCGCGCGAACCTGAATCATGCAGGCCGCTTCGAAAATGTACATCGCGAGAAAGGCATCTGCCGGCGATTGGCCCACGGTCAGCAGGCCGTGGTTGCGCAGCATAAGAAAAACGTTTTCGCCCAGGTCATTCACTAGGCGAGGTTTCTCGTCTTCGTTCAGGGCGATGCCCTCGTAGTCGTGATAACCCAGATTCGACAACACCAGAGTGGCTTGTTGGGAAATCGGCAGCAAGCCCTCTTTCTGGGTGGACACCGCCACGCCATTCAGCGAGTGAGTATGCATCACGCAGTGGGCGTCTTCGCGGGCCGCGTGAATCGCGCTGTGAATGGTGAAGCCGGCCGGGTTCACATCATAGGGCGAGTCGTCGATCTTGTTGCCGTCGGCGTCGATCTTGACCAGCGATGAGGCGGTCACTTCCTCAAACATCATCCCGTAGGGGTTGATCAGAAAGTGGTGGTCGGTATTGGGCACGCGTGACGAGATATGGGTGAACACCAGATCGTCCCAGCCGAACATGGCAACCAGACGATAGGCTGCGGCCAGATTGACCCGTGCGTCCCATTCTTCGGTGCTGACACGATCCTTCACGCTGTTATCGGGTTTACTCGCTGTCAGGCTCATGGCAATCTCCTGTGGATGCTCTCGTATTGTTACCATAGTGCGAGCCTTCCCATAAGAAAACTGTCAAAGAATTGACAATCAGAGGCGAAAATTGAGCCAAGCCCTACCCATTCGCCAGAGTCTTGAAACCAACGCCTGGTTTGCCAAACTGCCGGAGCCGGTGCTCGACGAGCTTGCCCGGCACACCCAGCGCCGTCGTCTGGGAGACGGTGAATTGCTGTACGCCCGCGGCGACCAGCCGACCAGCCTGTTTGGCGTGGAGCATGGCCGGGTGCGCATTTCCAATACCTCCAGCGAGGGCAAGGAACTCACAGCCACCTATTTTGAGAATGGCGACTGGCTGGGAGAAATTTCCATCTTCGACGGGCTGCCGCGATTGACCGATGCGGTTGCCTGCGGTGAGAGCCAGGTACTGGTCGTGCCGCGACAGGCTATTCTCGATCTGCTGGCTCGCCAGCCAGAACTCTACGCGCCCTTTGTGCAGATCCTGTGTCGCAAGCTGCGCATGGCGATGGAGGGGATGAGTGACCTGATGTTGCTGCCGCTGCCGCAGCGTCTGGCCAAGCGCTTGCTGGCGCTAGCTCAGGACTACGGTCAGCGGCATGCCGACGGCGTGGAGATCGATCTGCATCTGCCTCAGGATGAGTTGGGTCGCCTGCTGGGAACTTCCCGCCAGAGTGTCAGCAAGGAGCTCAAGACATTGGAAAAGCACGGCTGGGTGAAGCTGGCCTACGGACGCATCATCATTGTCGACCCGCAAGCGCTGCAGGCCCATATTGACCAGCCTTCTACCCCGTAGGGCGAAAATTGGTGATTTTGCAAAAACTCTGTACGCGCCAGCGCATTGCCGTATAATTGAAGGTGCTGACTAAGACTCAGTGTGCAATTTTGTGAAGCAATTTAGAACGACCTGCCTGTCTGTACTCAGTCAATTGAGCTTGGCCGGGTGCAAGATCTTCATCTTGTTTTTCCAAAGTCATTTCTGCGCCTTACCGTCAACATCAAAACTGCGTGTGTGTGATTCGCACAGGCAGAGTTCAAAGTAATATTTCGGCGAACATGCCGAGGAGAAAATGCAATGTCAAAAGCAACTGGCCAGGTTAAATGGTTTAACGAAACAAAGGGCTTCGGTTTTCTGGAGCAAGATGGCGGTAAGGACGTATTCGTTCACTTCAGCGCTATTCAAGGTTCAGGTTTCAAAACCCTGGCTGAAGGTCAGCGCGTAGAATTTGAAGTGGTTCAGGGCGACAAAGGCCCCCAGGCTGCCAACGTAATGGTTGTCTGATAGACCCTTCTCGTAAAAAAGGCGCCACGACGGCGCCTTTTTTTATGCCTGCGATTTATTCGTCGTCGCAGAATTACAGCGACTTCAACTCATTCAGCTCGCGCACGTTGTCGCGCAGAATCCGCTTTTTCTTCGCGTCATCAAATTTTGACAGCTCCGGTACGTAATCCAGTGGCGTCGGCATGCCCTCAATATGAGGCCAGTCTGAGCCGAAGATGACCCGGTCGGCGCCCATGATCTCTTCCACCTCGTACACATCGTCTTCCCAGAAGGGATTGATCCATACGTGACGTTTGAACAGCTCAACCGGGTCTTCCTTGTAGTAACCCATGGTGTCCATGCGGTCGCGGGATTGTTTCAGTTTGCGCACCAGATCGGGCAGGAATTCGGCGCCGTTTTCGATCGAGGCAATGCGCAAGTTCGGGAAGCGCTCAAACAGTTTTTCGTAACACAGAGTCACCAGAAAATCGTAGGCCGCCCGTTCGAAATTGAAGTGCTTGATATTCGGCGCCCAGGAGCTGAAGGC
>JBFKXO010000148.1:0-5700 GCA_041638115.1 Litorivivens sp. | reverse complement strand
CCTGTTCGGAGGGCAGCCCGAGGTATTGGGCTGAGGCGCCAGTGGCAATGATCAGGGCATCGCAGCTGTACTCGTTATTGCCTTTCAGTCGAAATGGGCGATCTGACAGGTCGACGGACTCGATATGGTCAAACACGATCTCGGTGTCAAAGCGTTCGGCGTGCTTCTGCATACGTTGCATGAGCTCGGGGCCCTGTACACCATCATTATCTCCAGGCCAGTTGTCTACATCTGTGGTGGTGGTGAGCTGACCACCTTGTTCCAGGCCCGTGATGACCACTGGTGACAGGTTTGCGCGTGCAGCGTAGACGGCGGCAGTGTAGCCGGCTGGTCCTGAACCGAGAATGATCAAAGAGTGGTGTTTAACATCTGTCATGTGAACAAATCCTGAAATTTGAAGTGTCTGTAACGGGCGCTAGGCCGCACATGATAGGGTAAAAGCCCGGTGCCAGCAAAAGCTATTCCACTGGCGCAAACTGCGCCCATGAATGGTAAGATGGGGCCGTTTTTTGAAATCAAAAGAACAGGTTGAGGCACTTTTGAAGAAATCGGCACAACGTCGCGACGCAGACGCCCGGGATCAGCTATCCACCCGCTTGCGCGAGGGTGCACTTATCGCCCTGGCCGCCATCAGTCTGTTTCTGTTGCTCGCCCTTTTTACCTACAGCCCTGACGATCCCGGCTGGTCGCGCACGGGCACCGGTAGCGATATCGACAATGCCGTGGGGCCGGTAGGTGCCTGGGTGGCCGATGTGTTTTACGCAGTATTTGGCTACATGGCTTATCTGTTTCCGCTATTGCTGGGGTTTCAGGCTTGGCGGGTATTTCGCGACCGCCTGAGTACCTCCGGGGTTGACCCGGTTATTCTGGGCCTTCGGGTGGTGGGTTTTATTCTGGTGATGTTGGCCAGTACGGCCTTGGCAGCGATCGGTTCAGCTGAGGCTGAGATACCCTTCGGAGCTGGCGGCGTGTTGGGGGCATCGGTGGGCGATGCGTCTGTTGAGGCCTTTAGTGTTATCGGCGCGCGCCTGATTCTGGTCGCGATTCTGCTGTTCGGCCTGACGATATTCACGGATCTTTCCTGGATTGCGTTGATGGACAAGACCGGCGAGTTGGCCTTGCAAACCTTTGATGTGTTACGCGATCGTTTTGAGCAATTGCGTAGCAAATACCGTGAGCGCCGCTCGGTCAAACAGATGCAAAGTCAACGCCGGGAGGCGGTGGTCAAGCAGATTGCTCGACAGAAAGACCGGGTGCCACCGAAGATTGAACCGCCCAAGCCCAAAGCTCCCCAGCCCAGCAAGCGGGTAGAGAAAGAGCGCCAGAAATCTCTGTTCGATACGCCGGTAACAGGCGATCTACCGCCCCTGGAACTGCTCGACGAGGCAGACCACCACAACAAGAAAGGCTTCTCCGCTGAAACACTGGAAGCGATGTCGCGACTGCTGGAACTGAAACTGGCGGATTTCAGCGTGATAGCAAAAGTGGTTGCCGTTTACCCCGGACCGGTCATAACCCGCTTTGAGATCGAGCCGGATGCGGGGGTCAAGGTGAGTAAAATTAGCAACCTCGCCAAAGACCTGGCGCGCTCGCTGGCGGTGATTAGTGTGCGAGTGGTTGAAGTGATTCCCGGCAAACCCTATGTCGGTATCGAGATACCAAACGAAGACCGTGAAGTGGTGAACTTCCGCGAGGTTCTGTCCTCCAAGGCCTATGAAGATCAGAAGTCGGCGTTAACGCTGGCATTGGGCCACGATATTTCGGGGGAACCGGTTTGCGCTGATCTGGCTAAAATGCCGCACTTGCTGGTTGCCGGTACCACCGGCTCGGGTAAGTCGGTTGGCGTCAATGCGATGTTGCTAAGCCTGTTATACAAGGCCGGGCCGGACAAAGTCCGCTTGATGCTGGTCGACCCGAAGATGCTTGAACTGTCGGTCTACGACGGTATTCCCCATTTGCTGGCGCCGGTAATTACCGACATGAAAGACGCGGCTAACGGTTTGCGTTGGTGCGTCGGCGAGATGGAGCGGCGCTACAAGTTGATGGCATCGCTGGGAGTTCGCAACCTGGCGGGTTACAACCGCAAGGTACAGGAAGCGGCGACGGCAGGCGAACCGCTGAAAGACCCACTGTGGGTGCTGGCTGAGGAGTTCGTCCCGGGCGAGGAAGAGGCCTCCGCGCCAGACCTTGAACCCTTGCCCGCGATTGTCGTTGTGATTGATGAATTTGCCGACATGATGATGATTGTCGGCAAAAAAGTGGAAGAGTTGATTGCGCGCATAGCGCAGAAAGCGCGGGCTGCCGGTATTCATTTGATTCTCGCGACTCAGCGGCCCTCGGTAGATGTCATCACCGGCTTAATCAAGGCCAATGTTCCTACCCGAATCGCCTTCCAGGTATCGTCCAAGGTCGATTCGCGAACGATTCTGGATCAGGGCGGCGCCGAACAGCTGTTGGGTCACGGCGATATGCTTTATCTACCACCGGGAAGCGGTTTGCCAGTGCGAGTGCACGGGGCCTTTGTGTCCGACGATGAAGTGCACCGCGTGGTCGCGGATTGGCAGCGACGCGGTGAGCCGGACTATATCGACGGTTTGTTGGAAGAGGGCAGCCAGATCGATGCTATCACCGGCGCCCCCGCCAGCGGTGACGATGATAACGGCGAGGGCGATGAACTCTATGACGAGGCCGTGCGCTTTGTTACCCAGAGTCGTCGCGCTTCCATTTCGTCAGTACAGCGCAAGTTGCGCATCGGCTACAACCGAGCAGCGCGGTTGATTGAAACCATGGAAGCGGCCGGTGTGGTCAGCGAAATGGGCAGTAACGGTTCACGTGAAGTACTGGCCCCGCCGCCAGTTGAATAGAAGGTTTTAATCCATGCTACAAGCTATTGTACGCTGTATTCTGTTGCCCTTGATGCTGCTGTTGCAGGTAAGCCTGCTACAGGCGGAAACGGCAGCAGATACCCTGGCCGCTACCCTGGCCGAGCTGAAAAATCTCTCGGCCCGCTTTGAGCAGACGGTTCAGGACGATAGCGGTGAAGTGCTGGAATCCTCCTCCGGGACCTTGAAGTTTCAACGGCCTCACCACATGCGCTGGGAAGTGACCGCGCCATACCCCTATCTGATTGTGACTAACGGTGTAACACTGTGGCGCTATGACCCGGATTTCGAGCAACTTGCAGAAGAGCCCTTTAGTTCGATCTCACAAACGCCGCTGATGATTCTGGCTGCGACTGCCGAGGAGCTGGCAAGACGCTATGATATTGCCCTGGTTGCTGGTAAGAGTACTCGCCAGTATGTGCTGAAACCGCGCCAATCCCAGGATGAATTCAGTCGTCTGGTCCTCACCTTTGACGAAGGAACGCTGTCGCGCATGAGTTTGCGTGACAAGCTGGGGCAGGAAACCAGTATTGCACTGCACCAAGTGCAAACCAACCAAACGCCGATGGCGGAAAGCCTGTTTGTATTTCGTCGGGACAGCGCATCGTGATGGAAGCCCAACCCCTGGCGGCACGCATGCGCCCGGTGGATCTGGCGGGCTTTCTCGGACAGGAACACCTAATCGGCCCCAATAAACCATTGCGCGAAGCGCTTGATTCCGGGCAGCTCCACTCGATGATTTTCTGGGGGCCGCCCGGGGTCGGTAAAACTACACTCGCAAAGTTGATCGCCCAATTATGTGACGCACATTTTATTACGGTGTCGGCGGTGCTGGCGGGTGTGAAGGATATACGGGCAGCCATCGAAGAGGCGAAATCCCAGCAGGCCCTGGGCCGTCAAACGGTGCTTTTTGTCGATGAAGTTCACCGTTTCAACAAAGCCCAGCAGGATGCCTTTTTACCCTTTGTTGAAGACGGCACCGTGATCTTCGTAGGGGCCACCACGGAAAATCCAAGCTTTGAGCTTAACAATGCCTTATTGTCCCGTGCTCGAGTTTATCGACTGCAGCCTCTGAGCGCGGATACGCTACGTAACATCCTGCGCGGCGCTGCCGAGAAGTTGGCATTGTCCTGCAGCGATGCCTTGTTGGAACGTCTGGCCCAGGCAGCAGACGGCGACGCGCGTAGAGCCCTCAATTTTCTGGAACTGGCCATGGACATGGCGTACGCCGCAGGGCATCCAGAGGACATCACCGAGTCGCTTGTCGACGAAATCCTCAGCGGACAACCGCGCCGCTTCGATAAGGGCGGAGACGATTTCTACGATCAGATTTCAGCCCTGCATAAGGCTGTGCGGGGCAGCTCACCCGATGCCGCGCTTTACTGGTTTGCGCGCATGATCGATGGCGGCTGCGACCCGCTGTATGTTGGCCGGCGCGTCGTGCGTATGGCCAGTGAGGATATCGGTAATGCTGACCCTCGCGCCTTGCAGATTGCGCTCAATGCCTGGGATGTGCAGGAGAGACTCGGTAGCCCTGAGGGCGAGCTCGCACTGGCACAGGCGGTTGTTTACATGGCCTGCGCCCCCAAAAGCAACGCCGTTTACAAGGCTTACAAAGCCGTTCTTAAAGATATTCAGGCTCAGGGGAGTGAGCCCGTTCCTCTGCATTTGCGCAATGCCCCGACAAAACTGATGAAACAGCAGGGTTATGGCGAAGAGTATCGCTACGCCCACGATTATCCCGAGGCCTATGCCGCGGGCGAGAATTACTTTCCAGAAGCGTTGCGCCACAACCGTTATTACGAGCCGGTGGGGCGGGGGCTGGAGAAAAAGATCGCCGACAAACTCGACTATTTGCGGCAGCTCGACGCCAGCAGCGGCTGGAAACGGTATCCCTGATGTTACAATACCTGCTGGTTGCATTGGGCGGCGCGCTGGGGTCAGTCAGTCGTTTCGCCATTGGTCGGGTGAGCTATAGCTGGTATAGCCACGATTGGCCCTGGGCAACCTTTGGCGTCAATGCGGCGGGATCTTTTGCGATTGGTTTACTCTACGTGGCGATCACCGAACGCAGCGCCCTGCATGCAGATAGCGCGTACCTGCTGATGGTTGGCTTTTTGGGTGCTTTTACAACATTTTCTACCTTTGCCCTGGAAACAGTTGCCATGCTGGAAGGCGGCCGCTGGATGCTGGCGATAGGCTACGTCGCCGCCACGCTGCTTAGCTGCATACTTGGCTGTGGCATGGGCATTTTATTGATGCGCTGATTTACGGAGAGACTTTTTCAATGCTCGACCTGAAACTGGTAAGGCAAGACCCGCAAGCGGTTGCCGACCAACTGGCTAAACGTCATTTCACTTTTGATGTGCAGGGGTTTCTGTCCCTCGATGAGGCGCGCAAACAGGCTGATATCGAGAGCCAGAATCTGTTGGCTGAGCGTAAACAGGCGTCGAAGAAAATCGGCGAACTGGTCAAAGGCGGCATGGCGATCGACGAAGCCAAAGCCAGCGTAAACGCCACGCTAGCCAAGATCGAAGACCAGCTGACAGAGTTGACCTCGAAAGCGAAAGCAGCCCAGGAAGCCCTAGATGATCTGATGGCCGGTATTCCCAATATTCCGCACCCGGATGTGCCTGAAGGCAAGGACGAAGCCGACAATCTCGAAATTTTGCGTTGGGGTGAGCCCAAGTCATTCGATTTTGAGGTGAAAGATCACGTCGATGTGGGTGAAAACCTCGGCGGCCTCGATTTTGATGTGGCAGCCAAACTCACCGGCAGCCGCTTCAGTGTAATGCGGGGCGAAATCGCGCGCATGCAT
>JBFKXO010000147.1:0-5701 GCA_041638115.1 Litorivivens sp. | reverse complement strand
GGGGTCTGCCACGAAGGCTATCTGGCACCGCCAATCGATGACCAAATGATTATTGGCGCCAGTTACAATACTCGCTCGCAATCGCTGACCGTGGACTCGCAGGAACACCTTACTAACCTCAACAAGCTAACCGCCGCCATTCCCGGCATTCGCATCAGCGCCGAACCCCGCGATGGCCGTGCAGCCTTGCGCTGCACCAGCCCGGATTATCTGCCTATTGTCGGCCCGGCGCCGGTTGCCCAACAACAGGTGGAAAACTTTGCCGCTCTTGCCGACAACGCCAAGCGAACCCTCAATTCAACCGGCGCTTACTATCCCGGCCTCTACGTCAATCTGGCTCACGGATCACGAGGCCTGACGTCCGCCCCCCTGTGCGCGGAACTGCTTGCCAGCGAAATCTGTGGCGAACTCGCCCCCTTACCGCGCGACTTGATTCGCGCCCTGTCACCCTCGCGCTTTCTGATTCGCGACCTGATTCGCGGCCTAAACAAAACTTAACCACTGACCGTCACAGCGGTGATGATAATTACAATCAAAGCATACAGGGAGCGGCGATGAATCTGACAGGCAATACCATTCTGATTACCGGCGGGGGCACCGGCATCGGCCGCGCACTGGCGATTGCGCTTGCCGAGCAAAACCACGTCATTATCTGCGGCCGTCGTGAGCAACCTTTAGCCGACACGGTAGAACTCGCCCCAAAAATCAAAGCCTACACCTGCGATATCACCAACTCTGAAGACATTGACACCCTGCGACGTAAATTGCTGGCCGACGAACTTCCAGTAAACGTATTGATTAACAACGCCGCCATACTGAACCATTACCATCTCGGCAAGCCCGAAAACTTTGATCCTGAACAGGCCGCGCTGGAACTGAATGCCAACCTCACCGCTCCCATTCGCCTGGCCATGGCTCTGCTACCCCAGCTACTACAAGCCCCGAACCCGACAATCATCAATGTAGGTTCACCGGGAGGTGTGGTCCCGGTTTCGCCAACACCGATTTATAGCGCCAGCAAGGCCGGGCTCCACAGTTTCACCCAGACACTTCGCATGCACCTCGCCGGAAAAGCACAGGTCGTTGAGGTATTTCCGCCCACCGTAGAAACCCATATGACCACGGGTATCCGACGCAAGAAGGTCTCACCTGAACAGTGCGTCGCCGCCATATTGAAAGGCCTGCATAGCGGCGCTGATGAGGTCTGGGTGGGTGAAGGACGAGTGGTACGCTGGATGATGAACCTGCTCCCCCCCAGCTGGGTCTGCAGGCTGGTCAACAGCCAACCGTCGATGAAAGTCTAGTAAGCCCATCGCTTCCACGGCGCTTATCACTGCGACGAAGAATAACGCGTTACACAACGAAGCTAGTGTACCTCAGGCTCAGGCCACAGACGCTTGGCCACGCGGTAGCAAAGCGTTCGATGTCGGGCGACCCAGTGGTAAATGGCCTCGCTGAGAGTCACGAACCAGGCATATCGAGAATACCAGCCCCACCAACGGCTTGCGCCGGCAAGTGCTCGCAGCCTGAATGCCGCACCGGCGCCGGTGGCGATATGGCGGTCACCTCGAAATAACTGAATGGCACTCTCGTAGTCATAAGGGTGAGTGTGCAGGAAATCTTCAGAGAGCTGCTGCAGGGGGCTAAAGCTGACATGCGGGCCGCACATTTTCCGGGCATGGGCAACGCAGTAGCGGCAAAAGCCGCAATCGCCATCGTAAATCAGCAGGAAGTTGTCATCACTCATTGCTGCAGTGTATCCCATGCACCCAACCGACGCGCGAAGCCCCGCAGAATGAAATTTTGGTAAACAACGCGATCTCCCATTGCAGACCAACTGGTCGGTTTGTACACTGCATGCCATCATCGTTCGCACTGGGAGCCCACCGTGCAGCAAATGCTGTTCCGTCTTAATCACTTATTCGAACGCTTGCCCGCAGCACTGCTACCCTACCGCTGGTTAAGCCTGCTTCTGTTTATCGCTATCTCGGTCTTTATGAACACCGGGCTGGTGCGCCACTTCACTCTTAACATGTCGCCAGAGGTCTGGTTTGAGGATAAGGCTGGCCCACTGGAAATTCGCGACGCCTTTCGTCGTCAATTCGGGAGCGATGAAAGCGTGTTCGTGGTCTACCGCCCCCAGTCCGGTGATGTCTTTTCCAAAGAGGCCCTGCGTACGCTGGAAAAACTGCATACGACACTGGAACAATTAAGCGAAGGAGCCGACGCCGGTGAGCTTGGACGCATCGTCGATATCGACAGCCTACACAACGCCCGCTATCAGATTGCTCAAGGCGACACCCTGATCTCGCAAAAGCTGATTGGCGCGGATTTTCCGGACACCGCGGCTGAACGCGAACAGCGCCGCGCGATCGCCGAAAGTCAGGACAGCTTTGAACGGATGTTCTACTCCGACGATTTTCAGTACGGCGGCATTCGGATCAAAACGGATTTTGGTGTCGTACCGATTGAAAGCGAACTGACCGAAAGCGCAGCCCAATCCAATGATCTGCTGGCCGAGGATGGCTTTGGATTCGGATTGGAGACATCACTCCAGGTCGATACCAGCGCCGAAGTCGCAGAGGTCGAGTTTGCCAGCGTGCAACTGGACGAGTATGCACGTTTCATGAAGGCGTTGCGGGCGATTACCGAGGACCCTGAGTTTTCCGAGTTTGAAATTCATTACGTCGGCAACCCGGCAACGATGGACTTCGTCATGACCTCCATTATCGAAGCCGCCGGACTGTTGCTAGGGATGGTCGGCATCGTAATTGTCTTGCTGTGGGTATTGTTCCGCTCTCTCAGCGCCGTGATCTGGCCACTGTTGATCGTTTTCACTTCAGCGATCTGGGCTGTAGGTGCCGGCACCTGGCTGGGAATGACCTATACCAGCATGCTGGCCCTGACCTTTATGCTGGTGCTGGCGGTCGGTATTGCCGGCTGCATCCACGTTTTGAGCGCCTACACATTATTCAGCCGAGAAGGTAAAGATCACCACCGCGCCATGGCCTTGGCCTACCGCAAAACGGGCATTCCGATCCTGCTGACATCGGTCACCACCATGATCGGCATGCTTGCGCTGCTGCTCACGGATATGCCGATTATCACCGTGTTTGGTGTGACATCGGCGCTGGCTGTCGGTATATCGTTTATTCTGATTTTCGGCTTACTGCCGGTGTTACTGGATATCTGGCACCCCAAAATCCAGACAGAAGGCAAAAGTCAGAAGGACGGCAATAAACCGCTCGTTGATCTGCAGCCCTTGCTATCGCGCATTGCCGACTTTACGGAAAAACGCGCCAAGGCCATCGTCATCAGCTATATCGCGGTATTTGCCTTACTGATTTACGGCGCACTCAGCCTTACCATCGACACCAACTTTTCAAAACTCGCCCGCGACGGCACCCCCCTGCAGGTGGCTCTGGAGCTGGTCGACAAGGACATGATGGGCGGCATGGACCTGGAAGTCTTTCTCGATTTCAAACAGACCGATGCCCTGCAAGACCCGGCGGTACTCAAGGCTATTAACGATCTTCAGAATCTGATTTCCGAGAAACATCAGGGCAAGGTCATCAAAACATTCTCACTGGCCGATATTGTCGAAGACACGAATCAGGTAATGAATGGTGACGATCCGGCCTACCATCGCCTGCCGGATGATCCGCGTCTTACCGCGCAACTACTGTACATGTTTAACAATGCGAACCCCGAAGATCGCCGCGATATGGTCAGCGACGATTACAGCAAGAGTCACATTACCTTTATGTTGAAGAATGGCGGTACCAACGAGTACACCCCGTTTTTCAATCAGCTGGATCGGGATATCGAGCAGATTTTCGCGCCACTGCGCAGCACCTATCCGGATATGAGCCTCGAAGTCACCGGCACCTTTCACATGATGATGAACCTGATGGATCATGTGGCCTGGACGCAGGTGAAGAGCTTCAGCTTTGCCTTGTTGATTATCACCCTGCTGATGATGGTAACCCTCGGTTCCTATCAGGCCGGTCTGATCTCGATGATCCCCAATCTGTTACCTGCCGTGTTTACTTTTGGGGTGATGGGTGCATTGGGCATTCCGCTGGACACTGACACCTTGATTGTGGCGCCGATCATTATCGGGATTGCCGTTGACGACACCATTCACTTCCTCACCCACTACCGCTACACCTGGATTGAACACGGCGATGTCGGCATTGCCGTGCGGCAGACCCTGCGCGAAGTCGGTCAGGCGGTTGCCTTTACCAGCCTGATTCTGGGCCTCGGCTTTGGCGTACTGGGGTTTGCCGGCTATCTTGGGCTGGCCAAACCCGGCATTTTCGGTGCTTTGGCGATTCTGGTCGCCCTACTGTCAGACCTGCTGTTCCTGCCCGCCCTGATGCACTGGCTCAAACCGGATATGGGACGGCGCAAAGTACTGGACAATACCGCACCTGCTCCCAGCAAACTCACCTAAAAGAGGCTGAACGAATGTTGAATACCAGAAAACTGATTGTCGCACTGGCCCTTGGCACCATCGCTGCGAGCACAGTGGCAAGCGACGATAAGGCGCAGGCCATTATGGAGAAGATGGATGCCCAGCAGCGCGAAATATCGGACGGCAATCTGACCCGCTCCCAGCTTTCTACCTGCAAGTTCGGTCAGAAAAACAAGCAGATCACGTGCGTTGAAACGCCGCGAGTCAAGGTGCTTGAATCCGTATCAAAACAATACGGACCGGAAAAGAAAGACAGCAAGGGGATTTCCATCCTGCTGGAACCGGCGAGTGAACGCGGCATCGGCATGCTGACCTACAGTTACGACGACCCGGACAAAGATATGGAAACCTGGCTGTATCTGTCGGCACTGGGCAAGGTCAAGCGCATGGCCAGCGGCACGGGCGAAGATCGTGAGCCCGTTTCGGTGTTCGGCTCGGAGTTCACCACTGAGGATATGGAAACCGGCACCGTCGACGAGTACACCTACAAGATTCTGCAAGAAGGCCCCTTCGGTGATCGCGAAGTCTGGGTGATCGAAGCCATTCCCAAACCCATCCGCGCCGCCAAAACCGACTACAGCAAACTGCTCTACTGGGTCGACAAAGAGCGCTACACCATCCTCAAAGCCCAAACCTACGACAAGCGCGGCAAGCCCTTCAAACAGATTGCCTTTACCGATATTCAAGAGATCGAGGGTCACTGGATTGCTCGCGACATCACGCTGATCAATCTGCAATCACAGCGGCTGTCCAACATGAAAAGCGAAGCTATAGCGTTGAACGTTGAGGTAGAAGATGAATTCCTGACCCAGCGCACACTGACCGATTTTGCTTACCGGGAAAAAACCCTGGAAGCCCTGCGCAAGCACTTTAAATAATGAGAAAGCGTGACGCCCTGCTGGTTTTATCGCTGCTCGGATCGACGGCCAGCGCCACCGAAGATTTTCTCGGTGGCGATGGTTTTTCTTTTGACTCATCCGAAATCGAAGTCAGCGAGCCTCACTGGACCGACGGTTTCAAAACCGCACTGGAGCACAGCCACACTCAGATTCCCGGCGATGTGAACCGCTCTCAAAGCAGCGTTCAACTGGTTTATGAGGGCAATCTGGCCGAGGGCTGGTATCTCAAGCTCGACATGCGCTACCGCTACTTTTACGAAGGCGATGATCTGGCTGAAAATCGCGGCGGTGCCTACGGCAAAAACAAATGGCAGCGCGCCTGGCT
>JBFKXO010000146.1:0-5704 GCA_041638115.1 Litorivivens sp. | reverse complement strand
TTGCAGTTCGCCACCCAGGCCCTGCAAGCAACCCATACTGAGCAGTCGCCGTGGCGGGTGATTCCGGCGGACGACAAAGGCCTTTGCCGTCGCGCCGTGTGTAAGCATGTGCTGGCGACATTGGAGGCTATTACTGGCGACTACCCACGGGCCGATGCCGCCATCGTGCAGCGCTATCTAGCTGAGTTGGAGGACGTATGAGTCTGTCGATCGATTGGGGCTTGCTGGTCTCCGGTTTGGGCCTGTTTATGCTGGGCATGTACTTCCTGGAATTGTCGTTGAAATCTCTTCTGAACCGGGCGGTGGTTAAATCCCTGCGCAGTGCGACGGCGACTTTGTGGCTGGCGATTCCTATTGGCGTGGTGCTGACGGCCTTGCTGCAGAGTAGCTCGTTGTTGGGGCTGCTGGTCCTGGCCTTTGTGGGCGCCGGGGTGATGCCGATGCGCAATGCGCTAGGCGTTATTCTGGGGGCGAACCTCGGTACCACCATGACCGGCTGGATCGTTACCTGGCTGGGTTTTAAATTGCAGCTGGGCAGTTTTGCGCTGCCGCTGATGGGCTTGGGCGCCTTGTTGAAAGTGTGGCTGGAGGGGCGCGCTCGTTGGGAGAGTGTGGGCCATCTGCTGCTGGGTCTCGGTTTGCTGCTGTTCGGGTTGGACGCGATGAAAACCGGGGTCGAGGACCTGGCCAAAAATGCTGACCTGAGCTTTCTGGTGGGTTGGGCGCCCATCTGGTTTCTTGGCTTGGGCGTAGTGCTGGCGGCAGTGATTCAGTCGTCATCGGCGGTGGTGATGCTGGTGTTGTCAGCCTTGCATGCGGGCATGATCGATTTTCCCGCGGCGGCGGCTATGGTCATTGGCGCCGATCTCGGTACCACCAGTACGCTGTTGCTGGCGGGTGCCTCCGGTGCTCCGGTCAAGCGTCAGGTATCGGCTTTCCATCTGATCTACAACGCGATGACCGCATTATTCGCCTTTCTCGTGCTGCTGCCGCTCGCGCCAATGGCCTATCGCTATATTGAGGTTACCGATAGTCTGCTGCAGCTGGTGTTGTTCCACAGCAGCTTCAATTTCTTCGGGATCTTTTTGGTGCTTCCCTTTATCCGGCGTCTGGCAGACTGGCTGGAAAATAACGTGGGTCGCTATCAGGGGGTGACAGATTATATTCACAAAGTGCCGGTAACCTTTCCCGAAGCGGCAATGCCAGCGGTGCACAACGAGACACAACATCTGCTGGCCAGAACCCTGCAATTGCTGGCGCAGGCCTACCATAGCGATCGACGGTTCCATACTCATCTGGGCTCGCCGCTGGTGTGCCTCGAGCCAGGTATGGCGGTATACCTGGATCATTACGAGACGATAAAAGTGCTGGAGGCAGAGATTGTCAGCTATGCCAATCGGCTGGAGGGCTTGTCTCCCGAGGAACGCTCGCAGCTTGAAGCGTTGCTGGCAACGATTCGCAAGGCGGTTTATGCCGCCAAGGCAATCAAGGATGTACAGGACGATATGGAGCCGCTCTGGCAAGATCCTGCACAGTCGGCCATGGCGCTTCGGCAAGCACTTAAAGTGCGTATGGAAGGGCTATTGGAACTGGGGCAGCAGGCGTTGAGTGGCCAGCTCAGTCATGGCGAGTTAAAAGAGGAAGAGAGCCTGCACCGTAAGGAGATGCAGCAGTTGAACGATGCGGCCTATCGCAATGGCAGCGTCGAAGGCGTGGGCTTTTCCAGCCTGATGAACATCATTCGCGAAACCGACGAATGTGGTCGAGAATTACTGCGGGTGTATGCCGTATTTCCGATGGCAGCCGCGGCAGAGATTGGGGGGCATGAACCGCCGCTGCTGGAGGTTCCGCTTGACTGAACCGCCGTGCTGCCACAACGATCTGTCGACCAACGGCAAGCCTGCGCCTCGCAAACCCGACTGGCTGTTGCGAAGTTGCACCTTTCTGGTAGCCGTGCTCTATCTGCATGTGCTGCTGGCACCGGCCAGCCGCGATTTTTCTCATCATTATCAGATGTTGTCATCGTCGGTATTCGAGTTGGTCAATGTGATGTGGTGGGGCATTTTGCTGGCGATGCTCTTTGTCGGGCTGCTGTCGCGTGTGCCCAGAGAGTTTGTGGCCGGTGTGCTGGGAACCGGTAAAGGTGTGGCGGGTGTGGTTCGCGCTACGTTGGCCGGTGTGCTGCTGGATTTATGCAGCCACGGCATTCTTATGGTTGGTGCGCAGCTATATCAGCGCGGTGCCAGTGCCGGACAGGTGGTGGCTTTCTTGCTGGCAAGCCCCTGGAATTCCATATCGCTAACGCTGATTCTCATTGCGCTGATTGGCTTGCCGCTAACCCTGGTGTTTATTATTGCCTCAATGGTCATTGCCATCGTCACCGGCTGCCTGTTTGAGGTATTGGAGGTGCGAGGTGTTTTGCCGGCAAATACCCGGGCGTTGGATTTGCCTTCCCATTTTAAGTTCTGGCCAGAGGCGAAGCGGCAATGGCGCGCGGCCCACTTCAGCCTGGCTTGGTGGAAGACGGTGGCGCGCGCTGCCTTTGTTGAGTCGCGAATGGTGTTGCGCTGGATTTTGTTTGGCATTGTGCTGGCCAGCAGTATTCGGGCGTTGATGCCGCACGATGCATTCGCCACCTATTTTGGTGCATCGCTGGCGGGGCTATGGTTGACGATTGTCGCGGCGACGGTGATCGAGGTGTGCTCCGAAGGCTCTACACCCCTAGCGGCAGATTTGGTGAATCGGGCTGGCGCACCGGGCAACGGTTTCGCCTTTTTGATGGCCGGTGTGGCAACGGACTATACCGAGGTGATGGTGCTCAGGGAAACCAGTGGCTCGTGGCGGCTGGCATTGTTTCTGCCGTTGCTTACTGTGCCGCAGGTAGTGGGTGTGGCCTGGTTGATCAATATGGCGGCCGCCTAGACGGCCGGTTGGGGTTTAGTGCATCGCTTTGCGTATATTCTGGTAACCTTCTTTGAGTTCCTGTCCCAGAAGGTCCAGTGCTGCACCAATGTCATCTGCACTTTCCGAGGCGGCGCGATTGGCGCGTCTGAGCTTGTGCTGGAAATCGTCCCAGCGGTCCTCAAGGATATGCCACTCGTCTCGCAAGTCCGCGCTGGCGAGATGCATCTTTACATTCAGTTCGTCGCGCTCGGTTTTGAGTCTGTCGGCCAAGGTATCGTAGTCTTTTCGCAATGGCATGAATATCTCCTTACCTGATTCTGATCTGAAGAGTATTCGCTGTTAAAAGCGCATACACCATAGCTTTAAAGTAAGCGATTGTTGCTTTGGAGTTCTTGATCTACGTCAAGCGGATAGGATATTTCAGGTGGTTTTCGCCAATGCGATTGGCTGCAATTTTTCGATTTGGCAATGGCGGAGGTCGCGCTGATTCAACGTGAATAGCCCCTGCTTTGAAAGGCGCGAAAAGACGCGGCTGACGGTCTCGATCGTCAGGCCCAGGTAGCTCGCTATTTCTGTGCGCGATAGAGGTAGTTGGAAATCGGTACTGGAAAGCTGTTGTCGTTTATAGCGGTGTGAAAGATTGATCAGAAAGGCCGCTACGCGCTGTTCCGCTGAGCGTTTGGCTAGCAGTACGCTGTGCTGTTGCTCTTCAACCAAATCGCGGCTGAGTAAGGCCAGCAAGTGCTGGCGCAGACCGGGAAGCTGAACACCGAGGCCATCGAATCGATCAAACGGGATTTCGCAGATGGCGGAGTGCTCCAGCGCACTGGCCGTGCTGCGATAGTGTCGCGTGCCGATACCATCAATCCCAAAGACCTCGCCGGGCAGATAAAACCCGATCACGGTTTCTTCGCCGTCGCGATCGAGAAAGCTGGCTTTTACGGCGCCGGTGCGAACCGCATAGATGGACTGAAAAGCCGCCCCTTGGCGGTAAATCTGCTGGTCTTTGCGCAGCGGCTGTTTGCGCACCACGATATCGTCGAGGCGCACGATATCGTGGTGTTCAAGCGCTAAAGGCAGGCACAAGTGGTTTAAGCGGCAACGCTGGCAGCTTGTCGACAGGGAGGAACTGCAGCCGATGTCTGGTTCTGCTGAACCCATAGCGTTTCACCTTCTGCACACTATGTAGGAAAGTGAACGCCTTTGTGTAAGTCCGGTCAACAGGTATTTACCACAGTGGACTCTGGCGTCTAAGACGCGGATTAACTAGTGCTGGTAAGCTTCCAGATGCCAATGACCGTCACTGGATCGGTGATAGCGCATTTTGCCGTTCTGACGCTGCCAATTGCCGTCGCTGAACTCCAGTTGCATGGGTTCTATGCGAATAACTTGCCAGTTAGCCGGGCGCGCGATTCGCGAAAAGCTGGCGATGGTTTTGCGACCGCTGGCCTCGCTCTGCGCCTGAGTGTCCCAGTGTCGATGGTGGCCGGGCTGAGCGGCGACTGAGCGGTTGTTCCAATAGCGGTCGGCTTCCAGGGCGGGCACCGCAACACAGTGTCCTTGCAGGTTGGCCTGTGCCGGTAGCGATGGCCAGTAGAAACTCATGGCGACGTAAGGGTTGAGCATCACTTCCCTGAATAGGTGGCTGGTACTGGTGATGCAAAGAATCACGCCGCCTTCCTCAATGCGATCTATGCGCACCGTGCGTGTTCGAGGATGATTGTCAGCGTCCAGCGTTGCCAATGCGGCGCAGCGGGCGTCCTTGTCGCCCTGCGTCGCAGCGTTCTCCAGGGTCTCTTTCAGTTGAATCATGCTGTCTTTGAGCAGTGTCATGACGATTCTCCGCAGGGTTATCTTGCAGGAATCACTCTGACACAGTCAGCATAGGCGCGATTTGACCCGGATCAAGTGGGTGTTGAATTGCGCTAAAAACGAATACCCAGCTCCAGCTCGTAGCTGGCCAGGGGATACGCGCCGCCAAAGTGTGAACCCCTGAAGGCCGGTGTGTCCTGGCCACCCGCCAGATATTCGCGATTGGTAATGTTGTCGCCAAACAGCATGATATGCCAGCTATCGTTGAGGCTGCGAATGCCCGCCTGCAGGCCAAATGTCGTTCCAGCTTCTCTGATATCAATGGGGTCCAGATCTGTGGCCAGGTCAACCTCTGAGCTGTAACTCGCCGTGATGCCGAACCGGGTGATAAAGGGCAGGTCGAATAGCTGCTCCTCATAGCCTGCTGTCAGCGTGGCTTTGAATTCGGGCACCAACCGCAGGCCTTCTCCGCTGAGATCACAGGGTGGGGGGGAGGTATCCTCTGCGGTGCACGGCGCTCGCGTAAACTCATCGTAGCGGTCGTCGGTGTAGGCGCCATTGAGGCCGAACAGGAAGCCCTGCCACGGCACGATGACCGATTCAAACTCTACACCCTGTATGGTTGCCGATCCCGCGTTGGACACCACGTAGCTGATACCGTTAAAGGCCGCCACCTGAAAGCCGCTGAAGTCGGTGTAGAAAGCGGAGACGTTGAGTCGCGCTGCGCCGCCTAACCATTCAGATTTCATGCCGATCTCGTAGGTGGTGGCATCTTCTTCATCAAATGACAGTTGCTGGTCGTTGACCGGTTGCGCGTTGAATCCCCCGGATTTGTAACCGCGAGCGTAGCTGGCGTAGGTCATCACATCGTCGTTAAAGCGATACTGCACGGACGCTTTGGGGATCAGGTTGCGGTCCTCGCGCTCCCGGTCTGCAACAAAGGGGGTATCGCCCACCAATATCACGGGGAAAATCACCGCGCCGCCCG
>JBFKXO010000145.1:0-5717 GCA_041638115.1 Litorivivens sp. | reverse complement strand
TCCCAATTACCGTATGCTTGCTCATGACTCCTCTCCTTCTTTTGGATACTCGAACCTCCATTCTGCCCTATGAGGCATCGGGAGGAGAGGAGTCCCTTTCATTGAGCGCCTCTCAGCGAAGCAATCTCCCAATCCTGGCACCGCCACTATAACTGTCATTTCAACTCAAACCGATCCGCATCTAACATCGCTGGAAACTTCTCCCTGAAAGCCTCCAGCGCGGCTTTATCAAGTTCCGCCTGCAGTACTTCGGGCTGATGTTCTCGTGCATGAGCTAATGGCTGGCCTTTAAAATCAATAATCGCACTGTCGCCGCTGTAGGGTATGCCGTTGCCGTCTTCGCCCACGCGATTCACGCCAATCACAAAGCTCAGGTTTTCAATCGCGCGCGCAACTAACAGCGACGACCAGGCGTGGCGGCGAGGTTCGGGCCAATTGGCGACGTAAATCAGCACATCGTAGTCGTCGCGATTGCGGCTGAACACGGGGAAGCGCAAGTCGTAGCACACCTGCAAACAAAACCGCAGGCCTCGAAACGCGACAATGCAGCGCTTGTTGCCGGGGCTGTAATGCTCATGCTCACCCGCCATGCGAAACAGGTGGCGTTTGTCGTAGTGCGTTTCACCCTCAGAGCTGACCCAGTACATGCGGTTGTAGTAGGCATCGCCGTCTTTCACGGCGACAGATCCGGTTATCGCACATTGGTTTTCGCGGGACAGCTCGCGCAACCAATCGAGGGTCGCGCAGGATTCTGCGCTGACCGGTTCGGCCATCTGCTCGGGCTTCATGGAAAAACCGGTGGTGAACATTTCCGGCAATACAATGACATCGGCGTCGCGGCAATCGCTGATCAGGCTCGCAAAGTAGTCGCGATTTTTCTCAGGCTCTTGCCAATACAGCGGGCTTTGCAGGGCGAACACTTTCATAGGCTTTTCAACCGTTCGGCGGCGTCGATCAGCGTCTGCTCGCGCTTGGCAAAACAGAAACGAATGATGCAGCTGTCTGGTGACGTTTCGTAGAACACGGACAGCGGAATGGCAGCAACACCGTGTTCGCGGGTGAGCTGTTCACAGTATTCCACATCGGGTGCATCGCTCAAGGCGCTGTAGTCTGCCAGCACAAAATAGGTGCCGCTGCTGGGCAGCAGTTTGAAGCGTGAGCCCTGCATGGCGTTAACAAAACAGTCGCGTTTTTCCCGATAAAACGCGCCGAGTTCATGCACTTCCTGGCTGCGTTCATTGAGCATATCGGCGACCGCGTACTGGGCCGGGGTAAAGCTGGTAAAGGTCACGAATTGATGCACTTTGCGAAATTCATGGCTCAGCGCGGGCGGGGCCACGCAGTAGCCGAGCTTCCAGCCGGTGACGTGAAAAGTTTTGCCAAAAGAAGAAATCACAAAGCTGCGCGCAGCCAGGGCTGGATAGCGATGGGCGCTGTTGCGCGCGGTATCAAACACAATGTGTTCGTACACTTCGTCACTGATCACAAACAGATTGTGCTTCTCGGCGATGCGCTCCAGCTCTCGCCAGTCGCTGTCGGTAAACACGGTGGCGGTTGGGTTGTGAGGGCTGTTCACCATGATCAGGCGGGTGTTGGGCTTAATGCTGTCTTCAATCTGCTGCCAGTCGGGCGCATAGGTTGGCGGCAGCAGCGACAGACGCGTGCAGGTACCACCGGCCAGAGTGATGGCGGGTTCGTAGCTGTCGTAGGCGGGGTCGAGGAGGATCACATCATCGCCGGGCCGGATCACGGTTTGCACCGCAACGAACAGGGCCTCGGTCGCACCGGAGGTGAGGGTCACTTCCTGCTCGCTGTCAACCTGACGTTGATAACAGTGTTGAATCAGCTTAGCGATGGCCTGGCGCAGTTCCGGCACACCGTTCATGGGGGCATATTGATTGCGCCCCTCGGTGGCGTGTTTGTTCAGCCGCTCAAGCAGGTAAGGGCTGGCAGTAAAATCGGGAAAACCCTGAGAGAGGTTGATGGCGCCGCACTCGGCTGCCATTGCCGACATCACCGAAAAAATCGTGGTGCCTACTTGGGGTAGTTTGCTGTCAATATTCATATAATGTTCGAAAATCCAGTTATCGTTGCATTCTGCGCGAGCTGTCAGCTCGCGTCCAGTGGGGGAACCTGTGCCACCTTTGTCTCTTATTGTCATCGCACTGAGCGCCATCTTTACCATGTCGGCGGTCCCGGTGCTGGTGAAATCCACGGCGGCCAATGAGGTCACGATTGGTCTGGCGCGGCTGTTGATTGCGGCGGGGGTGGTGAGCGTCATAGTGGCATTGTCGCGAGTGAAGCTGCGCGGCATCCAGCCGAGGCAGTGGCAGCGGCTGGCGGTAATCGGCGCGGTTTTTGCGGTCCACTGGCTCACCTATTTTGCCAGTATCAAAATGGCCACGGCGGTGATTGCCGCCACGGCCATTGTCACTTACGGCGTTCAGTATTTGTTGTTGGCCTGGTGGTTTAACCGCGAGCCGGTGCAGTGGCCGGAGTGGTTGGCCATGCTGGTTTGCCTGGCGGGATGTGCGGTGATGGTGCCCAGCCTGAGCCTGTCGAACTCGGTGACGGCGGGGATCGGCGTGGGGCTGATAAGCGGATTTCTCTACGCCTGCTTGCCGCTGCTACACCAGCGTGCTGCGGCGCTGTCCAACCTGCAGCGCACCTGGGGCCAGTTCAGTTTTGCCTTGCTGTGTTTCCTGCCGCTGTGGCCACTGTCCAACTGGCAGCTGAGCTCTACCGATTATTGGCAGCTTCTCACATTGGGGCTGCTGTGCACGGTGGTTGCGCACGGCTTGTGGGTGAAGGCGAGTACCGAATTGCCGCCGGTTTTTACCGGCATTATTTACTATGTGTACATCCCGTTGGCGATGATCAGCAGTAGCGTGTTTCTCGACGAGGCGATTACGCCGCAGAAATTGCTGGGTGCCGGGATGATCATAGGCGCCAGTACGCTGGTCACGCTCTACCGTTGGCGTAGGCGACAGGCATGAATCGACTTGTCTCGTCGCGCCGTAACACATAGTCTTGAATCAATCTCACCCAATCGTTTAAGACAATAAGACTTAAGGAGTGAACAATGCCCGCGCCTATGATGGAAAGCCCCCTGCTGATTTCCGGCCTGATGGAGTTCGGGGTCGTCAGTCACCCGGAGGCGGAGATTGTCAGCCGCAAGGTAGAAGACAACAGTATTCATCGCATCACCCAGGGTGAGGCGGCCAAGCGGACCAAGCAGCTCGCCAATGCCCTGCTGAACTGGGGCGTTAAGCCGGGAGACCGGATCGCCACGCTGGCCTGGAATACCTGGCGCCACTATGAGGTGTATTACGCCACGGCCGGTATCGGCAGCGTTTGCCACACGATTAATCCGCGGCTGTTCCCGGAGCAGTTGGAGTACATCTTCAATCACGCCGAAGACCGCCTGCTGTTTATCGACCTGAACCTGCTGCCGCTGGTTGAAAACCTGCGCGACAAGCTGCCCCATCTGCAGGCCATTGTGGTGATGTGCGACAAGGCGCACATGCCGGACAGCAAGCTCGAAGGCCTGATTTGCTATGAAGAGTTTATAGCGCCCCACAGCGAGGAGTTCGCGTGGCCACAGTTCGATGAAAACACGCCTTGTTCGCTGTGTTATACCTCCGGTACCACCGGCAATCCGAAAGGGGTGATGTACACTCATCGCTCGACGGTATTGCACGCGATGGCGAGCCTGCATGCCCAGGCGCTCGATATCAAAGCGGACTCGGTGATACTGCCGGTCGTACCGATGTTCCACGTCAATGCCTGGGGTATCCCTTACGCGGTGACCATCACCGGTGCCAAGCTGGTTTTTCCCGGCGCGGCGATGGATGGCGCCAGCTTGTGGGAGCTGATCAAGAACGAAGAACCGACCCTGTTGGCCGGGGTGCCGACGGTGTGGCTGGGGCTGCTCAATCATCTGGATAGCATTAATGAAACCATGCACAGCGTGGAAACGGTGGTGGTCGGTGGTTCGGCAGCGCCGCTGTCGATGATTCGCGCCTTTGATGAAAAGCACGGCGCCTTTTTGTTGCACGCCTGGGGCATGACGGAAATGTCGCCCATTGGCACCGTCAATGCGCCTACCAAGGCTCTGTTGTCCCTGCCCAAGGAGGAGCGTTATCAGCGTCAGCTCAAGCAGGGGCGCCCGGTCTATGGCGTGGATATGAAAATCATCGACGATGACGGCAAAGAATTGCCGCGCGACGGTAAGGCCTATGGTCGCCTGATGGTGCGCGGTCCCTGGATCGTCAACAGCTATTACAAAAGCGACAAGCTGGCGACTGAAGATGGCTGGTTTGATACCGGCGATGTGGCCACCATCGATTCCCACAACATGATGCAGATTGTGGACCGCAGCAAGGACGTTATTAAATCTGGCGGTGAGTGGATCAGCTCCATTGATCTGGAGAATGTCGCGGTGGGTCATGAGGCCGTGGCCGAGGCCTGTGTGATCGGTATTCCCCACGAAAAGTGGCAGGAGCGCCCGCTGTTGCTGGTGGTTCTGAAGGATGGTGCCAGTGCCACTGAAGCCGATATTCTGGAATTTCTGAAACCGCAGCTGGCGAGTTTCTGGGTGCCGGATGCGGTGGTATTTCGCGATGAGCTGCCCCACACCGCAACCGGCAAGTTGTTGAAAGTACCGCTGCGTGAAGAGTATGCCAATTACTACCTTAACGGCTGACGCGCGTCTGAACACGGGCGGGTAACGATGTCGTCGATTACGCTCATCGGCATGCCGGGAGCCGGCAAAAGCACCTTGGGCATTTTGCTGGCAAAAGCCCTGGCCAAGGATTTTCTGGATACGGATGTGCTGATCCAGCAGCGCCAGGGTTGTACCTTGCAGGCCTACCAGCAGGCTCACGGTTTAGAGGCCTTTCGGCAGATGGAGGCAGACACGGTACTCAGTCTGTCGGTTGAAGATACCGTGATCGCCACGGGTGGTAGTGTGGTGTATTCGGCCGCTGCCATGGCGCACCTGCGCAGCCTGTCGCAGGTGGTGTTTATCGACGTGCCCCTCGACGTGTTACAGCAGCGCATTCACAATATGGACAGTCGCGGGATTGTGCTTAAACCCGGACAAAGTTTTGATCTGCTGTATCAGGAGCGCTGGCCCTTGTATGAGTCGGCTGCCGACCTGCGTATCGACGCCGATCACCACGCCATGGACGCTGTGTTAGCCCTGATGATTGATGCCCTTAAGGAAAGAGGAAATGTCTGATTACACCGCCTACGTGCTGACCTTTAAATGCCCGGATCAGCTGGGCATTCTGGCGCGCGTGTCCAACCTGATGTACCAGCGCGGTGCCTTTATCACGGAAGTGGCCCAGTACTCTGACCCGTACACCCGCAGTTTCTTTTCGCGAATGGTGTTCGATGACCGTAGCATGGCCTGCAATATCCACGATTTTGTCGAGGAAGTGAAAAGCCTGGCCCAGACTCTCGGCATGGCCTATCGGCTGCGTCCGCTGGCGGATAAGCCACGTATCCTGCTGGCGGTTTCCAAAGACGATCACTGTTTGAATGTGCTGCTGACCAAATGGCGTTCCGGTGCGTTGCCGGCGCAAATCGTCGGTGTGTTTTCCAATCACGAAGATTGTCGCGGTTTGGTGGAGTGGTATGGCATCCCATTTCATCACCTGCCCGTTACCAAAGAAACCAAGGCTGAGCAGGAAGCAAAAATTGTCGCGCTGATG
>JBFKXO010000144.1:0-5737 GCA_041638115.1 Litorivivens sp. | reverse complement strand
GTGCTTCAGCAGCCTGTTCGGCGTACATCTTCTGCGCCAAAGAGTTGGAAGCCTCACCCAGTTTCTGGGCAGCAGCGTCGATGGCTTCCTTGTCATCCCCTTTCACTGCTTCGTCCACTTCAGCCAGCGCAGCTTCAATGGCAGCCTTCTCCTCATCACTCGCCTTATCGCCTGCATCCTTCAGGGTCTTGCGAGTGGCGTGAGCCAGACCTTCAGCCATGTTGCGGGCGGTAACCAGCTCTTCGAACTTCTTGTCTTCGTCCGCGTGGGCTTCGGCTTCCCGTACCATCTTGTCGATGTCTTCATCGCTCAGGCCACCAGAGGCCTTGATAACGATGGACTGCTCCTTGCCAGTCGCCTTGTCTTTGGCCGACACATGCAGGATGCCGTTAGCATCGATGTCGAAGGTCACTTCGATCTGCGGCATACCGCGCTGTGCCGGCGGAATATCGGTCAGGTCGAAGCGGCCCAGTGACTTGTTCTGGGCAGCCTGCTTGCGCTCACCCTGCACCACGTGAATGGTCACTGCAGTCTGGTTGTCTTCAGCAGTTGAGAAGATCTGCGATTTCTTGGTCGGAATCGTAGTGTTCTTCTCGATCAGCGGAGTCGCCACGCCACCCATGGTTTCAATACCCAGGGTCAGCGGTGTAACGTCGAGCAGCAGTACGTCTTTCACGTCGCCGGCCAGAACCGCGCCCTGAATAGCAGCACCCATCGCAACCGCTTCGTCGGGGTTCACATCCTTACGCGCTTCCTTGCCGAAGAACTCGGCCACTTTCTTCTGAACCATAGGCATACGGGTCTGACCGCCGACCAGAATCACGTCGCCAATTTCAGAAGCCGACAGACCGGCATCTTTCAGAGCCACTTTCATCGGCTCCAGTGACCGCTCGACCAGATCCTCTACCAGCGATTCCAGTTTGGCGCGAGTCAGTTTCACCACCAAGTGTTTCGGACCAGAAGCATCTGCCGTAATGTAGGGCAGGTTCACTTCAGTCTGCTGGCTGGAAGACAGCTCGATCTTGGCTTTTTCAGCGGCTTCTTTCAGACGCTGCATGGCCAGCGGATCGCCTTTCAGGTCGATGCTGTTGTCTTTCTTGAACTCGCTCGCCAGATAATCGATCAGGCGGAGGTCAAAGTCCTCACCACCGAGGAAGGTGTCACCGTTCGTGGCCAGTACTTCAAACTGGTGCTCGCCGTCCACCTCGGCAATCTCGATAATGGAGATATCAAAAGTACCGCCACCCAGGTCGTAAACTGCGATAGTGCGGTCACCTTCGAGGTTATCCATACCGTAGGCCAGCGCAGCTGCCGTCGGCTCGTTGATAATGCGCTTCACGTCCAGACCGGCAATACGACCGGCGTCTTTGGTAGCCTGACGCTGGGAGTCATTGAAGTAAGCCGGTACGGTAATCACCGCTTCGGTCACTTCTTCGCCGAGGTAATCTTCGGCGGTTTTCTTCATCTTTTTCAGCACATCGGCAGAAACCTGCGGCGGTGCCATTTTCTCGCCACGGGCCTCAACCCAGGCGTCACCATTGTCGGCCTTGACGATCTTGTAAGGCACCATCTTGATGTCTTTCTGAACCACATCGTCTTCAAAGCGACGGCCGATCAGACGTTTGACCGCATACAGGGTGTTATGGGGGTTGGTCACGGCCTGACGCTTGGCGCTTTGGCCGACCAGCACTTCACCGTCTTCGGTGTAGGCCACGATAGAAGGCGTGGTACGCGCGCCTTCAGCGTTCTCAATGACTTTGACCTTGTCACCATCCCGGATGGCAACACAGGAGTTGGTGGTACCGAGGTCAATACCAATGATTTTACCCATGTCTATCTCTCCACTTGGCCCGCTCTGCGGGTCACTTACAATACGTTCTGGTTTCTATATTGGCCCGACTGTTTCGATTTCAAGGCCAGCACGTAAAAAATCAGTTACTTGGAAACCCTTACTGGGCGCGCCTTACTTGGACACTACCACCATGGCCGCGCGCAGCAGACGCTCGTTCAGGGTGTAGCCCTTCTGCACCACCTGGATCACCGAATTCGGTTCGGCACCCGGCGCTTCGACCATAGACATGGCCTCATGCAATTGCGGGTCAAAGGGCTCACCCTCGGGATTGATGGCTTTGAGGTTGTGCTTTTCCAGCATGTCGGCAAAGCTGCGGTAAGTCAGCTCTACACCTTCGAGTACGGCTTTGACCGCCTCATCAGCGTGATCTTCGGGAGCATTTTCCAGTGCCCGCTCCAGATTATCGACCACCGGCAACAGATCCTTGGCGAAGCGCTCGACAGCAAATTTCCTCGCGTTATCGGCATCGATTTCAGCGCGACGACGGATGTTCTGAGCTTCGGCCGCGGTTCGCAGCGCCTGATCCTTGGTATCGGAGAGTTCAGCCTTGAGCGCTTCAATCTGCTTCAACAACTCTTCATCCGAACCGCCTTCAGTGACCAGCTCGGCTTCCGCTTCGGCCAGCGATTCAGGCTCGGCGCCAGATTCGACCGCCTGCTGATCTGCCGCTACTTCATCCTGCTCGTTTCTGTTTTCCTCAGCCACGCTTTGACTCCATCGTTGATTCTGACAACGGCCCAACGCCGTGCAGGCCTTCAATGGGGCCGAACGGAGAAAATTCAAGGCTGGAGAGTAATTTTTATACGAAATACCCGCAAAAACAGCAGGTTATCCGGCCCGAAGCGCCAGACTCAGCATGCGCGCCGTCACATCCACCATGGGAATGACTTTTTCGTAGGCCATTCTGGTGGGGCCAATGACCCCCAACACCCCCAGGGGGCGACCATCGCTGAGCTGGTAGGGGGCGGTGATGACAGAAAAGTCGCCGAAGGCTTTATAGCCCGACTCCTCACCAATAAAGATCTGCACCCCATCGGCCAAGAGGCAGCGATCCACCAGATCAAGTATGTCTTTTTTGCGCTCAAAGGCGCTAAACAGCTCGCGCATTTTGTCGAGATTGTCCGGCGTGGCCGCCTCGAGCAGCTGTTTTTCCCCCGCCAGCACATATTCGGAAGGACGGTCATTGCTCTCTCCGACATCCAGCGCCGTGGCGGCCAAATCCAGCGAGGCCTGCATATAGCGGTCGATATCGTCCTTGTCCGAGCGCATTGCTTCGAGCAGGTTGTCGCGGATCGTATCCAGTTCTTTACCGGCGAAGTGATGATTAATGTAATTCGCCGCCTGCTTCAGCTCTGCCTCGCTGAAGGGCCGCTCAGTGCGGATCACCCGGTTCTGCACCTCGCGCTGGTTCACCACCAAGATCACCAGAATTCGATTATCAGACAAGGGCAAAAACTCGACCTGCCGCAACGTTAGACGATGTCGGCTAGGCAGAGTCACCAGCCCCGCCTGACGGGTCAGGGAGGACAACAGCTGGGAAGCGGAGGCAATCAATTCGTCAGAGGGTTTTTCTGCGTCGAGCTCCAGCTTCAGATTATTGAGGATGCGCCCTTCTAGCGGTGACACCGTGATCAGGGAGTCGACAAACAGCCGATAGCCCTGATGGGTGGGAACCCGGCCGGCCGAAGTATGCGGAGAGGCAACATAGCCGCGATCTTCCAGTTCCGCCATGATATTGCGCACCGTGGCCGCGCTGACCGGCAAACCACTGTCCTTCAGCAGCGTCTGCGACCCCACAGGCTGCCCTTCACGGATGTATCTTTCCACCAGCACTTTGAGCAGTTTCTGCGCCCGCTCATTCAAACCGTCTGCAACCATGATTTTTCTAACCAATACAACAGCCTCGCCAGCATTCTAGCCAGCCCCTCGACATTTTTACACCGCCGATTGCTCCGGGGCTTGCCGCCCCCATGATGGATACTGTATAAATAGCCACACCTATACACTTAACCAGCTTCGTCCAATCCACGACCACTAATCCACTACAACAGGTGCCCGGTATGCTGACCCATATTTGTATTCGCAACTATGCCATTGCAGAAAACCTGGATATCGACCTGCAATCCGGCATGACGGCCCTCACCGGCGAAACTGGCGCCGGTAAATCTATCATGCTCGACGCGCTAGGCCTGACACTGGGCGATCGCGCCGATGCGGGCATCGTGCGCCACGGAACCGACAAGGCTGAAGTGCACGCCCTGTTTGATATTGCCGCCCTGCCCGCCGCCAAACGCTGGCTCGACAGCCGCGACCTGCTGGACGGCGACGAGCTGATGCTGCGCCGGGTGATTACCGCGGAAGGGCGCTCGCGCGCCTACATCAACGGCCAGCCCTCGACGCTGCAGGATGTGCGCGCCCTGGGCGAACATCTGGTCGACATTCACAGCCAGCACGAACATCAGTCCCTGCTGAAAAAGGATTATCAGCGTGATCTACTCGATATCTGTGCCGGAGCCACGGACCTGGCGAGCGAAGTCGCCGCTCTCGCCCGCCAGCACAGCAAGACCAGCCAAAAACTGAAATCGCTCACCGAGCAAAGCGACGAGCGCACCGCCCGGGTGCAATTGCTGCAATACCAGTTGGATGAATTACTGGCGCTGGCGCTGCAGCCTCGCGAGGTGGAAACGCTGGAAGAAGAACAGCAAACACTGGCCAACGCCGAGCACGTTCTCAACGCCAGCAATCACGCCCTCAACCTTTGTAAGGAAGGCGAAGTCAACGCCCTGGGCATCCTGCATCAAGCGCTGTCATCCCTTCGGGCCAGCCCGGTCAAGGCCGAGCGTCAGGGCAATGCCGAAGACATGCTACAAACCGCACTGATTCAGGTGGAAGAAGCCAGCCGCGAGCTGCAGCAGCATCTGGATCGCGGCGACATGGACCCGGAGCGCTTGCATCAGGTGGAAGAGCGCCTCGATGCAATCTATCAGATCGCCCGCAAACATCACTGCCGCGGCGACGAATTGCTTGAAGTTCAGGAGCGCTTGCAGCAGGAACTCGATGGCCTGCAGGGCGGTGCCGGCAGCATTGAAGAGCTGAGCGCCGAACTGGCAAGGCTGGAAAAGGACTACCGCAAAGCGGCTGACAGCCTAAGCAAGAAACGGCAGAAAGCTGCCGCCTCTATCAGCAAGAAGGTGGAAGCCCATTTGGCCGACCTGTCTATGGCCAACTGCCGTTTTCAAATTCATTTAGAGCCCGTTGAGGCAGACACCCTGGGCATTCACGGCCAGGAAGAGGTCGAATTTCTGATTAGCACCAACCCGGGCAGCAAACCGGGGCCGCTGAACAAGATCGCCTCCGGTGGCGAACTCTCTCGCATCAGTCTGGCGATTCATGTGGTTAACGCGCAAGCGGTCACTGTACCGACCATTATCTTCGACGAGGTCGACGTGGGCATCGGCGGCGCCACCGCCGAGATTGTCGGCACCCTGCTGCAGCAGCTCGGCCAGACCACGCAGGTACTGTGCGTAACCCACCAGCCCCAGGTCGCCAGCCAGGCAGACCACCACATAAAAGTCAGCAAGCAGTCGGACAAAAAGTCCGTTAAAACGCAGCTAGTGGCGCTGAGCGATAACGAAAAGGTCGAGGAAATTGCCCGTATGCTGGGGGGCGTGGCGATTACCGACAATACGCTGGCCCACGCTCGCGAGATGGTGGCTACCGCCCACTAAGCTGAGCACAGCGCAAATGCCTCAGGCACATCGAGTAGGGTGAGGCTCACGCCTCATCCCTCTCACAGAACCGTGCGTACGGGCCTCGTACACGGCTCCTGCGTACGTCATATTACCCTCCGGGCTACACAACCCCTGTTCGTACCGACTCCAGATT
>JBFKXO010000143.1:0-5740 GCA_041638115.1 Litorivivens sp. | reverse complement strand
GCTTGTTGCAGCAGCATCGGAAAGCTTTGTAACTGTCTGGGGTAATCGGTGAAGTTATTGCGCACCCCATGGGTATGGGCGTAGGTGCCGGAAAGGAACGACGCTCGGCTGGGTGAACACAGTGACGAGGTCACAAACATATTGGTAAAGCGAGCGCCCTCTTTTGCGAGGCGGTCAATATTGGGGGTTTCGATACCCAGCAATGGCTTGTCGTGGTAGCCCACCGCATCTGCGCGTTGATCGTCGGTCAGAATAAAGACGACATTAGGGGGCTCCGCTGCATTTGCGCCTATGATCGAGCTCGATAGGGCAATATACAATGCGCAAGATCGGCAGTGCAGAATAGTGCGATACCAGCCACGAAAGGCGCTACAGAGTGTGTGTATTCTCATCATGGTTTCCTGATGTTATTGGTGTTGTCAGGATGTAAACGTTTACTTTATACGTCTCGCACTTGCGTCTGTCAATGGATCGTTAGAACTATTACTGGGTTTTAATGCTGCAATTGCCCCGGTGAGTTGCAACGCTATACCGTGGTTCACTTCTTGGGTGAGGGTGCCACGGGTAAACGCTGGTTTTAGCTGAACGGTATTGGGCGCGCCGCGGCTCTGATGGGTATCTCATCCATCCGGACGTTGCGGCATGCGGGTGCTCGCGCTATGTTGCGCGGCTATTTTCATCCTTTGTATTCAGGTGTATCGATCCCATGAGCGACAATATTTCTCAGCCCGCTGGTTTGCAGCGTTTTGCCAATAAAACAGTGATCGTGACCGGTGCCGGTTCGGGCATCGGCCAGGCAACGGCCCTACGTGTGGCGACCGAAGGCGGTCAGGTCGTCGCCGTCGATCTGAACAAGGAGGGGCTGGAGCAAACCGTATCTCAGGCGGAGTCGCTGGCGGGCAGTGTTCGCAGTTACCCGTGCTCTGTGGCGTCGGAAGATCAGGTGAAAGCACTGATTGCTGATGTGATTGCTAATGAAGGTAAGTTGGACTCGCTGATTAACATGGCCGGTATCCTGCGTTCCATGCCAAGCACCCAAACCTCACTCGAAGAATTTCAGCAGATTCTCAATGTGAATCTGATCGGCACATTTCTGTGCTGTCGCGAGGCGCTTCCGGAACTGGAGAAAACCAAGGGTAGCATCGTCAATGCGGCCTCGACGTCGGCGCAATATGGTCATCCCTACATGGCCGCTTACGCTGCCAGCAAGGGCGGTGTCTACGCCATGACCCGGACCCTGGCGTGGGAATATCTGAAGAAAGGTGTTCGTGTTAACGCGGTCGCCCCCGGTGGAATACTGACGCCGATGGTGATTGCGCAGGGTGACCGCATGGCCGAGTTGGATATGGATCTGTTTGCGCATCTGAGCCGCCCGGATGGACAATTCGGTACACCGGAGCAGGTGGCTGCGGTCATTGCCATGCTGGCCTCTGATGACGGTGGTCATATGACAGGTGAAGTGGTCAAGGTTGATGGCGGCGTGCATAACTAAGCGCTGTTCAGCAAGCCTCGCCATCATGTATTGACTGTATTTATATACAGTAACATAATGATCGGTCCGCAAGCCCAGAATGTTCAGGTGCCGGAGGACCGATCATGTTGCCTGCTAGCCGAATTCCAAACGAGCTCCTCGATGCCAATGCCCCCCAGCTATTGAGTCGGGAGCCTTGGTGGGCCCACCCGCCACAGCCGGGTCAGCGTGAAATGGATCTGCAGTGGGGCTATCTCGAAGTCTATGCGGACGGTTCCTTTCGCTTTGATCCCACCCGTCCTTCTACTCAGGAAATCTTGCAGCGTCCCGGTTGTCGAATTCACCGTGACAGTGAATGATTTTGTCCGACCAAGCGTGGCCCGACCAAGCGTGGCCCGACCAAGCGTGGTCCGACCAAGCAGCGCCCCGCTGGATGATCCGCTGTATTACCTGCGCAATGTCGATACCGTGGTTCACTGGGTTTGTCAGCACCACGGGGATCTGTTGAGTCCAAGCGAAACGGCGCAGCTTTCCGATTACCACGCACTGCCCACCCCGGCGCGGGCTCTCTTGGTCCGGATGCTGTTGCGCAAGGGTGAGTTTTTTCGCAGCGATGCGCTTCAGTACAGCGAAATCGACGATATTCCCGAAGCATTAAATACCCTGGCTCGCGCCGGCCTGGTTGAGCGTAACCCGGCCTGCGACGCCGTGACCCTGCACAGGCTGTGTCGGGTTGCGGAGCTGCGAGCCATGATTGAGGAGCGAGGTATCCCCGGCGTCGAGACACTGAAAAAACAGGACTTGCTAGCACATCTTGAGGCTGCACAATCCGCAGCCTTGCCGCTGGCGCAGTGGTGGCCGCAGGCACCGTTTTTTCTCGTTGCGCTGTCCTGTCAATCGCTGTTTGATCGCGTGCGAATGATGTTCTTCGGAAATGCCTATCAGGATTGGTCGGAGTTTGTGCTGACGGAGCTGGGGAACCGTCGTTATGAGAAAGTCGTCTTCGAGCCGTCGTCGCGGGCCTTTCAAACGCGTCAGGAGGTTGATGCCGCGCTGGCCATTGCACGCAGTCAGCAGCATCTGCAGGACCATGGCGATGTATTGGCAGCGCTAGCAATGTTGCCCCCGCCGCTTGCGAACGATTGGCTGGCGCATCGTCGTGACCGGGTGTTGTACCAGCTTGCCCAGCAGGCAGAGCGCGCAGGCGATACGGCGTTGGCGTTAACGCTCTACCGAGATAACCGCATGGAAGAGGCTATCATTCGACGACTGCGTCTGCTGGAAAAATCTGCTGCGCCGGAGTTGCTCTGGAAGGAAGTGGAGCGAATTGATCACCGCCGGCTGCGGCCGTTAAGCCAACTTCATTTGCGGCGCATTGAGCAGCGGGCGCGACGCAAGCTAAAGCGGCCCGATACCGTTGTGTCGTCATCGTCAGTTGCGCTGGTGCAGGAGACCTTGTGCCTGCCTGATCCAGCCGCACGCGGCCTGCGGGTTGAACAGGCAGTGGTGGAGCATTTGCACATCAACTCGGGGGTACAGGCCTATCACGTGGAAAACGCGTTGTTTCCCGGTTTGTTTGCCTTATTGTGCTGGGAGCAAATTTTTACGCCATTGCCGGGGGCTTTTTTTCATCCCTTCCAATCAGGGCCGGCCGATCTTTTTCGGTCGGATTTTGTCGAGCGCCGACACGATGCATTGACCGAGCAATTAGCCAGCCTTGAGACGGGCGACTATAAGGATTGTATCTGGCAAACCTGGAAAGCCAAGCAAGGGCTGGCATGCCGCTTGCTGTCGTGGCCCGTCCTGACAGAGGCGTTACTTGAAAAAGCGCTGGCGCTGATTCCGGCGAGCGATTTGCGCGCTATTTTTCAGCATCTGATGGCGGACTTGCGGCATCACCGTGCGGGAATGCCGGACCTGGTGGTTTTTAACGAGGAGGAGGCGTCTTACCGTCTCGTGGAAGTGAAAGGTCCGGGCGATCGACTGCAGGACCATCAGACGCTCTGGTTGCAGGCCCTGACGGGGATGGGCGTGAGGGTGTCTGTGCTGAATGTCAGTTTCGGCACGTCATGACCTGCGTATCCGTCAGCGCGTTGTGTGAGTTTGCCGCTCGTAGCGGCAGCCTGGAGTTTCGCTATACGCCGGCACCCAGCGCGATTGAAGGTATCGCCGGGCACCGCGCTGTGCAGGAACGGCGCCCTGATCCCTATGTGGCGGAATATCCTTTGCGTGGACAGTGTGAGGGCCTGGAGGTGGCGGGCCGCGTCGACGGTTACTACGCCAATGTTCAGGAATGCTACCTTGAGGAAATCAAGACCCACCGCGGCAAATTGACCCGTATTGGTCCGGGAAAACGCGCACTGCACTGGGCCCAGTTAAAAGTCTATGGTGCGCTATTTTGTCGGCTAAACAAGCGCGCATCAATCAACCTTAAATTAACCTACCTGGAAGTGCGGCGCGAAGAAGAAAGCAGCGAAGAGGTTTGTTGCGAGGCCGAAGAGTTATGGAGTTTTCTGGTCGACTTATGCCGGCGATATCGCGACTGGTTGGAGCAGGAGGCCTTGCATCGGCAGCAGCGAGATGCCGTGTTACAAAAGCTGCGTTTTCCTTTTCCGGATTTTCGCCACGGTCAGCGGGCCTTGTCCGAGACCGTTTTCAAAGCCGTCAATAACGCGTGCTCACTCTTGCTGCAGGCGCCAACCGGTATTGGAAAAACGCTGGGCGTGTTATTCCCCGCTTTGCATGCTATGCCGGTTCAGCAGCTTGATCGTGTGTTTTACCTGACGTGTCGCAATACCGGAAAGAACCTGGCGCTAGACGGTCTGCAGCGCATCTTTAAAGCGCAGGATGACGAGGTACCGTTGCGGGTACTGGAGCTCAGCTCACTGGACGCCAGCTGTGATCATCCGGAAGCAGCCTGTCACGGTGATTCCTGCCCGTTGGCGTTGGGTTTTTTTGATCGGCTGCCGGCGGCGCGGGAAGAAGCGGTCGGGCACCGGTTTCTCGACAGCAGCATGCTTCGGGATATTGCCCGTCGCCACCAGATATGTCGCTATTTTCTGGCTCAGGAGATGGCCCATTGGTGCGATGTAGTGATCGCCGACGTCAATCACTACTTTGATCAGCACGCGTTGTTGCACGCCTTAACCCAGCAATATGAATGGCGCGTCGTACCCGTGGTCGATGAGGCTCACAACCTGATTGATCGGGCGCGAGGAATGTACAGTCTGCGCCTTTCCGAGGCCTCTTTGCTGTATACCATACGCAAACCGCCGGCGGCATTGCGAAAGCCTTTGTCGCAACTGGAGGCCGCCTGGCGTGAACTGATTAAACCCTACCTGGAGTTGGATGAGCCCAAGCCTCATTATCGCCTCGACGAGGTGCCCGATGCTCTCAACGACTCCCTCTATGGTTTGATCGCCGCCATCACCGAGTATCTTAGCGATAACCATCGTGCGCGCGATATTCAGGAGGTGTTGTTCAGTGCGCTGGGATTTTTGCGTTTAGCGGAAAGTTTTGGCGACCACTCGCTGTGCACACTGGGCTTTGAGCAGGCGACTCAGGGCCAACAGCAAATGACCGGTAGCGGCGTGCTCAGCATTGATAACCTGATTCCTGCGGATCATATTGCCGAGCGCCTGAAAGCAGCGCATGCCGTTATCCTGTTTTCCGCTACGCTACACCCGGCTCAGTACTACAGCGATCTGTTGGGTATGCCGGTGTCGACGCGTTGGCAGGATATCCCCAGCCCGTTTCAGCCGAGCCAGATTGACTTGCGAATTGTTACCAATATCAGTACGCGGCTTGATCGGCGTGACCATAGCCTGCCGGCGCTGGCGGCGCGCGTTCAGCGTCAGTATGAGTCTGCGCCGGGTAACTATCTGGTGTTTCTCAGTAGCCTGGCCTACGTCGATGCGTTTTACGATTTCTGCCGCTTGCGCGTACCCACCTTGCGTATTCGGCGTCAGCACAGCGGCATGAGTAACGCCCAGCGCAAGGAGTTTATCGACTTTGTCAGTGATGCCACGCCGGGGATTGGCGTCTGTGTTCTCGGCGGTATCTTCGGCGAGGGTATTGATCTTCCCGGCGACAAATTGATCGGTGTATTTGTCGCGACGCTGGGCTTGCCACCCAATGATGGAAACCGGGAATACCTGAAAAACATTCTCGAACAGCGCTATGGTCAGGGTTACAACTACGCGTATCTCTACCCGGCGATGACCAAGGTTATACAGGCAGCGGGACGGCTGATTCGCACCCCCGAAGATC
>JBFKXO010000142.1:0-5788 GCA_041638115.1 Litorivivens sp. | reverse complement strand
GCCCCCGGATTATACCGGGGGCTTTGGATATTCCCCTCAGGGTGAGGGCGTTGTTGCCGCACCACCGTGGTACCCACTTACGGTTTCACGAAGATTAGAAATATCCCGGTTAACCTGCTTGCGGAAGGCGTTCACGGACTCCAGCCACTCTTCGTTGGCCTTGATACGCGATTCCAGTCGAGCGACTTTTTCGCCCATATTGCCGCCCTCTTTCAGCTCCGCAATCTCGCTCCAGTTCGTTTCAGCCATATTGCGGGTTTTATCCTGCTGGACTTTCAGACTGGCCAATTCTTTCTTGTACCCGGCGTTAGCCTTCTCCACCTCAGCGATCTTGTTATTCAGACCCGATATCTGGGAGTTTAGCGACGCCAGAGACTTTTCCATTTTCTCTATCTTGATTTCGTGTTCAGCCAACTGCTCCTTGCTGCGCTTCCACACGTTGTCCCAGAGCTTGCGCACTTCTGTATCGAGAAACTGCATCTGTTTCTGGAACTGATCGCTGGTTTCGCTCACGCTCTCATCGGTCACATTTAGCTGCTTTTCCAGCCGGACAATACGCTGCTGATCCAGCGTCTGCTGGGCGCGAGCTACTTCTAGCTGCTTGTAGAGATAGTAGGCGCCCACCAGCAATAGCGCGATGACTACCCACATGGCCCAGCCGCCACCGGCTTTACCACCACTCCCGCCACCGCCGCTGACCTCGGGCACATCGCCAATCCTGTCCACGATCCGCGTTCGGCGCTCACGCTGATAGGCCTGGATATCGTCTGCGTCCGGCCGGATTCCGCCCGGTTTGTTCGGGTCTGTCATGGCAACTCCTTCGTAGGCTGTGCGGCGCTCATTATGACAGTAGAGTTGCGCCGGCAAAAGCGGCAGCAGAAAGGTATAGCCATTTATAAGAAGTGTTCGCAAAGCAAGGTTATTTCTAGCCTTTCAATCTTTTTGCTATACTGCAGCCACAACAAGCTCCCGCCATCGAACTGTGATGACGGGGACCAAAAAAAGTTCAACCTGCCACAATTGATAGGGACCACTATGGATAACTTCATCACAATCGACCTGCTATTCCGCTGGCTTCACGTGCTGTTCGGCATTACCTGGATCGGCCTGCTCTACTACTTCAACTTCGTGCAAACCGAATATTTCAAAGAGGCCGAAGCCGGCGCCAAAGCTGACGCCGTCAAGAAACTCGCGCCGCGCGCACTGTGGTGGTTCCGCTGGGGCGCCATGTTCACCTTCCTGACCGGTGTGGTACTGCTGGAAGTCATTCGCACAGCCCACGGTTGGGATTCCTACATCATCATGGGTGCGGTTCTGGGTACCCTGATGTTCCTGAACGTTTGGCTGATTATCTGGCCGAACCAGAAAATCGTTTGTGGCATTACTCCCGGTGATGCAGCCACAGCCGCCCCGAAAGCTGGCCTGGCTTCTCGCACCAACACCCTGTTCTCCGGCCCGATGCTGGTTGGCATGATGGGCTCCTTCCACGGCACTGGCGCTGCCAGCTACGGCATGAACAGCCTGCCGCTGGGCCTGTGGATCGTGCTGGCCCTGATCGCCGCACTGGAACTGAACGCCATCTTCGGCAAAACTGGCCCGATGACAACGGTGAAGGGTGTTATTCACTGCAGCATCGCCTTGTCTGTTGTCTTCCTGGCGCTGCTTCAGTTCGTCTGATAGAAGATCCTGAGTCCGACCAAAACCCCGGCATCGTCCGGGGTTTTTTGTGCCCAAACGCACCATCAACCCCCGCTACGCAATTATGGTAGAGTGAGCACTGAGTCACACTCTTGGGGTTTCGCGCAATAGTCGCGACATTGGTGAGATGAAAAATAACAAGTCAGCCGTACACAGCACCCTGACGGGAGATTTTATATCCCGGCAGACCTGGGAAGATCACTGCACACTGGAACAACAGCGCCAGCGTGCATTTTCGGGCCATAAACAGCGTGTGCTTGAGACCGTGATTGAACGCATGCGCGCCGAGAAGACCGCCCGGCAATATGAAGAACATAAAAAAAATCGCCCAGACCCCCGAAGGATTCTGAGCGACTACGCCTGATCGCTATTGGCTATCCAGCAATTCACTAGTGGTTGTCGTACACCACACCCACCTGCGGCATATGGGCCAGACCAATTTCACGCGCATGTTCTTCAAAGTCTTTGTTTTTCCAGAAGAACGCGCCGGGCATGGTCGTCGGCACCACCAACACGTAAAACAGCGTACGCCCGATAATCGCTACCGTCGCCGCCGTCAGCAGCAACGCGGCACTCACAGCGGCAGATACCAGTGTAGGCTCGGGCCATATAAACAGCGCTGCTGCCAGTAAAAGGTTGACGCCCAGCAGGGTATTACGCAGCGCGTAGCTTTTACCGAATACGGTGCTCTGAATATAGTGCGAGGCACTACCTTCATTGTTTGCCAGATTCATGTCATTGGCGTGGCGCCACAAGCCCACACTCTCCAGAACAACGCCTGCAAATACCATTGCCGCCGACAAGACGACCAGGCCCGCCGCCGGCTGCCCAGTCAGCATCAGTGTCGGCACGCCCAGCAAACCCAGCAGCAGACCACCCAGCACCAACGCAGTACCGACAAAAGACGTTCCGGTTTGCCAGTGATTCCAGAAGGGGCGCGCGGGAATCCGATAACAGCGATACATATAGTAGAGCCCGATCGCACCGGCTGGGAGGGCCAACCAGCCAAGGGTATCAGCCACCAGCGGGTAACGCCCCCAATCGCCCAGCACCGAAACAAACACAGCGTTTTCCGGCAGCACGGCTAACAGGTGGAACCCCGCAAAGGCCATAAACACGACCACGCCCAAGCCCTCGCGACACACGGGAGAGTGTCGAAGGTTGTTAAACCCGCGATAGAACCGCAGCGGCTTGCCCAAGTGAGTAGCCGACATCAACATACCCAGTCCTGCAAGCGCAACCGCCAAGGCCACCAAGGGCACGTACATCACAGATTCACGCAGCGCCAGCGCTGGCTCGAATCCGGCCTGTGCGCTGAGAAACAGGCTAAAGAAAAGACCCAGCGCAGCCTGAGTTACCAGCGTAAAGATCACCAGAGGATTTTCGCGCGAACTCAAACGCTTCAGATTCCAGTGCCGATCTACACCTTTCTTCTGGTCTACCACCGGGCGGTACTGACCATCGTCGTCCTTGTGGTATTTCACCGGCATGCCGTCGGGGCGCGTGACCTCGTCCGGCATATGTTTGACCTGCTGAAAGCGGATATTGGGATGAGTGATATCAGGATCAGGGAAGCCCGGAATAGACACTTTACCCTGCTCGCGATTCTCCGGCAGGTCTTCCACCACACCGAAGTTCAGTGCATTACCCAGACAGGCCGAAACACAGGCCGGCTTGAGGTTCACCTCCAGGCGATCGACACACATATTGCACTTGGACACCTGCCCCTTGATCGGATCAAGCTGGGGCGCGTTGTAAGGACAAACCCAGGTGCAATAGCCGCAACCAAAGCAGGTTTCCGGATCCTGCAGAACCGCGCCATACTCCGCATGTTTGGTGTAGGCACGAGTCGGACAGCCCTTCAAACACACCGGATTATCACAGTGATTACAGGCCATGGAAATATTCATCCGGCGAAAATCCGGATAGGTGCCGCCTTCGACATAACCCACGCTGCGAAAGCTGATATGGGCCGGGTTGTCGTTCTTTTCCGAACAAGCCGCCTCACAGGCGTGACAGCCAATGCAGTTATCCGCCGTAAAGTGAAAGGCGTGCTGTTTGTTGCGATTGGGGTTTGAGCCCACGCCGGGTTCATCGTTGATAAACATTTCCCGACCGGGTTCGGCTACACCGCCCGAGCGCGCAATCAGATCGATCGGCGCTTCATAAAAATTTACCTCAGGCGCTTTCGGCTCTTTCAGAAAAGCGTATTGGGGTTCGTCGTCTCGTACTTGCCACATCGTCAATAAACCTCTTAAAACGCCCGGCGCTCAACATTCAAACGCGCCGCTTCTTTCTGATCTACATGTTCAATACGCACCGCGCACTGCTTGAAAGCCGGCTGCCGCGAGTAAGGGTCAAGCAAACCCAGCGACAGGCGGTTCACACAGTCGTGGTAGTGCATCGGGATAAATACCATATTGCGCGGTACGCGCTGGGTCAGCTGCACCATCACCACCGCATCACCACGGCGTGAAACCAGCCGCACATAGCTCATATGCTGCACACCCAATGCGCGGGCGGCGTCCGGGTTCATTTCCATATAGGGGGTGGGGCTGAACTTGTTCAGATTGCCGATCTTGCCGGTCTTGGTCCGGGTGTGGAAATGCTCGACCACCCGACCGCTGTTGAGCCAGAAGGGGTATTGGTTGTCTGGCACTTCATTGTTTTCGATGTAGTCCATCGCCAACAGATTGGCTTTGCCGCTGGGGGTTTGGAACTTGCCGTCGCTATAGAGGCGAGGGTTACCGGTGGCATCCCCTTCGCGCATGGGCCATTGAATGCCACGTTGCTCTTCAATCATGTCGTGACTCATACCGGAAATATCCAGCGTGCGGCCATCGCCTTTAGAGAGGTGCTTCATCTCGTCGAAAATTTCTGACGTGGTTTCCGGAAACTTGATCTTGCGTCCCTGCTCAAAGCGCTTGGCCAGCTCGTTGAATACCCAATAGTCAGGCTTGGCCTGACCCGGCGGCTCAACGAATTTGCGCACTAAATTGACCCGTCGCTCCGTATTGGTCTGCACACCTTCTTTTTCACCCCAAACTGCGCCGGGCAGGTAAACGTGGGCGTACTTGGCGGTTTCGCAGTCGGCGTAACCATCCTGAACTACCATAAACTCCAGCTTTTCCAGCGCCTTTTTAATTCGCGGCTGGTTGGGCATCGACGTCAACGGGTTGGTGGCGACGATCCACAGCGCCTTGATCTCACCGGATTCGATAGCGGGGAAAATATCGGTCTGTTGCAGGCCGCGTTTTTTCGGGAAGAATTCGGGATCGACTCCCCAGAATTTACCCACTTCTTCGCGATGCTCTTCCTTTTCCAACATGCGATAACCGGGCAGACCGGAGCAGGACGACCATTCTCGGGTACCCATGGCGTTGCACTGGCCAGTGATGGATAGCGAAGTACCGCCGGGAATACCGATATTGCCGGTAATCAGGTTGAGATTGTTGATGCCGCAGACCCCATCGGAGCCGTGGGTGCTCTGATTGATGCCCATGGTCCAGATGCTCATGGCCGAAGGCGCTTTCGCATACAACCTGGCAACATGACGGATGGTGTCGGCATCGATCCCGCAGATACGCGAAGCCGATTCCGGATCGTACTTCTCAACCAGCGCTGCCAGTTCGTCATAGCCACTGCAGTGGGCGTCAATATAGTCCTGCTTCTGCAAACCCTCTTTGATGATTACGTGGGCCATCGCATTGAGTAGCACCAGATCCGTACCCGGCGTAATCGGCAGATGAATATCGGCGAACTGGGCCATCATTGTGACGCGCGGATCGACCACAATCAGCGGAAACTTGCGTTTTTCCAGCGCTTCTTTCAGGCGCCAGTAAATAATCGGGTGCTGCTCCGGCAGGTTGGAACCGAAGGCCATCAGGCAGTGGGTGTGCTCGAAATCCTCATAGCAGCCGGGCGGGCCGTCGGAACCAAAGGAGCGCTTGTAGCCGGAAACCGCCGAGGCCATACACAGGGTGGTATTGCCGTCGTAGTTGTTGGTGCCGATCACGCCGCGCGTGAGTTTCCCCAGCGTGTAGAACTCTTCGGTCAGAATCTGGCCGGTCGAGACGATGGCCACGGCGTC
>JBFKXO010000141.1:0-5791 GCA_041638115.1 Litorivivens sp. | reverse complement strand
TGTCTACAAGTTGTGGGGCACACGGCCAGCTAACGCCGCCAACACGCGCGTATTTTTTGTGGAGCCGTAGGCGGAACGAAAAATACGTCGCGGTGCTTGGCCTTGTTATGTGCTTTCACGACTATCATGTATAAAGAAAAACGCGGAAAACACCAGCCATCCATATATAACCGCTAAGAATGCACGCTGCCAAAGACCCGCAAACTCTCTAGCCTCCGCCGCCATTGTGAATTTAGCCATCAAGCCCAAAGAAAGAGCGAATGCTATGATACAGAAGGTTCCATACACGTTTGATACCCGGTGCCTAAAAGCCTGTACGCCTAAAACTAACGAAGCAAGTAGTAGTGCGGGGAATTTAATGCCAGCAATGATATTGTGAGTTAATTGGCTGGCGCCACCCTCTGCCGGGCAGCCTGCGTCACACTGTGCCCAGGTGGCAGCAAGCATTCCTAAACCATGAACAGCGATTAACACGGCCGCCGCGACCGACATCTTGCGGGATTTAAGCTCTCTCGATAAAAAAACACTGAAGAGGAATACAGAAATGCCTGTGACGAAAAAGCCTGCATAATTGAACAAAAATGAGTACGCTGATCCACGCTCACCTAGCTCACTCATCAATTGCTCTGTATGACTATAGTCTCCACGAATCGCCGCCACTATAATTACAGCGAGAAAAAAAGCGATCGGTCCAATTATCCCACCGTATTTCACACTATTATCCTCCGCTAGTGCGCATGCACATAACGCCTCAAACACCGGCGCAGCTTTGCTGCGTCCGAGTGCTTTGACTTGTTAACCCTTTGCTGAAAAAGACTCATGGTAAGTAACGCTTCCTTGAGGTAAATCACCTTGAAATACTAAAGATTGTAAATATTCAGGTGGCACACCAGGAAGCACTAAACCTTCTCTAGGTTTAAAGCCAAAACGATGGTAATAGTTTGGATCTCCAAGTAATACACAACCTTTAGCTTCTATATTCTTTAGCTCTTGGATAGCGGCACTCATAAGCTTTGAGCCAATACCTTTACCCTGCTTGTTGGGAAGAACAGAGATTGGGCCAAGACCATACCAACCATCTGTACTATCAGAAATAGTAACCGGAGAAAGTGCCACATGCCCAACGACATTACCTTCATCTTCGGCAACAAGTGAAATTGATAATACGCCTGACTCACGAAGCGCTTTAACAATAAACTGCTCCGTATGATCGGTGTGTGGCGCTTCAAGAAAGGCCGCAACGGTAACCTCATGGATGCTTTGAGCATCCCTTGGTTGTTCTTTTCGAATATTAATTCTCAATTGGATATCTCCTTGAGGGTTAACAGCAAAATAGACGACAACGTGTCGTGAGATAACAGGACACTTCGCCGTCTATCTTCGGGAATATTTTCTCGAAACCCATGCCACCTCCCTGTTTCGTCTACGTTTTATTATTCCAGCCAGTCTATGCCATGCAGTAAAGAATACAAAGTGTCGCAAAGCCCCCACCCGCTAATTTACGCTTTATGCTCAAGCGAAAATTAACTATCTAAACCTCATCCGGCACCCCGTAATGCGCCTGATATCGCCTAAACATCTCACGCTCTTTTTGCCGGGTTTTATCGATCTGATACGCATGGCTGCCAAACTTGCCCTTGGGTTTTTTCGCCAGATAATCGAGCATTCGCTTCTTGGCGATATCGCTCAGCGTTAAGCCAAAGTGCTGATAAATGCGGTGGATGCATTGCATGGGATCATCCATCAGATCCTGATAGCGCGAATCGGTGATATTGGTCTGGGGCACGATGCCGGTTTCGCGCTGATCCATCACTTTTTCCAGCCGCTGGGCGGTGGCTTCGCCCATAATGATGTTTTCAAACATCGCGGCATTAAAGGGCTGGTCACTGCGCATGTGATAGAGGGTGCCCATCAGGCTGGTGGCGGATGCCATGCATTTAATGGGGTCGCGGTGGGTTTGCACGATGCGGGCATCGGGGTAGACCTTGAGCAGGTCTTCCAGATGCACCTGGTGTTCCGGTGCTTTGAGCAACCAGCGTTTGCGCGGGTTCTTGTGCTGCAAAATTTGCAGCACGGTTTTGTGATAGCGGTAGACCGGCTCCTTGTCGGCCTGCGCATACCACGCGCTGTAGGACGGGGTTTGATGCAGGGAAGCAATATGATCACTGATAAAGGTGCCCGCCATAATCAGGCCGCACTCGGCGGGGATGTCACCGCGCATTTCATGCATGGTGTTGAATTGCGGTGCCACCCTGCCCCATTGGGTAAAGAGTTTATCGGCCACCTCAATACGTGGATCGCTGTGGTAGCTGCTGGCTTGGGGCGGCGGGCAGGGTTGCAGGGCTTCCCACATCAGGGGCACGCCGACGTCCGGGTCTTGGGATAACAACTCAAACAGTATCGACGTGCCGGAGCGTGGCACGCCGACGATAAACATCGGCTCGTTTATTTCCTCGTCGAGAATTTCTGGCTGCCGCTTGAGGGTATCGACCACCTGCAGGCGTGAACATAACCAGTGAAGAATATCGCTGCGGGCCATCAGCCGGCCCATCAGGCTGAGCTGGGCTTCGGTTTCCAGCGCTTTGAGCAGCACTACAAAGGGTTCTCGCCAGCCGTCGTCGCCAAAATCCTTCAGGCCGGTGTGATTTTGCGCGTGCGCCAGCAAGGAGTATTCGTCGAGCGGCACCACCGCCGGTAAATTAAAGTAGTCACCTTCACGGTTGAGCTGGCTAACCCACGCTGGGTGGGGCGATGGTGTCCAGTCGGGAGTCATTTTATTATCAGCCATGTCGCGTATTCCCCCTGTGTGTGGTGAAGGCTCTTTAAAGGCAGCTTAGTAACCGAAGCGGCGAATCACACCCAGCCGGCGCTCCTTGAGTTGCTGTTTGCGCTGCTGTGGGGTGATGGTTCGTGCATTGGCGGGCAGCGCTTTGTCCAAGGCATTTTTCGGCAGCACGTCCATGACCGGACGCGGATAACTGTCGGCGCCAATCCAGCGAAAGGTGATATAGCCTTCAGGGTAGGTGCTGCGATCAAGCCAGTTGGGTACGCCGGGGTCGGTGTCGGAAATCACCAGTATCAGTTCACCGTTTTCTTCCAGCGCGGCGTGGTGGCAATTGGTGCTGCACAGGCGGTAGCGGTAATCCATGCTTTCCCACCAGAAGTTGCCAAACTCCACGGCCCAGTAATCAGCTTGCGGTGGCACCACGCGCACAATGGCCACTTCATCCTTACCCAGACGCCAGTTGGCGATCAGCGGCAAGCCACCGGGTGTGGCATCGATGGTGTTTTTGTCGAGTTCGTTATAGGCGAAGAATTCATTGGGGTGGGCGCGCCACTTGTTGATCTGTTCTACCCAGTACGAGACCGACCATTGCAACCAGCGCACGGCCTTGTTCAGGCTGGCGGCGACAGTTTCACTGCTGGGCGGTGACGGCGGGCTGTCGCAGCTCAGGCAGTCGATCACGGCTTGCATGGGTTCTTCATTCAACCAATCCGCAAAGAACTGGCGAAAGGTCACCCGGTAGCTGTTGGGGCTGGTTTGCACCCAGTTGCCGTTGAACCCCTCCGGGGCTGGCTCGGAGCTGAGGTGAATCTCGAAATAGCCTTCCTCGTCAGTTTGGATATCGCGCCGGAACAGACTGCTGACCACCTTGCCGCCCCAGGGGGTATCGCCGTCTTCCAGCACCGTCATGGCCAGAAAGCGGGCTTCGCCCAGATAGCCGTGGATACGGTAGGTATCAGTGCCGTTGATTGGCGCACCCACGTACAGGGCATCGGTATTGTCGCCGCCCTGTTTGCGCAGAGGATCGAAGTAATGCAGTAGCTCCGGGTGGCGTGGGTCGCAGTTTTCCGCTTCAAACTGCAGGGCCAGCGCGATATTGCGCGACAGCAGCCGCATGCCGGTGCTGCGGGTGGTGGCGTCGTCCGGAACGTTGTTGGCAAAGAGGATATCGCTGGCGCTTTTCAGCTCGTCGCAGAAGGTGTGCCAGCCCTGTTGGAGGGTGTTGTTATGGTCGGTCATGTTGCCCTTCCGTGCGGGGTTATACAGGAATCTAGCTTGCCTGATGACTGGTGCGGGTGACAGAAAGGTAATGGGGGGATAGGGAGACGGCGGCATTGGGGCTTATAAACTTCTGCCATTGCGACTTGTAAACCGCTGTCATTGCGAACGTAGTGAAGCAATCTCGTGAAGCCCGCTGCCAACTAGATGAGATTGCTTCACTGCGCTTAGCATGCCCCGCGAAGCACTGTGGGTACGCAATGACGGGGGACGAGGGGCGGTGGACGGGAAACTAGCCACCTCACTCACACGGAGGATTACCCCATTAATTCGCATGTTTTAATATCAATCCAATACGGTTGATCTACACTACTACCACAACCCATAAGAACGTTCCGGAGATGTACCATGAAGCCCACCCTGCCCCTTGCTGTGCTGGCGCTGTTATTCCCCGCCCTGCTCAACGCGGCGCCCTGCGCAGACTTTACGCCAGAGAAGCGGCCGCTGTTTGGCGATCTCCATGTGCATTCCAGCTATTCCTTTGATTCCTATATTTCCAGCCAGCGCAACGATCCGGCGGATGCCTACCGCTACGGCAAGGGTGAGGCCATCATGCTGCCGGACGCCGATGGCAAGCAGACGGTAGAAGCTCGCATTCAGCGACCACTGGATTTTATGGCAGTGACCGATCACGCGGAATTTCTCGGGCCGATCAACATTTGCACCCAGGACGCGGGCAAGCTGGGCTACTGGTTTCCCGGCTGTATTGCGACCCGCAGTTCGTTTTTTATTATGCAGCTGCTGGCGGCGGAATATTGGGTGAATCTGGGCGTGGCGGGCAATGCTGCGGAGAAAAAACGCAGCTTTGCATGCACCCTGTCTGACTGCGACGAAGCGGCGAAATCCGCCTGGGACAGCATTCAGCAAGCGACCGCAGACCACAATGAGGAATGCGAATTCACCACCTTTGTCGGCTATGAATACACCGACGCACCCGACTTTAAGAACCTGCATCGCAACGTGATCTTCCGCAACGAAAAGGTCACCGATTTACCGATCTCGGCCTACGATACCGGCTCTTACAACTTCCCCAAATTGTGGACGATGCTGCGCGAGCAATGTCTGGAAGGCAAACCGGGCTGTGATGTGATGTCCATCCCCCACAACCCCAACCTCTCGGGCGGCTTGATGTTCCCGGACCCGAAAAATCCTCAGGAAGTGACTGAGCGTTTGCAGTTTGAACCCGTGGTGGAGCTGGTTCAGCACAAGGGCGCATCTGAATGCCGCTTTGATCGGCTGGCCGGACGCGGCGTGGCCACCGCCGATGAGGCCTGTGATTTTGAGCAGATCAAGAATGATTCACTGGCAATGCTGGGCAGTGTGGCCGGTGAAGTGCGCACACTGGAAGCCTCACCGGTGGGGATTGAAGAATTCGGGCGGCGCAACATGGTGCGCAACGTGCTGAAGGACGGCACCCGCCTGCAACAGGAAACCGGCAGCAATCCGTTCAAGATGGGTTTTATCGGCTCGACCGACACCCACAGTGCCACCCCCGGCGCCGCCGATGAGGATATTTACCCCGGCCATTTGGGACGCCGCGATGCCGGCTACCGCAATATTCAGGATCATTTTTCTTCCAATGCCGGCGGCCTGGCGGTGGTCTGGGCCCAGCAAAACACACGCGATGCCGTGTTCGATGCTATTCGCCGCAAGGAAACCTACGCCACCAGCGGCACCCGCCCGACGGTGCGCTTCTTCGGCGGCTGGAACTACCCGGAACACCTGTGC
>JBFKXO010000140.1:0-5805 GCA_041638115.1 Litorivivens sp. | reverse complement strand
GTAATGACCCATTTCAACACCTATGTCGACAGTCTCAAGTCTATTCTGGATAAGGATTACGACGCGATTTTTGTTGGTACCGGTGCTCCGCGTGGTCGCGATCTGGATTTGCCGGGACGCGCCGAAGCTGATGCCAATATCCATATCGGTATCGACTGGCTATCCAGTGTCGCCTTTGGTCACACCACCACCGTAGGCAAAAAGGTAGTTGTTATGGGTGGCGGTAATACGGCGATGGATTGCTGCCGCACAGCGCGTCGCCTTGGTGGCGAGGAAGTCAAAGTTGTGGTGCGCAGCCCCTTCGCCGACATGAAAGCCTCGCCCTGGGAAAAAGAGGATGCCATGCACGAAGGCATCCCGATTCTCGACAACCATGTGCCTCAGGAGTTTTTGGTTGAAAACGGCAAGCTGGTCGGGGTCAAGTTCGAAAAGGTCGAGGCCCAGTACGACGACAAGGGCAAGCGTTCGCTGGTGCCCACGGGCGAAGACCCCGTAATCATTGAATGCGATGACGTGCTGATGGCCATTGGCCAGGAAAATGCGTTCCCCTGGATTGAGCGTGATATTGGCGTTGAATTCGGCAAGTGGGATATGCCGGTCGTTAACGAAGTCACCTTCCAGTCCTCCAATCCGAAGGTGTTTTTCGGTGGTGATGCGGCCTTCGGCCCGGAAAACGTGATTACCGCTGTGGCGCACGGTCATCAGGCGGCGATCTCCATCGACCTGTTCTGTCGCGGCGAATCGGTCGACCAGCGCCCGGCGCCGGGTGTGAATCTGGTTAGCCAGAAGATGGGGATTCACGAGTGGAGCTACGACAGTGCGGTCGAGGATGACAAGCGCTACGTCGTACCGCAGGCTGAACTGTCCAAAACCTTGTCGGATCGCAAGCTCGAAGTAGAGTTGGGTTTTGACGCGGCCACGGCATTCCGTGAGGCACAGCGTTGCCTTAACTGTGATGTACAAACGGTATTTGCAGAAGATCGCTGTATTGAGTGTGATGCCTGTATCGATATCTGCCCAACAGATTGTCTGACCTTTGAGGTGAATAACGGCGAAGAAGAACAGATTCGCCAATCCTTGAAAATGCCTGCTACGAATCTGGCGCAAGATATTTACGTGTCAGAGGATCTGCCAACCGGTCGCGCCATGATTAAGGACGAAAATGTTTGCCTGCACTGTGGGCTGTGCGCCGAGCGCTGCCCGACCGCTGCCTGGGATATGCAGAAGTTCTATTACTCGGTAACGAAAGCGGGGCAGTGAGATGAAAAGAATTCAGGCAGTTAACGATTTCGTTATCAAGTTTGCCAACGTCAACGGTACCGGCTCAGCCAGTGCTAATAACATGTTTGCCAAGGCGCTATTTCGCATGGGCTTGCCGGTCAGTCCAAAGAACATCTTTCCGTCGAATATTCAGGGCTTGCCGACCTGGTTTGAAGTGCGAGTCAACGAAAAGGGCTATCTCGGTCGCCGAGGCGGTGTCGATATCATGGTCTGTGTAAACCCGCAGAGCATGGCCAAGGATATTCGTGAAGTAGAGCCGGGCGGTTACTTTCTCTACGACTCCAGCAAGCCGCTGGATATTCGCATGGTGCGCAGCGATATCAATATAATCGGTGTTCCGCTGACGGATATCTGTACCCGCGAATACGCCGATCCGCGCCAGCGTCAATTGTTCCGCAACATCATCTACGTAGGTGCGCTGGCAGCCTTGCTGGATATCGAATTCGATGTGCTGACCGGCATTGTATCGGACCAGTTCCGCGGCAAGGAAAAGCTGGTTGTGCCCAATGTGCACGCGCTGGAGCTGGGTTACCACTACGCCCGCGAGAACTACGAATGTCCGATCGGCATTCGGGTTGAGCGTCGTGATGAAGTGGGCGACAAGATACTGATTGATGGCAATACGGCGGCTTCTCTGGGCGCTATTTACGGTGGTGCCACCGTCGCCGCCTGGTATCCGATTACGCCTTCCACCTCTGTCGTTGATGGTTTTGACAAGTATTGCAAGCGCCTGCGGATTGATCCGGGTACCGGCAACAAGAATTACGCGATTGTCCAGGCTGAAGATGAGTTGGCGGCCATTGGCATGGTGATTGGTGCCAGCTGGAATGGCGCACGAGCCTTTACCGCGACCAGTGGCCCCGGCATTTCCCTGATGAGTGAGTTTCTGGGGCTGGCCTATTTTGCGGAAATTCCGACAGTGCTAATCGATGTGCAGCGCGCCGGTCCGTCGACCGGGATGCCGACCCGCACCCAGCAATCGGATGTGCTGGCCTGCGCCTATGCCTCCCACGGGGATACCAAACAGGTGCTACTGTTCCCGTCGACACCAAAAGAATGCTTCGATATGACTGCCGAGGCTTTTGATCTGGCGGAAACCCTGCAAACGCCGGTGATCATGCTTACCGATCTGGATTTGGGCATGAATGACAACATGTCTGAACCGCTGACCTGGGAAGACGGTCGCCAGTACAAGCGTGGCAAGGTGCTGAACGAAGAGCAGCTGGAAAACATGAGCGAGCGCTTCGGGCGTTATCTGGATGTCGACGGTGACGGCATTCCGTATCGAACCTATCCCGGAACCCATCCCACCAAGGGCGCGTTTTTTACCCGCGGAACCTCGCGCGATGAATATGCGGTGTATACCGAAGATGGCGCCGAGTACGAGAAAAACATGCAGCGCCTGCTGAAAAAGTGGGAAACGGCGAAAAACACAGTCCCGGCCCCTGAGCTGAAAGGTGAGGGTAGCGCTGTCGGTGTGATCCACTTTGGTACCAGCGCGGATTCCACGCAGGAAGCCATCGATTATCTGGCTGACGAAGGCATCAAGGTCGACAGTCTGCGGATCAAGGCTTTTCCTTTTCACCATTCGGTCGATGAATTTATTGCCTCCCATGACACGGTGTTTGTGATTGAGCAAAACCGCGATGCGCAAATGAAAACCCTACTGGTCAACGAGTGTGAGGTCTCCCCCAAGGACCTCATCTCGATATTGAACTACGACGGTATGCCCATTACTGCACGCAAGATTCGCGAGCGTATCAATGCGGTGGTGCGGGGTGACAACGTCACGCCACTACACAAAAAAGCCGGTAGTAAGGAGTAAGTACGATGACCTATCAACGTCCCAATTTTCGTCATCCCCAATTGCCGGTGAATGAGGTGGGGTTTACCCGCCGTGACTATGAAGGCGCGCTTTCAACCCTGTGTGCCGGCTGTGGGCACGATTCGATCAGTGCCGCCATCGTGCAGGCCTGCTTTGAAATGTCCATTGAACCGCACAAGGTCGCCAAGTTGTCGGGGATAGGTTGTTCCTCGAAAACGCCAACTTACTTCCTCGGTAATTCCCATGGCTTTAACTCCGTACACGGACGCATGCCGTCGGTGGCAACCGGTGCCAACCTGGCCAACCGGGAAATGATCTATATCGGTGTTTCCGGCGACGGTGATACGGCGTCCATCGGTATGGGCCAGTTTACCCACGCGGTGCGCCGCAACCTGAACATGATGTACGTGGTGGAAAACAATGGGTGCTACGGTCTGACCAAGGGGCAGGATTCAGCAACGGCGGATATTGGCTCTGCCAGTAAAAAAGGTGAGCCCAATCCGTTTGAACCCATCGACCTGGCCAGCATGGCGCTGCAGTTAGGTGCAACCTTTGTCGCGCGCAGCTTCTCGGGTGACCGGGCCCAGCTGGTGCCGCTGATCAAGGCGGCAATCTCGCATCGCGGCTTTGCTTTTATTGATGTTATTTCGCCCTGCGTGACGTTTAACAACAATCCGGCCTCCACCAAGGGCTACGAGCATGTACGCGATCATCTGGCAGCAACCGGTACCGTCGATTTTGTGCCAGTGAAACAGGAAATCACCACCAGCTATGAGGCCGGTGAAGCCCAGGAAGTGACCCTGCACGATGGCTCGGTAGTGCACCTGCAGAAAGCCGATGCTGAGCTGGACATCAGCAGCCGCCGTTCAGCGCTCAAGCTCATCAAGGACTACAAAGCCAAGGATCAAATTCTCACGGGCCTGTTGTTTATGGATGAAGACTCCCGCGATCTGCACGAGATTATTGGCACCAGCAATAAACCCTTGCGGGCGCTGGGCGAGTCCGATCTTTGTCCGGGGCAGAAAGTGCTGGATAATTTGAACGAAAGTTTGCGCTAGAGCCGCTTGCTGTGTTAGCTCAAGCAGACACAAAAAAGCCCGCATTACGCGGGCTTTTTTGTGGGTGAGTCAGAAAGCCAATCAGGCGACTTCCTGAATCTCCACCGCTGCAATGCGGGCGCCTTCCTCGGCGCCTTTCTGGAACTCTGCAATCTGGTCAAAGTTCATGTAGCGGTAGATTTCGCTGGACATGGAGTCCAGCTTTTCAGCGTACTGCAGGTACTCTTCCGGCGTCGGCAGTTTGCCCAGAATCGCGCCAACCGCAGCCAGTTCAGCTGAAGTCAGGTAGACATTGGAGCCATCGCCCAGACGGTTCGGGAAGTTGCGGGTAGAAGTAGACAGTACGGTGCTACCCGGAGCTACACGTGCCTGGTTACCCATGCACAGTGAACAGCCCGGCATTTCCATACGCGCGCCGGCACGGCCGAAGATGTTGTAGTAGCCTTCTTCCATGAGGGTGTGCTCGTCCATCTTGGTCGGCGGCGACAGCCACATGCGAGTGCTGATGCCCCCTTTGTGGGCGTCGAGCAGTTTACCGGCCGCGCGGAAGTGACCGATGTTCGTCATGCACGAACCGATAAAGATTTCGTCAACCTTGTCGCCAGCCACTTCAGACAGTTTCTTGGCATCGTCCGGATCGTTCGGGCAGCAAACAACGGGCTCGTTCACGTCGGCCAGATCGATTTCGATCACAGCAGCGTATTCGGCGTCTTTGTCGGCTTCCATCAGCTCGGGGTTAGCCAGCCATTCTTCCATCTTGCGAGCACGGCGCTCGAGGGTGCGCTTGTCACCGTAGCCTTCGCTGATCATCCAGCGCAGCAGGGTGATGTTGGAGCGCAGGTACTCGGCAACGGATTCTTCACTCAGCTTGATGGTACAACCGGCAGCAGAGCGCTCGGCAGAGGCATCAGACAGCTCAAACGCCTGCTCGGCAGTCAGGTGCTCCAGACCTTCGATCTCGAGAATGCGGCCAGAGAAGATGTTCTTCTTGCCTTTCTTCTCAACGGTCAGCAGGCCTTCCTGAATCGCGTAGTAAGGAATGGCGTGAACCAGATCGCGCAGGGTGATACCGGGCTGCATTTTGCCCTTGAAGCGCACCAGTACTGATTCCGGCATATCCAGCGGCATAACGCCGGTGGCAGCGGCAAAGGCGACCAGACCGGAGCCGGCCGGGAAGGAAATGCCCATCGGGAAGCGGGTGTGAGAGTCACCACCGGTGCCGACCGTATCAGGCAGCAGCATGCGGTTCAGCCAGCTGTGGATGATGCCGTCGCCGGGGCGCAGGGAAACACCGCCGCGGGTCATGATGAAGTCGGGCAGGGTGTGCTGGGTGTCGATATCCACGGGCTTGGGATAAGCCGCCGTGTGACAGAAAGACTGCATGGTCAGGTCGGCAGAGAAGCCGAGGCAGGCCAGATCTTTCAGTTCGTCACGGGTCATCGGGCCCGTAGTGTCCTGAGAACCAACGGTGGTCATGCGCGGCTCGCAGTAAGTGCCGGGGCGGATGCCCTCAACGCCACAAGCTTTACCGACCATTTTCTGAGCCAGAGTGAAGCCTTTGTCGCTTTCCGCGGGGGCTTCCGGCTTGCGGAACAGATCAGACTCGGGCAGACCCAGAGACTCGCGCGCCTTGGTGGTCAG
>JBFKXO010000139.1:0-5805 GCA_041638115.1 Litorivivens sp. | reverse complement strand
AGGAAGTCGAACTTGACCAACCCGGCCTCTTCCACATCGTTCTTGTCGTACTGGGTAACCAGACCGCTGCCGGTTTCGTCGCAGTAGAGCGGCGAGAAATCCGTCAGTTTTGATGGAGCGATGACCACGCCCCCGGCGTGTTTGCCAACGCCTCGCGTGATGCCCTCGAGCTTGAGGGCCATATCCCAGATTTCCTGACCGGCTTCGTCTTCGTCGAGGTACTGGCGCAGGGCCTCTTCCTGCTCATAGGCTTTTTCCAGCGTCATCCCCACTTCAAAGGGGATGAGTTTCGACAGCTTGTCGCCCACCATATAAGGCTTGCCCTGAACGCGCGCCACGTCACGCACCACTGCCTTAGCCGCCATCGTGCCGAAGGTGATGATCTGGCTGACTGCATCGCGCCCATAGTGATCCGCCACGTAGGAAATCACCCGGTCGCGACCTTCCATGCAGAAGTCGACGTCAAAGTCGGGCATCGACACCCGCTCCGGATTCAGGAAGCGCTCGAACAGCAGATCGTATTCAATCGGATCGAGGTCGGTAATCTTCAGTGCGTAAGCCACCAGTGAACCGGCACCGGAACCCCGGCCCGGCCCCACCGGGATACCGTGATCTTTGGCCCACTGAATAAAATCCATTACGATGAGAAAGTAGCCGGGGAACCCCATCTGCAGAATGATATCGAGTTCAAAATCGAGCCGATCGCGATACTCTTTTTGCTTTTCTGGAAAATTCGGCGCACTGGTATCAAACAGAAACTCCAGCCGCTCATCCAACCCCTTGTGCGAGAGCTGCCGGAAAAACTCATCCTGGGTCATCCCTTCCGGAATCGGATATTCCGGCAGGTAGTAAGTACCCAGCTCGATTTCAACGTTACAGCGCTTGGCAATTTCGACCGTGTTTTCTAGCGCTTCGGGAATGTCGGAGAACAGCTCTGCCATTTCTTCCGGTGAGCGCAAATACTGGTCCGCACTATAGCGCCGTGGGCGACGGGGATCGTCCAGCGTTCTACCGTCAGCAATACAAACACGGGTTTCGTGCGCTTCAAATTCTTCGGCTTTCAGAAACTGCACGTCGTTGGTAGCCACAACCGGGCAGCTCATCTCTGCCGCCAGTTCTACTGCCGCGTGAAGATAATCTTCTTCGTATTCCCGATGCGTGCGCTGCAATTCCAGATAGAAACAATCCGGGAAATCCTGCATCCAGCCGCGCAGGCATTCAGCTGCGAGATCCTTCTTACCCGACAACAGGTATTGCCCGACATCGCCTTCCCGGCCACCGGAGAGCACAATCAGCCCGGCGCCATGTTCGCGCAACCATTGTCGATGAATGTAAGCCTTACCCTGCTGCTGGCCTTCCTGATAGGCACGGGAAATCAGTACCCGCATATTGGCGTAGCCGTCGTTGTTGCGCGCCAATACGACGATCTGACTGATGTGTTCCGGGTCGTGCTCGTCGCGGAGATAGAAATCGCTACCGTAAATCGGCTTTATGCCAGCGCCATAGCATGCTTTGTGAAACTTGATCAGCGCGTAAAAATTGCAACGGTCGGTTAATGCAACCGCCGGCATACCCAGCTCGCTAACCGACTTGATCAGTGGTTTGATACGAACAATGCCGTCAGACAGGGAATATTCGGAATGTACGCGGAGGTGGACAAAACCGGTCATGAAAGCTCCTCGACAATTTTCCGTACCGGCGCGTAAGAGCGACGGTGAAAGGGCGTGACGCCGTGTTCACGCAAGGCATCCAGATGCACCTTGGTAGGATAACCCTTGTGGCTGGCGAAACCATACTCCGGGTACTGCTCGGCCAGCGCATCCATTTCCGCATCGCGGGTTACCTTGGCCAGAATGGACGCGGCGCCAATGCAGGTGTGCAGGCTATCACCCTTGACAACAGCCTGCGCGGGGTAGGTCCACTTGGGCAACCGGTTACCATCAACGAGCACGTACTTTGGCTGAACCGGCAGCGCTTCTACCGCGCGCTTCATTGCCAGCAAGCTGGCCTGCAGAATATTCAAGCTATCGATTTCATCAATCGATGCGCGGGCGATACTGTAACTCAGGGCTTTTTCGCGAATTTCATCAAACAGTGCCAGACGCTTTTTCTCGGTCAGCTTTTTGGAATCGTTCAAACCGGTAATGGGTTTGTCCGGATTGAGAATGACCGCCGCCGTCACCACATCGCCGGCCAAGGGGCCGCGACCAACCTCATCCACTCCGGCGGTTAGCAGAGGAAATTCAAAGTTATCAAACAGATCAGCCATGACTCACCTCTGCCAGCTGCAGAATAGCGTCGGCGGCACTGTCACTTGCGTTCAGAGCGATCTTCTCATGCATATGTAGAAAGCGTGCTTTCAACGCCTCTACCTTGTCACCGCCCGAGAGTTGTTCCAGCAGCAAGGGCCCGATCACATCCGGTCGCACATCGTCCTGAATGATTTCCGGTACCAGCGCCTCGCCTGCCAACAGATTAGGCAGAGAAATATGGGGCGTTTTCACCAATCGCGATAGAATTTTGTAGCTCAATGACCCCATTCGGTAAGCCACCACCATAGGCCGTTTCAACAGCAAGGCTTCCAGCGTGGTGGTACCCGAGGCCATCAACACCGCATCACCGGCGGCCATCACGTCACGGGACTGACCATCCAATAAAGTCACCCGTGTATCACGCCCCGCCAACAGCGTTTCAAGCTGACTGCGCCGCTCAGCACTGGCCGCGGGAATTAATACCTTGAGCTGTGGCAGATGCTGATGCAGCCAGTCGACCGTATCGAGAAAGGCCGGCGCAAGATGCCCGACTTCACCACCACGACTACCCGGCAGCACGGCCAACACTAACTCGTTCTCATCTATTGCAAGGGCTTTACGTGCAGAATCACGCTGGTCTTCAAGGGGGAATTCATCAGCCAGTGGATGACCGACAAAACGCACCGGCACCTGATGAGTCTCGTAAAAAGCTGCCTCAAAGGGCAGTAGCGTCAGCATCATATCGACCGCACGGGCGATGGTTTTAATCCGTCCCTGACGCCAGGCCCATACTGAGGGGCTGACATAGTGCGCGGTTTTGATACCGGCCTGCTTCAGGTCGGCTTCGATATTCAAGGTAAAATCCGGCGAATCAACGCCGATAAAGACATCAGGACGGGCGCTGCGAAAATGCTGTTTGAGATGTTTGCGCATACGCAGCAATTCCGGCAAGCGCTTGAGGGGATCGATAAAGCCCATTACAGAGAGGCGGTCCATCGGATACAGGCTTTCAAAGCCAGCCGCGATCATGCGGGGCCCGCCAATTCCATCGAAGTGAAGTTCAAGGCTTGCGGCTTCAGCGCGGCGTTTCAGGGCGTTGATCAGGCCGGCCCCGAGAATATCGCCGGAGGCCTCCCCGACAACAATACCAATATGCAGTCTTCGTTTTGCCATGGGCTCCGGCAACTTTTTATCGTGAGTTGTATTGTTGTATGTTCGTCGGTCTTAAGTTCTTATTGCCTGAGTTTTCATGACATAGGGCAGGCCGATCGATTAGCGAACAATGCCTCGCGCAGACTGACGGATGGAATCCACCAGCAATTGCACTTCCGGTGTTTTCTGAGCCAGTTCCTCAAGGCGCGCCAGTGCTTCGTCCGTGGTCAGGCCCTGACGGTAAATCAGTTTATAGGCGCGGCGAATATCACTGACTGCCTCGCTGCTGAATCCACGACGCTTCAAACCCTCGGTGTTAACACCCTTGGGTTCGCCAGGATTGCCAGTGACGGTGATATAGGCGGGAACGTCCTTACCGACAGCCGCCCCCATTCCGAGAAAACTGTGAGCGCCGAGCTTACAGAACTGATGCACTAACGCATAACCACTGAGAATCGTCCAGTCTCCGAGAATCACATGTCCGGCCAGCGCGGAGTTATTCACCATGATGCAGTGATCACCAATGACCGAGTCATGGCCCACATGGGCGTAAGCCATTAGCAGATTATTGTTGCCGATCACGGTTTCACCGCGGTCTTGCACCGTCCCCCGATGGATAGTCACACCCTCGCGAATGACGTTGTTATCGCCAATGATCAGCCGCGTCGGTTCACCCTTGTACTTCAGATCCGGCGTATCTTCACCAACTGAAGAAAACTGGTAGATCTTGTTGCCCTTGCCCATTACGGTCGGGCCTTTCAGAACGACGTGAGAGGCAATCACACAGTCATCGCCGATCTCTACATCGGGCCCGACAATGGTCCAGGGGCCGATCTCTACGTTCTCACCAATCTTCGCAGAGGGATCAATGATGGCGCGAGGATCAATCATTTCAGCGAGCCCGATCTGCGCACAGAATGGTCGCGGAGCATGCCAGGGTGCCTTCCACGTAAGACTGACACTCAAATTTCCAGATGCCGCGCTTGTCTGAGACGTACTGAACTTTCATTTCCAGCTGGTCACCCGGCACCACCTGCCGTTTGAAGCGTACATTGTCGACACCGGCAAACATATAAATGGAACCGTCTGAGGGTTTCTTGTTCATGGTTTTAAAACCGAGAATACCAGCTGCCTGCGCCATGGCCTCGATAATCAACACACCCGGGAAAATCGGAATTTCCGGAAAATGAGCATTGAAGATTGGTTCGTTGATGGTGATATTTTTGATCGCAGTAATACTTTTACCCAGTTCGATCTCAGTCACCCGATCCACTAACAGAAACGGATAGCGGTGCGGGAGGTATTCCCGGATTTCATTTACATCCATCAACATGAAACTTTAATTCCCAGAGTTTTCGTTAAAAAGTTTTTCCAAGCTACCCAGCCGTTTGCTCAGGGTATCCAGCTGCGAAAATCGCACCGCGCTCTTTCGCCAATCGTTGGTTTGCATCATCGGTGTACCGGAAGAGTATGACGCTCCAGCCTCCGCAATTGATTTTGTCACCAGGGTACACGCAGTCACATGCACCCGGTCTGCCAGCGTTATATGACCGACAATACCCGCACCACCGCCAATGGTACAGTGCCGACCAATCACTGCACTGCCAGCCACTGCCGCACGTCCGGCAAAGGCGCAGCCATCACCAATGACAACATTGTGCGCGATCAGCACCTGGCTATCGAGAATCACATCGTTGCCGATGATCGTATCGTCCAAGGCACCGCGATCAATCGTAGACCCTGCACCGATTTCGACCCGGTCGCCAATACGCACACCGCCGAGCTGAAAAATTTTGGTCCAGGCACCCTGATCCGGCGCGAAACCGAAGCCGTCGGCACCGATCACCGAACCGGAATGGATGCGCACGTCATCACCGATCGACACACCGTGATAGACAACAACGTTCGGGAACAGTACACCGCGTTTTCCGACGACGACATTGTCGGACAGGACCACGCCAGGATGAATCACCGTACCGTCACCCAGTAAACAGTTCTCACCGATCACAGCATTGGGCCCAATGCTGACATTCTGACCAATCCGGGCCGATTCCGCGACCACCGCTGTGGGATGAATGCCGATTGGGGTCGGAGTACTATCGAACAGGGCCGTGGCGCGGGCAAACGCCAAGTAAGGGTTGTCGCACAGCAGCCTGGGCAGCCGGGTAGTATCAGCCAGGTCGCGATGCAGAATCACCGCGCCGGCTTGCGTCCCCGCCAACTGCTTTTGATATTTCGGGTTGGCGAGAAAGCTGAGCTGGTGGGGGCCGGCGCTCGCCAGCGTCCCCAGACCCTCAACCCGAAGGGATTCGTCCCCGACACACTCAAGTTGCAGCTTTGTCGCAATTTCACCGAGGGTATACGAGGACGAGCGCATGGCTTACTTGGCCTGGTTGATCTT
>JBFKXO010000138.1:0-5808 GCA_041638115.1 Litorivivens sp. | reverse complement strand
GATATCCGCATCAAACCCACCGGTGAATTACTGGGCCTGGGTCAGGCTGAAATTGCGCGCCAGGTAAGGCAAGCCTTCTTTGGTGCCGAGATTCAACGATTCCAGCGCGGTCGGCATGAAGTGCGCGTTTATGCCCGCCTGCCATTGGAAGAGCGCGATACCCTGCAAACACTGGAACAACTGTGGATCAACTTGCCCAATGGCGAACGCGTGCCCTTTAGCGAAGTCGCCGAAGCTCGCTACGCCTCGGGCATCTCCAGTATCAAGCGCATTGACCGTCAGCGGGTCGTTAATATCCAGACCGGCATCGACAAGGCCACCGTAGAGCCCGACGACGTGGTGAATGAACTGCGAAGCGATATTCTGCCGGCCCTGAAAGAGGCTCATCCCAGTATCCACTATCGGTTCGCCGGACAAGTCGAAGAGCAGGCTCAGGACACTCGCGAATTGAAGATCAAGGGCGCCCTGGTGCTGCTGCTGATTTTCGCGGCGCTAGCCATTCCTCTCAAATCCTACGTCCAGCCGCTGTACATTATGTCGGCAATTCCCTTTGCGGTGGTTGGTGCCATTATCGGCCACTGGCTGACCGACAACGCCTTCAGCTTTTTGTCTATTGTTGGCGTGTTGGCGCTGGCGGGTGTGGTGGTGAACGATTCGCTAGTGCTGGTGGATTTCGTCAACCAGAAAGTGGCGGAAGGCAGCGAGCGGCTGGTTGCCGTCGTCGAGGCCGGTCAGGCGCGTTTCCGTGCGGTCATCCTGACCTCCCTAACCACCTTTCTCGGCCTTTTGCCGATCCAGCTGGAAACCTCCATCCAGGCCCAGTTTATTATCCCCATGGCAGTATCGGTGGGCTTCGGCATCCTGTTTGCCACTGGGGTAACGCTGTTTCTCGTGCCGATTTTGTTTTACATCGCCAATGATGTGCGACGGCTGTTTTCCTTTCATAAAACTGACGCGGACCAGTCCGCTCCCACCGGCTAAGGTTTACTGTCGGCTCTAGGCCAAACCGCCAGCGCCGTGGGGCAGTGACAATATCCACAAGCCGGCAGCGGTAAAGCCTACCATCAACACCAGCATAGGCAGCTGGCTCAACACTGCCGCCCGCCGATTCGGGAAAATCTGCAAGGCCTGCACATGCGCCAGATAGACACTGACGATGTGGCCCACCAGGATCAACACGACCTGGCTATGCCAGACAATGTTCATATCGGGAATTGTATCCAGCGGAATACGGGCGGTACCAAACAGATCCCAGCCCAGCGCAAACGGGTCCGACACCAGACGGACAAGCTGCACGCCCTGCACCTGCAAAAGCGTAAAGTAGTGCGTCACGTGGTAGGCCAAGGCAATGGGCATCAGGCTATAGGCAAACCAACAGCTCAGCTCACCCACCGACAGATCGGATTTCGCGCACCGCTTTGCTACCCCAATCGCCAGAAGATATGCCAACAAACACGCCAGCGGAATGAATAACAACGCCACGGTCTGGTACACCAAGTAGAGCTGTTTAATCGTGGCGAAGGCAACCGGTGGTGCATCGCCGTATATCGGTATCAGCACCCACAGGTAGAGATTTTTCCAAAAAGCGCCAATCCAGAAAGCCGTTTCATGCAGGCCGTCAAAGGCCGTTGAAGCGAGCATAAAGACAATAAAGCACAGCAGGCTCAGGGGCACGCGCTCTCGTCCCAGTAACGCACTGAAGGGGCGCCGAAACTGCACGCACGTCATACCGCGATCTTCGTCCCGCGTTACCTTGATCGGCGCGACCCGCGCGATAATGCGCAGGAAAACCGCAAATAACTCAACATAGCGAAACCAGGCGTCTTTTCCGATCAGCACGCAACCCGCAAAGGTGAGCAGGAGATAGGCTGTGAGTATCAGCGAGAGTGAAAACGGTGCCGAGCGACCAAAGAGCTCGAGCCAGATAAATGCGATGTAAAGAAAAAGTGCCGGCCAGTACGCCAGTCTGTCAGGGTATTTCACACGGCCTGAGAAAAGCTCTGGCAGCCATTTTTCGCACCACTCGATGCTGGTTCGAAACGGACTCACCACGGCAAACCAGTTTCCCGCCAGTGCAGTGAACCAGGTAAAGCCCAGGCAGAACACCACCCAAAACAGCGTCATATTGATATTGCGATAGGGATGATTACTGCCAACAAAACCGGCGACAATCGCAACCAATAACAGGAACACGCTGAGGCACCGCAGGGCGGCAATGACACCGGCAGGAACGCGCCACGATTTGCTTTCTTCATTGGGGCGCGCCGGGGATGCTGACGCGGTAACAAAATACCCCACCACCACAAAGGACACGATCAAGGCTGCGGCGGCGCCGTAAAGATAGAGCCACACCGGTACCGGTAGCGTGTATGTCTGCCCGAACGAGTGGGCACTGACCTGAGCCGACAGCCCGCACCCTAACGTACAAAGGAGTCGCTTCCGCACAATCTCAGGCAATTACCGACATCAGGGCGCTGTCGCAGGAGGCGTTGCCGGGCGTCCATTGGGATAACGCGGGTAGGCAGGATCGCTCGGCCGCGGCAAACCAAGATAGCCGATGATCTGCGGTTGTAACTCCAGCACCCGCACGCCACCCAGATCCGGCATATACAGCAGACCACGCTTATGATCGTAGTGAGAGGCGCCGGCGTGTTCGAGCGGCCCTGCATTAAAGTAGGCCACTTCGAGGGGTTCTGCGGGATTGCGAATATCGAACAGGCGTAAACCGGCACCACTGGGACTGCCGTCAAAGGCCGGAATCACACCGTCACCGAAAGAGACCATGGCGAAGGTGGCGTTATAGGGATTGTCGACGCTGTGATAGGCAATTGAAGTGCCCTGCCCCGATTCCATCTTGGCCGCGCAATTTTCTGGTTTGTTGATATCGAGCTCAAGCATGGAGCGGCGCACTAGCGTGTCGCCAGTGACTTCGGTAATAAAGGCTTCGAACGCCCAACCCAGTGAATTCGGCCGCGGGTGCGGCGCACAACTGGCTTGCTGCACAAACACAAACTCGTTGGCGTGAAGAATGTATTCACGGCCATCGGCGCTTCTGAACCAATCGATGCTATGTCCGGGGCCATCACCCTGGGCAACGATGGTCGGCGGCGTCGTGGTCAAATCGATAATCCGCAGCGTGGTATCACCGACATCTTCCGCGCTACCGCCGGCGTCCAACAGGCCACTGGCATCCCCAACGGTTGCGGGAATACCCTGATTGCCCACATACAATCGCGTGCCATCGGCGTTGTCATCCGGACCGTGAGACATCTGCGGAGCGGTATCGTCCATCACATCGCAAAGATCCACGCCGGCCTGTTGAATCAAATGCACGGAAAGAAACTGCGCAGCCAGATCGCAGGTGTGGTTCACCACGGGCCAATTGTCGGCATTATCCAGATCACTGATATCGGCGACCACCACACCGACCGAGGAATACACCTTATTCCCCGCATGCCCCACGCGAATATCGTGCGACATGCCGGCAGGCCAGGGTACAAAACCCGGCCAGGCAACCTTACCCTTTTCCACCGGCTGATCGCAGTCGCTGATATCGTAGATGCTGCTACCCGAGGCGAGCAGCGGTGGTACATCTGGATTTTCTTCGGTCGTTACGACACGGATAGTTTCCGAAGTCTGATTAATCCCGCTCGCCGCGCCCGGTGACAGGGTTCCTACCTCTACCGGCTTGGTCGGATCACTCATATCCAGCACCCGGATCGTATCGCTGGCAGTGCGCACATAGGCACAGTGATCGTAGCCCTGCACTGCCCCCGTGATATCGAGCTGATGTACCGTGGAGAGCCCACAGTTATAGCCTTGCTCTGCCCGCCCAGACTCTTTGTCTGCCCGTGGAATATCGCCCTGAATACCGGTTTCCGGGGTATCTAACGCGCCGCAACCCAAGCTGGTCGGCAGTGCATCATTGGTTGCTGCAGGTGTTGACGACGATGAGGAGCGGCTACTACTGCTGTCGTTGCAACCTTGCAAGGCCACAACGAGCGACAGGGCGGAAACTACAACAAGGGGTGAGCGACGGGGAAGCACAGGCAATCCTCAGCGAGGGTATTTTAATTATTGAGTGCTCAAAAATTACGCTGATCACCTATAGCCGTCAATGGCGATGACTTGACTGTACCGGCAATGAGTTTGAGGAGACGTGCATTTTGTGCACCAGGTAGCATCACGCGCAAAAGCGAGAGATATTGAAGGCTGCCCGCCAGGTTTACAGGCGCATTTCAATGCCGCGCTCGGCCATGTATTTTTTGGCCTCGGGTACGGTGTATTCGCCAAAGTGAAAAATGCTCGCCGCCAGAACCGCATCGGCCAGCCCCTTGGTTACACCCTCTACCAGGTGATCGAGGTTGCCCACGCCACCAGAGGCAATCACCGGCACCTGCACGGCCTTGGAAATACGTGAGGTCAGGTCGTTATCGAAACCATTTTTGGTGCCGTCGCGGTCCATACTGGTCAGCAGAATTTCACCCGCGCCGTAGTTCACCATACGAATGGCCCACTCAATAGCATCGATGCCGGTTGCGCGGCGACCGCCGTGGGTAAAGATTTCCCAGCGCGGTGTGCCGTCGGCGTTAGGCTCAACCTGCTTGGCATCGATCGCAATGACAATGCATTGAGAACCAAACTTGTCGGCCGCGGCTTTAACAAATTCCGGGTTTTTAATCGCGGCCGAGTTGATGCCCACTTTGTCGGCACCGGCGTTGAGCATATTGCGAATATCTTTCAATTCACGAATCCCGCCGCCTACGGTCAGCGGAATAAACACTTCACTGGCGATCTGCTCCACCGTGTGCACAGTGGTGTCGCGCTCTTCATGGGTAGCAGTGATATCGAGGAAGGTAATTTCGTCAGCGCCCTGATCGTTGTAGCGGCGGGCGATCTCCACCGGATCACCGGCATCGCGAATATCCACGAAATTTACGCCTTTCACTACGCGGCCATTGTCCACGTCGAGACAGGGGATAATGCGTTTTGCCAGTGCCATAAATCGCTACCCGTTACTGATCACAATATTGCTGGGCTTCGGCCACATCGAGTGTGCCTTCATAAATTGCGCGGCCGGTAATAGCGCCGAGAATGCCCTTGTCCGCCACCTCTTTCAAAGCGCGAATGTCGTCCATATTGGTAATGCCGCCGGAAGCAATGACCGGAATCGAAGAGGCCTGCGCCATCGCAAGCGTTTGCTCCACATTCACACCCTGCATCATGCCGTCGCGGGCAATGTCGGTGTAGACGATAGATGACACACCGTCCTGCTCAAACCGCTTGGCCAGCTCGGTAGCCAGCACATCCGACACTTCCGCCCAGCCATCGGTGGCAACGCGACCGTCTTTGGCATCGAGCCCAACAATCACATGACCTTCAAATTCTCTGCAGGCCTCGGTGACAAACTTCGGCTCTTTCACCGCTTTAGTGCCGATGATCACGTAGCTCACACCCGCAGCCAGATATTTCTCAATGGTATGCAGAGACCGAATACCACCGCCGATCTGAATTGGCAGGTTCGGGTAGGCCTTGGCAATGCTGGTGACCGCTTCGCCATTCACGGGCTCGCCGTCAAAGGCGCCATTGAGATCAACCAGGTGCAGACGGCGGCAGCCGGTGTCGACCCAGCGGGCAGCCATCTCGACAGGATCGTTGCCGTATACAGTGGAGTCATCCATAACGCCCTGTTTCAGGCGTACACACTGGCCGTCTTTTAAATCAATTGCGGGGATAATCAGCATAATAATCTCTTCCCCTCACCCCACCCCTCTCCCGCAGGGAGAGGGTTGGGGTGAGGGTTTTCCG
>JBFKXO010000137.1:0-5826 GCA_041638115.1 Litorivivens sp. | reverse complement strand
CGGGAGAAGCCGGGGAAATCACGTTCGACGATAAAGGCAGTCATACCGCGCGGTCCCGCGTCGATATCGGTTTTGGCGTAAATCACATAGACGTGGGCATCCGGACCGTTGGTGATCCACATCTTGTTACCGTTAAGAACGTAGCGGTCGCCTTTTTTCTCGGCGCGCAGTTTCATGCTGACCACATCGGAGCCTGCATTCGGCTCTGACATGGCCAGTGCGCCGATATGCTCGCCGCTGCAGAGTTTGGGCAGATATTTACGACGCTGTTCGTCGTTGCCATTTTTGAAAATCTGATTCACACACAGATTGGAGTGTGCGCCGTAGGACAAACCGACTGAGGCTGAGGCGCGGCTGATTTCTTCCATCGCCACACAGTGGGCGAGGTAGCCCATATTGCTGCCGCCGTATTCCTCGCTGACGGTGATGCCGAGCAGGCCGAGATCGCCGAACTTTTTCCACATGTCCATAGGGAACTGGTTGTCGCGATCAATGGCTTCTGCGCGCGGCGCCAGCTCGGACTGAACCATATTCCAGGTCATATCGCGCAGCATGTCGATCTCTTCGCCGAGGCCGAAATTGAGTGTGGGGTATGGTGTGTTCATGGTTTGCCCTTCCGAAAATCGCTCTTTAGTTAGGTTCAGGATGTCGTAACGTCTTTCATTACTGTCAGTGCATCGGCGCAGCGCGCCTCGGCTTCATCCAGCTCGCGCATCATGGTGCGCAAGTCATCTAGTTGTGCTTTGAGTTGTTCGCGTTTTTCGCGAATCTTGTCGATCAGGGTTTGCAGCTGGTGGCTGTTGTCCTGATCCGGATGGTACATCTCGATGATGTCCTTACTTTCCTCCAGCGACAGGCCAAGGCGCTTGCCGCGCAGAATCAGAATCAGCTTGACCCGGTCGGCCGCGCTGTAAATGCGGGTCTGGCCATTGCGCTTGGGTTGCAGCAGACCTTTTTCTTCGTAAAAACGGATGGCTCGGGTGGTAATGGCGAACTCTTCCGCCAATTGCGAAATAGAGTAGGTGCGGCTTTTGGTGCTTGTCGCGCTCACAACACGGCCCCGTTTTGGTGATGTCAGGATTCTAGCGTCAAGTTTACGTTAACGTCAACGGCAAGGCTGGGTGAGGGTAGATGAACGAGGATTCATAGACGCCATCGGCACAAAACCCTAGCCTGTAAAAAAAGGAGAAACTCATGTCCCTGACCCACCATCACGCCACCCTCAACGGTATTCACACCCACTGGGTAGAATCCGGCGAGGGCCCGCCCGTTTTGCTTTGTCATGGCTTTCCCCATCTCTGGTTCAGTTGGCACCGCCAGATCAGCGCCTTGAGTCAGGCCGGCTACCGGGTGATTGCCCCGGATATGCGCGGTATGGGCCAGACAGAGGCGCCTGCCGGGAAAGAGGCTTATTCCATTGCTGCCATCACCGGAGACCTGTTGGCCTTGCTCGATTATCTGGGTATAGACCAAGCCGTGTTCTGTGGCCTCGATTTTGGTGCTTTTGCCATTTATGACCTTGCTCACCTCCACCCCGAGCGGGTGAGGGCGGTGATCGGGCTGGAAAACCCGGCCGCTCCCCATAACCCGGATACCCCGCCGCTGACCGAATACGCGGAGATGGGCAAGGACCACTTTCTGCATATCAATTACTTCCGTGAGGTAGGCCCGGCAGACCGGGATCTGGCGGCGGCGCCTCGCGAATTTCTGCAGAAGGTGTTCTGGGCCTTAAGCGGGGAAGGGGACTACTTTGCGACCTGGAAGCACCCTGTTTCTGCCACGTATATAGAGGCGATGGACGCGGCACCGCCGCTGCCCTGGCCCTGGTTGAGTGAGCTGGAGTTCGAGTTTTTCCACAGCGAATATGCCCGCACCGGTTTTACCGGTGGTCTGAACTGGTACCGTTCGATGGATATCAAATGGCAGGAGCGCAAGGCGCTGGAGGGAAAGCAGACGCAGGTGCCGGCGTATTTTCTCGGCAGCGAATTCGATGTGGATCTGGAAGGCTTTCACGGTGACGATCCGATCAGTTTGATGCGCGCCCAGTTTCCGAATCTCAAGCGGGTAGAGATGATTCCCGGTGCCGGACATCTGGTACAGTTGGAGAAATCCGATGAGGTGAACCGGCTATTGCTTGACTATCTGGCGGATATCCACGCCTAGCGAATCAGCGCTTGAATCTGTTCCCGCAGCCAACGATTTGACGGGTCGTTATCCACGTTTTTATGCCAGTAAAGATAGGCGTCAAAGGGCGTGGTTTTAAAGGGCAGTGGAAGCACTTTTAACCCAAATTGAGGGGCCAGCTCCCGAGCGTAGTTTTCTGCCAGGGTGAGCAGGGCATCGGTTTCGCTCACGATTCTCAAGGCCGCAAAGGCATTCTGACAGCGCAGTTGAATGCGGCGTTGTATGCCGAGACGGCTCAGTTCCAAATCTTCAAAGCTTTGGCCGGAGCGGCGTGAGCTGAGTTGGATATGGTCTTGCTCCAGATAATCTTCCAGCGTTAGCCCCTGGCTCACTACCCGATGGTGGGGGCGGGCTAGCACCACCATGCTGTCCTGGGCGATGCGTTGATAGGCGATATCGTCAGAGACCGGCCGCAAAACATCAATTGCGGCATCCAGCACACCCGTCGCCAGTTCGGCTTCCAGATTGGGCCGGTCCAGACGCACCGACGCCAGTTTTAATTCCGGCGCGGTTTTGGCCATGCGCTGGGCCAGTACGGGCAGCACGCTCACTTCCAGCAAATCTCGCATCCCCACCGTGAAACTGCGCTCGCTGGTGGCAGGATCGAAGCGCTCAATATCGTTAAACATGATCTGCAGCTCGCGCAGGGACCGGCGCACGGTGCCAATCAGGCTGCGGGCCTTGGGGGTGGGCATCATCAGGCGCCCATCTCGCTCAAATAGCGGGTCGTCGAACAGGTCGCGCAGCCGGCCGAGGGCGTGACTGACGGCGGGCTGGGTGAGGTGGAGTTTGTCCGCAGCGCGAGTAATGCCGCCTTCACTGTAGATGGCGTCAAAGACAACCAGCAGATTCAGGTCTACTCTGTTGATGTGCATCAGAATGTATGCATGAGATTAATACTAAGCGATAACTCTAATTGATTGGAATAATAGTAAGGGCCTGTCTAAGCTGCTGGCAAGTCCAAAATAACCGTTTGAGGGAGTCCGCATGGAACGATCTACGTCTTTTGATCTGAGTGGCAAGGTAGCGCTGGTAACGGGAGCCAGCCGGGGTATCGGTGAGTCCATCGCCCGTCTGTTGGCCGAGCACGGCGCTTCGGTGATTGTGTCGAGCCGGAAGATCGATGGCTGCGAAGCGGTGGCCGCGTCCATACGCGAGGCCGGCGGCAAGGCGGAAGCCGTGGCCTGTCATATTGGCGAGCTGGAGCAGATCGAGAATATGTTCAACCACATCAAATCCGAGCACGGCCAACTGGATATTCTGGTCAACAATGCCGCGACCAACCCCCACTTTGGCCATATCACGGAAACGCCGATTTCCATGTTCCAGAAGACCGTGGACGTGAACATTCGCGGCTACTTCGTCATGTGTCAGGAAGGCGCCAAGCTGATGGCGGCCAAGGGCGGTGGCAGCATTGTGAATGTGGCGTCTGTAAATGGCGTGATTCCCGGCGATATGCAGGGCATCTACTCGGTCACCAAGGCTGCCGTAATCTCGATGACCAAAGCTTTTGCGAAAGAGTGTGCGCCGATGGGTGTGCGCGTCAACGCCCTGTTGCCCGGTATGACCGATACCAAATTCGCGTCGGCGCTGGTGAACAATGACGAGATTCGTGAGCACGCCATGCAGCACGTGCCGATGAAGCGCGTGGCGCATCCGGATGAAATGGCCGGTGCGGTGTTGTACCTGGCCTCGTCAGCGTCGAGCTACACCACGGGTGCGGCGTTGAATGTTGATGGCGGTTATCTGACAGCATAAGCGAGGCGCCTATGGAAACCTTGAAAGATCGCGTAGCGATTATTACCGGTGCCGGCAGCGGTCTCGGCCGTGAACTGGCGAAACTTTGCGCCGCGGAAGGCATGAAACTGGTGCTGGCGGACGTGGATGAAAAAGGCCTGGAAGAAACCCGCTCTCTGCTGGGTGACGCGGAATCCGTTCTGCGTCGCACGGACGTTACCAAGCGCGAAGAACTGGACGCACTGGCGGAGCTAACGTACAGCAGCTTCGGCAAAGCCCATCTTCTGTTTAACAATGCTGGTGTTGCCGCCTCCGGCCCGGTGTGGAGCAGCACCGCCGCTGAGTGGGAATGGGTTATGGGCGTGAACGTGATGGGTGTGGTGCACGGCATTCAGGCTTTTGTCCCGCGCATGCTGGAGCAGGGCGAGGCGGGTCATGTGGTGAGCACGGCGTCACTGGCGGGGCTGACTTCAGTGCCGGGCTCCGGGGTGTACTGTGTATCCAAGCACAGTGTGGTGACCCTGTCTGAATGCCTCTACCACGATCTTCAGGTCGCCAATGCCGACATTGGCGTTTCCGTTTTGTGCCCGGCGTTTTTTAAAACCGGTATTGCGGAATCCGAGCGCAATCGCCCGGCGGAGTTGAGTGACAGCAATCCCGATGGCGCCGCCTATGCGGAATTTGTTAAAGCGGCCATCGAAGCAGGAAAGCTGAGTGCCGAAGACGTTGCGCGCATTACGCTGGACGGTGTGAAAAGCGAACAGTTTTACATCATGCCGCACAAGGGGGCGCGCAAGAGCGTTGAATTGCGTATGAACGATATTCTCGAAGGTCGTAAACCAACGAGCCCGATGGGTTGAATCATTAGCCTCCCCGTCATTGCGAGGAGCGCGAAGCAATCTTTTTAATGTCGTGCCAGAACCAGCAGATTGCTTCGTCGTTCCTCCTCGCAATGACGGCAGGATTGGATAAATTTTGGAGCCAATATGAAAGCATTGCTATGCAAACAACACGGTCTGCCCGAAACACTGGTCGTAGAAGACGTGGCTGATCTGGAACCCGGCAAAGGTCAGGTCGTACTGGACGTTAAAGCAGCGGCGGTAAATTTTCCTGACACGCTGATTATCCAGAATCTGTATCAGTTCAAACCTGAGCTGCCGTTCTCTGCCGGTGGTGAATGTTCCGGTGTAGTGAAAAGCGTTGGCGAGGGAGTGAAGCACGTGAAGCCGGGTGACCGGGTGATTGCCTTTACCGGTTGGGGCGCTTTTGCCGAGCAGGTACTGGCCGATGCTGCCGCGGTTATTCCGATGCCCGATGAAATGGACTTTGTCACTGCGTCTGCCTTTGTGATGACCTACGCCACCTCCTACCACGCGCTGGTGGATCGCGGTGAATTGAAAGAGGGCGAAACCCTGCTGGTGCTGGGTGCCTCTGGTGGCGTGGGATTGGCCGCCATCGAAATTGGTAAAGCTCTGGGTGCTCGTGTTATTGCAGCCGCCTCAACGGCGGAAAAGCTCGCGGTCTGTAAAGAGCACGGCGCCGACGAACTGCTCAATTACGAAAGCGAAGACATGAAAGCCCGCCTGAAAGAGCTGACTGGCGGCAAGGGTGTGGATGTGGTCTACGACCCAGTCGGTGGGCCTTTCAGTGAAATTGCCCTGCGTTCCACCGGCTGGCGCGGTCGTTTTCTGGTGATTGGTTTTGCCAATGGTGAAATCCCGAAGATTCCGCTGAACCTGACGCTGCTGAAAGGCAGCTCCATCTGCGGCGTGTTCTGGGGTGACTACGTGAAGCGCGAGCCGGACAACAATATCAAGGATCTGTTTGCGCTGTTTGAGTGGCTGCAGGCGGGCAAGCTCAAGCCGCATATTGCCGGTACCTATTCCCTGGAGGATGGCCCCAAGG
>JBFKXO010000136.1:0-5836 GCA_041638115.1 Litorivivens sp. | reverse complement strand
TATTAACCTCCTCCCCTGGCGTGCCGAGCGGCGCGCGGCGCTGCAAAGACAGTTCTTGGTCATACTTGGCGGTATGGCGTTGCTGGGCGCCATCATTGTGCTGGTAGCCGACCAGATCGTCAGTGGTCAGATCGAGCATCAAAACGGGCGCAACGATTATCTGAAACAGCACATTGCCGAGCTTGACCGGCAGGTGAAAGAAATACGCGAATTGGAAAAACGCCGGGCGGAATTGCTTGAGCGGATGGAAATTATTCAGGGCTTGCAGGGTAAGCGTCCGGTCATTGTGCGCATTTTCGATGAAGTGGTTCGTACCATGCCCGATGGTGCTTACTTTCAGACAATGACTCGAAAAAACGATCGTATTCAGGTGACCGGGAAAGCCGAGTCCAACAATCGGGTGTCCAGCCTGATGCGCCGCATCGATGGTTCCGAATGGTTCAAGGACCCCAACCTGACTTCGGTAAGGGCTGCGCCGGATTATGGCGAGCAGGGAAGCCAGTTTGAACTTTCCTTCACGATCACCTCGCCGGACGAGGAAGAGAAAGGTAAGGAGAAATAACCTTGGCTTTTCAAGATGCAATCAAAGACCTGAAGGAACTGGATGTCAACAATCTGGACTTCGAGTCTATCGGTACCTGGCCGATACTGGCGAAAGCCATTATCTGGGCTGTGGTATTTATTGGCGTGGTGGTCGGTGGCTACTTCCAGTTGGTGGCTCCGCTGCGCGTGGAGTTGGCTCAGGTCACTGCCAAGGAGCAGGAGCTGCGCGAGGAGTTTAAACGCAAGGCCTTTAAGGCGGCGAACCTTGCAGCGTATCGCAAGCAGATGATCGAGATGGAAGAAACCTTCGGTGCGTTGCTGAGCCAATTGCCGACGGATACTGAAGTGCCGGGTCTGCTGGAGGATATTACCGAAGAGGGGGTTTCCAACGGTTTGGAAATTACCTCAATCAAACTGCAGCCGGAAGTAAAGAAAGAGTTTTATATCGAGCTGCCGATCAGTATTGAAGTGAAAGGTCCGTATCATGACCTCGCAGCATTTGTGAGCGGCATCGCCAGTTTGCCGCGAATTGTTACCCTGCACGATTTTAAGATCAGCGATGCGAAAGGGGATATTGATCTCAGTATGTCCATCACTGCCAAAACCTATCGCTATCGCGATCCGGAGGCTGGCTGATGAGAACTCTTGGATTCGTCGCAATGGTTGCGTTGGTGTTGGCAGGCTGCGGCGCTAACACTGCCTATGAAGATATCGATACCTATATGGCGGAAGTGAAATCGCGCCCGGTAGGCCAGATCCCCCCGATTCCGCCATTCAAGGCTTACAAGGCCTTTAACTACAGTGCCTCGGGTATGCGCAGCCCCTTTATTCGACCGGTTGAAGCCAAGCAAGTGGCTCGACTGTCGGGCAATGCTGCCGTCAAGCCGGACTTCAACCGCAAGCAGGAGTTCCTGGAGCAATTCAGTCTGGATTCACTGCGCATGGTCGGGTCCCTGGAATTGGACGGCGTGCGTTGGGCCCTGGTTAAAGACAGCGAAAACAGCGTACACAGAGTTAAACGCGGCAACTACCTGGGCCGCAATCACGGCAGAATTGTTGAGTCGAACGAAACCAATGTGTTGATCATCGAGATTGTCTCTGATGGCGCAGACGGTTGGATTGAACGACCACGAACCCTGGAAATAAAAACGAGCGACGGTTAAGCGAGCGGAGAAGTCATGAACATCATTAAGCCACGTAATCTGCAGCGGTACCTGCTTTGGGTGGTCTGCTTGATCCTCTCTCATCCGCTCTTTGCGAGTGAGCTGAAAGATATCCAGTTTTCATCTTTGCAGGGTGGGCGCTTTGAAGCGCGTCTGACCTTTGACTCGCAGCCGCCGGAGCCCAAAGGCTACACCATTGAAAAGCCCGCTCGCATTGCACTGGATCTGCCCAATGTTTCCAGCGCACTGAAGCAGAAAAAATATCCGCTGTCTTACGGCAATGCCAGCAGCGCCATCGTGCTTGAAGGCAATGGCCGTACCCGTCTGGTGTTGAATCTGGTGGAGCTTGCGCCCTACCTGACGCGGGTTGAAGGTAATGATCTGGTCGTCGAGGTCGGCGAAATTTCTTCCGATTACCTGAAACAGACCGCCAGCACACTGCAGCAGGTTTCCGGTGGTCAACAGAAAGTGGAAACTGCAGCCGGTAACGGCATTTCCGATATGGACTTCAAACGCGGCGAGAACGGCGAAGGCATGCTGGTGCTTAGCCTGAAAGATCCCAAAGCCGATATCAACGTCTATGAGCAAGGCACCAAAATCTTTGTTGAATTTGCTGACGTATCTCTGCCTGACCAATTGCGCCGCCGTTATGACGTGGGGGATTTCGCCACGCCCGTGCAATTGATCGACGCCACTCGCACCGCCAAAGGCACGCGCTTTGAGATCAAGTCCTCTGGTGATTACGACTACCTGGCCTATCAAACAGACAACCAATACGTGGTGAGCGTGAAGCCGCTGACGCAAGCTGAAGTGGAGGAGCGTCGCAAGGAATTTGCCTATGTGGGCGAGAAGCTGTCGCTCAACTTCCAGGATATTGAAGTGCGCGCGGTGCTGCAGCTGATTGCGGATTTTACTGAACTCAACCTCGTAGCCAGCGACACCGTTACCGGTAATATAACCCTGCGCCTGAAAAACGTACCTTGGGATCAGGCGCTGGAGCTGGTATTGAAGACCAAGGGCCTGGACAAGCGCTTGGTGGGCAACGTGTTGATGGTGGCGCCGGCGGCTGAAATTGCCGAGCGTGAGCGTCAGGAAATCGAAGCCCAGAAACAAGTGCGGGAATTGGCGCCGCTGCGCAGCGAATTTATCCGTATCCGCTATGCGGACGCCAAGGATCTGATGACGCTGTTCCAGCGTCGCACCAATCGCGATCGGGGCGGTGACGACGATGAAGGCGAAGACATTCTGTCCGAGCGCGGTCGCGTGGTGCTGGAAGCGCGTACCAACTCCCTGTTGATCACGGAAACTTCCGAAAAACTCGATGAGATACGCCGCCTGATCAAACAGGTCGATGTGCCCATTCGCCAGGTACAGATTGAAGCGCGTATCGTGCGCGCCAACTCCGACTTTGATCAAAGCCTGGGTGTGCGTTGGGGCGGTGCTTACACGAAGGTCAACTCTGATAACATTGTCTCGGCCAATGGCACGATTGAAGAAAACAACGAAACTACCAATAACCTGATTGATGCAATCAATGCCGGCAACCCGTCGTTTGAAGTGGTGCCCGGTATGATTTCTGATCTCGGGGTAGCCGGTGCGGCAGGCTCCTTTGCGCTGGGCTTTATCGGCGACGATGTGTATCTGAACCTGGAGCTGTCAGCGCTGGAATCCAAAGGTCGTGGCGAAATCGTGTCTCAGCCCAAGGTGATTACCGGCGATAAAGAGCCGGCCATTATCAAGGCCGGTACCGAGATTCCCTACCCGCAGTCAGCCTCTAACGGTGAGACTACGATTGCCTTTAAAGAGGCGGTTCTGAGCCTGGACGTCACACCGATCATTACCCCGGACGATCGCATCCTGCTGGATCTGCTGATCAATCAGGACACTGTGGGTCAGCTGGTTATCGCAACCGGTCTGGGCGGTCAGGTCCCGACCATCGACACCACCGAGCTGAAAACCAAGGTGTTGGTTGGCAATGGTGAGACAGTGGTGCTTGGCGGTGTTTACGAGACGACCGATATCGAATCCACCACCAAGGTTCCGTTCTTTGGCGATATCCCCTATATTGGCCGCCTGTTCAAGCGCACCCAGGTTGAGCAGGATAAATCCGAGCTGCTGATTTTTATCACGCCGCGCATTTTGGCTGATACCCTCGTCGAATAAACTATGAAGCATCAACGCGTGTTCCTTGTCGGTCCTATGGGGGCCGGCAAGAGCACAATTGGTCGGCTGTTGGCCGACGACCTCCATCTGGATTTCCGAGACGCTGACCGCGAAATCGAAGAGCGCAGCGGTGTCGATATTCCCTGGATTTTTGACAAGGAAGGCGAGGCCGGTTTTCGCGATCGCGAAACCGCGATGATCGAAGAACTCTCCGGCCTGGAGGGTGTGCTGGTGTCGACCGGCGGCGGTGTGGTCGGGCGTGCGCAAAATCGGGAACTGATGGCGCGCGGTACGGTGATCTATCTTTACGCCTCTATCGACGAGCAGGTGCGTCGTACCGCCAAAGACAAAAAGCGGCCGCTGTTGCAGAACGCCAATCCGCGCAAGGTATTGGAAGAGCTGATGGCGGTGCGCGACCCCCTGTACCGGGAAGTCGCCCATATTATTATCGACACCGACGGCCGCACCCCGCGGGCGGTGGCTTTGGATCTCAAGCGCCAGCTGCTGGCCTGAAAACCCCGGAAAACGCTATAATACCGGCTTTTCCCGGCAGATATTTCCCCCATGCGAGAACTTACCCTGGATCTGGGCGAGCGGAGCTATCCGATCCGCATCGCTCCCAAGCTCCTGACTGACAATGACTGGCCGTCGTTTGTGCGCGGCTCCCAAGCCTGCGTCGTGACCAATGAGACTATTGCGCCCCTCTATCTGGAGACCGTGCTGGACCGTTTGGCAGGCAAGAAAGTCAGTGTGGTGAGTTTGCCTGACGGCGAGCAATTTAAAACGCTGGAATACCTCAACCGTATTTATGATCGCTTGCTGGAAGACAACCACACACGTAAAACCACATTAATTGCGCTGGGCGGGGGTGTGGTCGGTGATATGACCGGATTTGCAGCGGCCAGCTATCAGCGCGGCGTGCCCTTTATCCAGTTGCCGACCACCCTGTTGTCGATGGTGGATTCGTCGGTGGGCGGCAAAACCGGCGTCAATCACGCCCTGGGCAAAAATATGATTGGGGCTTTTTATCAGCCCGAATGCGTCATCATCGACACGAACACCCTGGTCTCGCTCCCGTCGCGTGAATTTGCCGCTGGTCTGGCGGAGGTGGTGAAATACGGTTTGATCGCCGATGTTCCCTTCTATGAGTGGCTGGAGGCCCACTGGTCCGGCCTGCTGGCACGCGATCCGGAGTTGCTGGCCGAAGCGATTTTGCGCTCGTGCGAAAACAAGGCTCGCGTTGTCGCCGAGGACGAGCGCGAGGGCGGACGACGCGCCATTCTCAATCTGGGGCACACCTTTGGCCACGCCATCGAAACGGCTACCGGTTACGGCAGCTGGTTGCATGGCGAGGCTGTGGCAGCGGGCATGGTGATTGCTGCACGATTGTCGGCAGACCTTGGCTGGATTGCACCCGAGGAGGTGGCTCGTCTGAAAAAGCTGTTGCAGCAGGCGAACTTACCGGTGGCCGCTCCCGAAGAGATGAGTGCAGAGCAGTTTCTGACGTTAATGGCGCGCGACAAAAAGGTGCTTGATGGCCGGTTGCGGCTGGTGTTGCTTTCGAGCATTGGTGAGGCCGTGGTGACCGAGGATGTTTCTCAGGAGGCTCTGGTCGCCGCCTTGAGAGCTTGAGTGCACGTCCTTAGGTGATTGTTTTAGCTGGGAAAATAGCTTCTTATAGTGCCTATTTTGTGGGCAAATTTGTCGCTTATGCGCCAGGCGTGTAGAATGTTCCTCCTTTTTTCCGGTGTCTGCGGGCGCCGGACTGCGACTGCTATAGCTATCTTTCTGATTTTCTAAGTTTTTTTGCGAGAGTCGATTTATGAGTACAGGCCTGTACAGACCTGAGGATGTGCGTGACAACTGCGGCTTTGGCCTTATTGCCCATATGCAGGGCCAGCCAAGCCACAAGTTGCTGCAGACAGCCATCGAGTCCCTGACCTGCATGACCCACCGGGGCGGTATTG
>JBFKXO010000135.1:0-5847 GCA_041638115.1 Litorivivens sp. | reverse complement strand
GCCGCCGATCCACAGCTTGCCACAACCGTTTTAGAAAACGGGTGTCAGCGGTGATCTCATCGTCTCCGCAACCCTCTGCGGCGGTTCGAATAATATAGCCGCCGCGCGTGCCCTCCTCGTCACCGGCGCTGCTTTCTACCAGTGCCTTTAGCCGATTGCGCTCTGCCTCGTCATCAATGCGGTGCGATACACCAATATGGTCAGTCTCCGGCATATAGACCAGATAACGCGACGACACTGAAAGGTGGGTGGTCAAACGCGCCCCTTTGGTCCCAATCGGGTCCTTGATAACCTGCACCGTCAACGCCTGCCCCTCGCGAACCGCCGTACGGATTTCCGGTAATTCACCATTCGCCGCAGGTTTTAGCGCGGCAATATCCGAGGCGTGAATAAAGGGGGCCTTATCCAGACCAACGTCGACAAAAGCGGCCTGCATTCCTGGCAACACGCGAACCACTTTGCCTTGATAGATATTGCCGACAATGCCCTTGGCCCGAGCACGTTCAATATAGATTTCCTGAAGAACCCCATTTTCCACTACCGCCACCCGCGTCTCCATCGGGGTCACATTGATCAGGATTTCTTCACTCATAGGGCTGTCTGAATTCCAAAGTCGAGCAATAGCTGTCGTGTTTCGTATAGCGGCAAGCCAACGACACCGCTGAAACTGCCGTTGAGGGATACCACAAAGGCTGCGGCCTGCCCCTGAATTGCGTAGCTTCCAGCCTTATCGTCGGGCTCTCCCGTGGCAATATAGCGCTGGATTTCCTGCTTCGACAGTTTAGCAAAGCTCACTGCACTCGTCTGAACTATGCATTTCTGTCGCTTCGCATCGCGCATGGCCACCGCCGTGAGCACCTGATGTTCACGTCCACTGAGCTGGGCAAGCATCTGCGCGGCGTCCGCTCGATCGCGCGGCTTGCCCAAGATCTGCTGATCAATCACGACCAGGGTGTCGGAGCCCAGTACTACTGGATTTTGCGCAGCCCCCTCACTGTGGTCACCGACAAGCCGCTGCCACACCGCCTCGACTTTGCCCTGCGCCAGTCGCGCCACACAATCAGTCGGCGCTTCCCCCGCCACCGGTGTTTCGTCGATATCGGCAACAACCACGGAAAACTCAACACCAAGACTGGCTAACAATTCGCGGCGTCGAGGCGATTGTGATGCAAGAATCAACGTACTCATGTCACAACAAAACGGTAGCAGAGGTAGGTCATGGTCACGTGGGCGATGGGCCAGACCAGGGCACTGACAAAGGCCTGCGCCAAAACCAGCAGGCTGGTATCGGCAACCCCCATCAGGTTTTGTACCCACTGCCCCAGCAGCAGATGAATAATGACCATGGAGAAAACAAACACCGCTTGTTTGCGATAACCGTACATCCGCACCCGCTGATGCGACACATGCACAAAGTAAGCAACCACAGCCAAGGCGAAGGCATGCTGCCCTAGGTGGGCGCCGTGGAGGATGTCCATCAATAATCCCGCAATCCAGGCCCAACCCACGCCGACACGATGCGGCATAAACAACACCCAGAAACAGATGACAATAACCATCCAGTCTGGACGGAACCAACGCAGCCAAACAGGCAGCGGGTATACGCTCAATGCGAGCGCGACGAATAGCGTCAGCAGGATGACCCAAAAGCTGTGGGCATGATCATCCATCACTACCCTCCACCGAGCGACTGAAGACCAGCAGCACAAACTGGGCCTTATCGAGCTGAGCCAGAGGCCGGGCTCTCACCGTCGCAAAGGGCTCCCCCGGATCAACCGTCACTTCAGACACGCGAGCGACCGGGTAGCCCGCAGGAAATCGACCACCCAGACCTGAGCTGACCAACAAGTCCCCCACCTGAATATCAGTGGTCGCGGCCACGTGGCTTAATTCAAGCAGGTCAATCAAGCCTGAGCCTTCTACGATGGCACGCACCCCATTGCGGTTCACCTGAACCGAGAGTGCATGGGTGACATCGGTAATCATCATGACCCGGCTGTGGTTGTAGGCCACGTCAATCACTTGGCCGACCAATCCATCGGCATCGATCACGGCCTGGCCTTCTTCGATACCGTCGGCGGTTCCCTTATCCACAATAAACACATGGTGCGCCGGGTCGGCGGCCAATCCCACCACTTCCGCCACCACCACGCTTTCTTCCTTGTGGCTGGCCGAGTTGAGCAGTTCACGCAGGCGCAGGTTTTCAGCGCGCAAGGACGCAAGCTTTTGAGTTTTGGCGTGAAGCACTAAGGCCTCTGCGCGCAGACGGGCATTTTCCTCGCGCAGGCTTTCCCGACCGGTAAACAAGCCTTCCAGGCTGCGGCCGATTTCGGAGGGTAATTCAGTGAGTTTATAGACGGGTAGAGAAATGCTGCCCAGATAAGTGAGTGGCTTATCCAGCCAGCCGCTGCGCGCAGCCTGAACCAACAGCAGCGCGATCAGGCTGAGCACCAGCAGGCGCAGGCCTGCTGATGACGAACCGGACGAAAAGATCGGTTTGATAGCGTCGCTCCCTTAGCCAGGGTTTGCCCGGGCATGCCCGGTGCCAGGTTACTCTGTCGACAGCATATCCAGGCGATGCTTTTCCATGATTTCCATGGCGCGACCACCACCGCGAGCAACGCAAGTGAGCGGGTCTTCTGCCACTATAACCGGCAACGCGCTCTCGTCAGCGATCAGCTGATCAATACCGCGCAGCAGAGCACCACCACCGGTCAACACAATACCGGTTTCGGCAATATCAGCCGCCAGTTCCGGCGGCGACTGTTCCAGCGCTCGTTTTACCGCCTGCACGATAACCGACAGGGGCTCCTGCAGCGCTTCAAGAATTTCATTGCTGTTAAGGGTAAAGCGGCGCGGGATACCCTCAGCCAGATTGCGGCCACGAACATCGATTTCGCGTACTTCTTCCAGCGGGTACGCGCAGCCAATTTCCTGCTTGATGCGCTCGGCCGTCGCATCACCGATCAAGCTGCCGTAAGTGCGACGGACATGGGTTACGATAGCCTCGTCAAAGCGATCACCACCCACGCGCACGGAATCGGAGTACACCACACCGTTCAACGAGATGATCGCGATTTCAGTGGTACCACCACCGATATCCACAACCATTGAGCCAGCTGCTTCTTCCACATTCAGTCCCGCACCAATCGCAGCAGCCATCGGCTCCTCGATCAAGCGTACTTCGCGGGCACCGGCGCTCAGCGCAGATTCACGAATCGCGCGGCGCTCAACCTGAGTGGATTTACACGGCACGCACACCAACACGCGCGGGCTGGGGCGGATAATGCTGTTCTGGTGCACTTTGGCAATAAAGTGCTGGAGCATTTTTTCCGTTACCTGAAAGTCGGCGATAACACCGTCCTTCAGGGGACGAATGGCCGTGATATTACCGGGGGTCCGTCCCAACATACGCTTGGCTTCGGTACCCACTGCTTCAACGGTTTTTTGGCCATTGTGAACCCGAATGGCCACCACCGACGGCTCATCCAGTACGACACCCTGATCACGAACATAAATCAGCGTGTTGGCAGTTCCCAAATCGATAGAAAGGTCGTTTGAGAAAAGACCACGAATTCGTTTGAACATCTGTGCAATTCACCTGTACGGCCCTGAACGGACCCTTGTTACGACTGCCGGATGGCAGCGGAAAGCCGCTATTTTCTATTATTTTAAGTGCAGCTGCCATAAATCCCTGCAACTCTATCAACGCCGGGGATTCAGGGCAAGGCGCAAATATGATAAGTTTACCTGCCCTGATAAACGGGCTCCGAGGCCATAGCGGCCGCTCTCCCTAATCAGACTCAGAATCCCGAAGTTGTCAGCTTTCTGACAGATGTCCTCAGTCAGAACGTTACACATTGCAAGTAACCACATACGCAAAAGCAGGTGACTCATGGCCGTTGGCCCTTCAGAGATTGAAAAAATCGCGCATCTGGCGCGTATTCGCATCGCCCCGGACCAGATCGACGAGGTGGCGAGCCGTTTGAGCGACATTCTCGGCATGGTTGATCAGATGCAGGCTGTGGATACCAGCAGCGTTGCCCCCATGGCTAATCCCCACGATGCCACCCAGCGCCTGCGCCCGGACGCTGTTACCGAGCCAAACCAGCGCGACACCTTTATGGCGATTGCACCACAGACGGAAGACGGCCTGTTCCTGGTACCCAAGGTGATTGAATAAACCCTCCTATCCGACCCCACTTTGACGAGCAACGAATTCATGCACAGCAAAACCCTACGCGAGCTCGCGGACGGACTGGACAGCGGCCAGTTTTCCAGCGAAGAGCTGACCCGCCACTTTCTGGCGCGGATCAACGAGCACAACCCGACGGTTAACGCCTACATCACGGTGATGGAAGAACAGGCCATCGCCCAGGCCAAAGCCGCCGATGCCCGTCGTGCCAATGGCAAGGCCTCCGTATTGGACGGCATCCCGCTGGCCCACAAGGATATCTTTTGCACCGCAGGCGTTCGCACCAGCTGCGCCTCGAAGATGCTGGATAACTTTATCGCGCCTTACAACGCGACCATTGTCGAAAAAATCGCCCATGCCGGCATGGTCACGCTGGGCAAAACCAATATGGACGAGTTCGCCATGGGCTCCTCCAATGAAACCTCCTGGTACGGCCCGGTGCGCAACCCCTGGAATACTGACTGTGTTCCCGGCGGCTCATCTGGCGGTTCCGCCGCAGCCGTCGCTGCCGGGTTGGCACCCGCTTCCACCGGCACCGATACCGGTGGCTCGATTCGCCAACCTGCCGCGCTGTGCAACCTGACCGGCTTGAAACCCACGTATGGTCTGGTGTCGCGCTACGGTATGATCGCCTTTGCCTCCAGCCTGGATCAGGCCGGCCCCATGACTCGCACGGCGGAAGACTCTGCCCTCTTACTGCAAGCGATGGCGGGTTTTGATGAGAAAGACAGCACCAGCCTCAAGCGCGACATTCCCGACTACAGCGCCACACTGAATGACTCGCTGGAAGGCAAGGTCATCGGGGTACCGAAAGAATTCTTCGCCGAAGGCCTGTCCGACGAGATCGCCACGAAAGTGCGCGATGCGCTGGCAGAGTTTGAAAAACAGGGCGCCATACTGAAAGAGATCAGCTTGCCCCACAGCCACCTGTCGATCCCCTGCTACTACGTGATCGCTCCTGCGGAGGCCTCCACTAACCTGTCCCGTTATGACGGCGTGCGCTACGGCCACCGCTGCGAAAACCCGCAGGATCTGGCCGACCTCTACACCCGCACCCGCGAGGAAGGCTTTGGCGACGAAGTTAAACGCCGCATCCTGGTCGGCACTTACGCGTTGTCGGCCGGTTTTTATGACGCCTATTACCGCAAGGCCCAGCGCATTCGCCGCCTGATCAAGCAGGATTTTATCGAGGCCTTTAAAGAAGTCGACATCATCGCTGGCCCCACTTCGCCCAACCCCGCTTTCGGCATTGGCGAGAAGGTGAACGATCCCCTGACCATGTATCTGGAAGATATGTACACCATCGCGGTGAATCTGGCGGGCATTCCCGGCCTGTCGATTCCGGCTGGTTTGGTGGATGGCAAGCCCGTCGGCCTGCAGCTGATCGGTAAGGACTTCTGCGAAGCCGAGCTGCTGAACGCAGCCCACCGCTTCCAGCTCGTCACTGACTGGCACCAACAAACCCCAGCAGCTTTTGCATAAGGAGACCGACATGGAATGGGAAACAGTTATCGGCCTCGAAGTGCATGTGCAGCTTTCGACCCAATCAAAAATATTCTCCGGCGCCAGCACCGCCTTTGGCGCCGAGCCCAACACCCAGGCCTGCGCGGTAGATCTGGCCCTGCCCGGCACCCTGCCGGTACTCAATGAAG
>JBFKXO010000134.1:0-5879 GCA_041638115.1 Litorivivens sp. | reverse complement strand
GATGGTGAAAGTGTACGCGTGCGGGTGGCAGCCGGAGAAAACTGGGATGATTTCGTGCGCTATAGCTTGTCCCAAGGGTGGTTTGGACTCGAAAATCTCAGCGCGATCCCGGGCAGTGTGGGCGCTGCACCGATCCAGAATATCGGTGCTTATGGGGTTGAGCTTGGTTCGGTGCTGGAATCTGTCGAGGGCTATGATATCGATAGTGCGAGGCTGCGCTCGTTGACCCATAGCGAGTGCCAGCTCGGCTATCGTGACAGCATTTTCAAAAATACCCTCAAAGATCGCTTTGTCATTACCTCTGTGGTTTTGCGGTTAAGCACCGTGGCTCACCCTGAGTGCAGCTATCCGGCGCTGGCGGCGGAATTGGGTGCCACAGAGCCTTCTCCCCTGGCGATTGCCGATGCCGTGCGCCGGGTGCGCGGCCGCAAGCTGCCCTCACCAGCCCAGCTTCCCAACGCGGGAAGCTTCTTTAAAAACCCGATTGTCGATCAGGCTAGCTTTGAGCGCCTGCGACATGAATATCCAGCGATTCCCGCCTGGCCGGTTGCCGAAGGCGTCAAGCTGGCGGCCGGCTGGCTGCTGGAACAGGCCGGCTGGAAAGGCTATCGCGGCGAAGGCCAGCTCAGCGGCCTGGGTATGTACCATGAGCAGGCGCTGGTATTGATTAACCCGGGGCGGGTTGGCGGTGCCCAGATTCTTGCGCTAGCGCAGCAGGTTACGGATTCTGTGCGCGAGCGTTTCGGTGTGCAGCTGGATATTGAGCCGCGGGTTTACGGCTGATTTTATGGCTGATCTCTTTGCCAGTGAAGATGACATTCAGTGGCACGACCTGGGCAAGAGCCGGCTGGGCCTGTATCCGTCTTTTTTAACAGATCACCAAAACGTGTATCAGCGCCTTGTCGATGAAGTTCAGTGGGAACAGCCTCAGGTCAAACTGTTCGGGAAGGCCCATAAAGTCCCGAGATTAACCGCTTTTCAGGGTGACGAAGGTGTCAGCTATCGGTATTCCGGCTTGCGCCACGAGGCTCAGGGGTGGAGCCCTACATTACACATGCTCAAATCGCGTATCGACACTCTTCTCGGGACACGATTTAATACCGTTTTGCTCAATTGGTATCGAGATGGCCGTGATACCATGGGATTTCACGCTGATGACGAGCCTGAATTGGGCGCAGAGCCGGTGATTGCTTCTGTCAGTCTCGGCTGTGATCGACGTTTTGTGATGAAACGCAAGGATAATAACAAGATCAAACGAGAAGTGGTTTTGACCGGAGGCATGTTGTTGGTGATGGCAGGGCGCTTTCAGCATGAATGGCTGCACGGCTTACCCGCAGCCCGGCGACTTGATAGAGGTCGCATAAATCTGACCTTTCGCAGGGTTCTGGTTTAATCCCTGCGCCGGTGGTTTGTAAATAGATCACGGGTTAGCACAACAACGCACAACAACAAACCACAGGGATCGTGACAAGCGCCGCAGGGACGCACTGGCGACGCAGGAGTATCGAGCATGGTCAGTATTCTGTTAGCTGACGATCACGAATTGGTTCGCTTTGGCATTGAGAAGATGCTCGAGGGCGAGCAGGGGTACCAGATTGTCGCGACCGCGAGAACTGGTGAAGAGGCCATTGCCGAAGCCCGCAAACATTTGCCAGATATTGTACTGATGGATCACCAGATGCCGGGGCTGGGTGGCCTTGGTGCTACTCGTCGCATTGTTCAAACCTGCCCCAATACCCGAGTGATTGGCCTGAGCGTCTACGCCGATGAGCCGTACCCCTCCCAGTTTCTCAAAGCTGGCGCCAGCGGCTATGTCACCAAGGGCTCGAGTTTTGATGACATAGTCAAAGCCATCAAAACCGTGCTGCGCGGCGGCTGCTATATCAGTCCGGAAGTCGCCGGCAATATGGCCCTGCACAGCCTGGGTGAGAAGAGCTCACCCTTTGATTCGCTGTCGCGCCGCGAGCTGGAAATCTCGCTTATGCTGGTGAATTGCGAAAAGGTCGCGAGTATTTCCCGCCTGCTCAATATCAGCAGCAAAACCGTCAATACCTATCGATACCGCATTTTTGAAAAATTGAACGTGAACAGCGATGTGGAATTGGCATGGTTGGCATTGCGACATGGTGTGGTAGAGTTGCCGACGACATCCTGACTTGTCGCGGCACATGAGCGGTACCTCCTTCGATCACGAAAATTTCCTGAAAAATGTCACGCGCAAAGCGGGCGTCTATGTCATGCAGGACGCCGCGCGGGATATCTTGTACGTCGGAAAAGCAAAAAATCTACGCAACCGCCTGGCGAGTTATTTCCGGGCTTCCGGTCTGGCAGCCAAAACCATGGCACTGGTCCAGCGGATTGACCATATCGACGTGACGGTCACCGCGACCGAAGGCGAAGCCCTGCTGCTGGAACAGAATCTGATCAAGCAGTACAAGCCGCCCTACAATATCTTGCTGCGCGACGATAAATCCTATCCCCACATCTACATCTCAACCCAACACGAATTCCCCCGCATCAGTGTGCACCGGGGAACAAAGGCCAGGGAAGGGCGCTATTTTGGTCCTTATCCCAGTGCCTCGGCAGTTCGTGAAAGCCTGAACCTGCTGCAAAAAGTGTTTCGCGTGCGCCAGTGTGAAGACAGCTATTTTGCCAATCGCAGCCGGCCCTGCCTGCAATATCAGATTAATCGCTGCACTGGCCCCTGTGTGAACAAAATCAGCAAAGAGGCCTACGACGAAGATGTGCGCCACACCATGATGTTTCTGGAGGGCAAGAACGCCTCGGTGATCGCCGAGCTGGCCGACAACATGGAGGCCGCAGCTGAACAGCTGGAGTTTGAGCGCGCAGCCGAATACCGCGATCAAATCTCCCAGCTGCAAAAAGTGCAGGCAAGCCAGTGGATCGAAGGGGAGGCCGGCGACATGGACATTGTCGCGGCGGTGATTCGCGCCGGTCAGGCGTGTGTGCAACTGCTATACGTGCGCTCCGGACGCATTCTGGGGAGTCGCAGCTACTACCCCAAATTGCAGCTGGAAGAGAATGAAGGGGAAGTGCTGGAAGCCTTTATTGCTCAGTATTACCTGGCCGGCAATCGTGATATGCCCCGGGAATTGGTCGTTAACCGTCCGTTGCCCGATGCCGACTCGCTGGCCAGCGCGCTGTCGGAAGCCACCGGGCAAAAGCTGAGTATCTCACTGAATGTCAGAGCGGCGCGGGCCAAATGGCTGAGCCTGGCCGAAACCGCAGCCGAGCAAAACCTGGGTACCCGGCTAGCGACTCAGGCCAATACCCGTGAGCGCTACGAAGCCTTGCAGCAGGCGCTGGCCATGGATGAGCTGCCCCAGCGGCTGGAGTGCTTCGATATCAGCCATAGTCACGGGGAAGCGACGGTCGCCTCCTGTGTGGTTTTTGATGGCAATGGCCCGCTCAAATCCGATTATCGGCAGTTCAATATTGAGGGGATTACCGGCGGCGACGATTATGCCGCCATGGCGCAGGCCCTGAGCCGGCGTTACAAACGGGTGGCGGCGGGTGAGTACCCTGTGCCCGATATCCTGCTGATAGACGGTGGCAAAGGGCAGCTAGCGGCGGCCAAAGAGGTGCTGGCTGAGCTGAATTTGCCGGAAATGTTGTTGCTGGGAGTGGCCAAGGGTAGTGACCGTAAAGCCGGTTTGGAGGTGTTGATTCGCGGTGACAGCGGTGAGGAGCTGCGGTTGCCCGGAAATAGTCCGGCCTTGCACCTGATTCAGCATATTCGTGATGAATCACACCGCTTTGCCATCACGGCCCATAAAAACCGCCGGGACAAGAAGCGGCGCCAATCGACGCTGGACAGCATTCCGGGTGTAGGCGCAAAACGTCGCAAAGAGCTGTTGCGTCAATTCGGCGGGCTACAGGGCATTCAGGCTGCGAGTATCGAAGATCTGCGGCGAGTGCCGGGCATCAGCGCCAAGCTGGCACAGACCATCTACGAGAGCCTGAGGAGCGAGTAGAATCGCTGATTGGTAGCTTCCGAGGGCAAAGCTCCCTAAAATGGGCGCATTACGCAGTTGGATAGTTCATGAATATTCCCAACCTATTGACCTTGTTCCGGATTTTTCTGATTCCGGTGTTTGTCGTCCTGTTTTACCTGCCGCTGGAATACCGGCCATTCTATACGGCACTGGTTTTCTCGATCGCGGGTATCACCGATTGGGCCGACGGCTATTTTGCGCGCAAGCTGGGTCAATTCACCCCGCTAGGCGCCTTCCTCGACCCGGTGGCTGACAAACTGATGGTAGCCATCGCTCTGGCCTTGCTGATCGAGGCCTACGACGCCTGGTGGTTCACCCTGCCGGCGGTCGTCATTATTGGTCGGGAAATCGTGATCTCCGCGCTGCGTGAGTGGATGGCGGAGTTGGGCAAGCGCACCAGCGTTGCGGTGTCGTATATCGGCAAGCTCAAAACGACTGCCCAGATCATCGCTATCATTGGCCTGTTGCTGTTCCAGGAAAGCCGTGACAACGTGTTGTACACCATCAATATGATTGCCCTGTACGTGGCGGCAGTTCTCACCCTGTGGTCAATGATTGTCTACCTGCGAGCCGCCTGGCCGGATCTGAAGCCGGAGAAGCCTCAATAGCTGGTATCAAGAAGTACAGAGGTGGTCACGAAGTGTTCAGAAAGCCCTCGTGTATTGCCATCAGCCCCTTTATTTTCAATCAATTGCAGATCATTGCTTGACTCAGAGACTGCAACGCATAGAATAACCGCCTTCGCAGATCAGGCCGCCTTTGAGGCAGCTAAAAGGTCCGCGAAACAGCAAATAAGCGCGGGAATAGCTCAGTTGGTAGAGCGCAACCTTGCCAAGGTTGAGGTCGCCGGTTCGAACCCGGTTTCCCGCTCCAATTTATTTGCGAAGACAGATCCGCCGGCTTTATCACTCCGGCTTACACCCTCGGTGTAGAACAAAACTGATAATTGGCGCGGTGGCAGAGTGGTTACGCAACTCACTGCAACTCCAGCGCCAGCGGCGAAATAAAGAGTGCCGGTTATATCGAACCGGCGTACACCCCTCGGTGTAGAACAAAACCGATAATTGGCGCGGTGGCAGAGTGGTTATGCAGCGGACTGCAACTCCGTGTACGCCGGTTCGATTCCGACCCGCGCCTCCATTCATAAACCTGCTCTGATTTCTCAGTCAGGTCGTGCACCAGGCAGCCAGCCTCGCACAGCCTCCCTCGGCCCGGGTGGTGGAATTGGTAGACACAGGAGACTTAAAATCTCCCGGCCTTTAGGCTGTACCGGTTCAAGTCCGGTCCCGGGCACCATACTTCCTCATTTCCTGAATTGATCCCCAGCGATTGGCTCTACAACATTAACGGGCTCTACAACATTAACGGGGGATGGCACTCATCCAACCCTATTGATAATTCCATCCCAGCCACAGTGGGCCAGCACTCTCATTCTGTAATTCTCGAAGTTTCTGAAACCGTACGCTCGACGTGACATCATTTCCATCTTGTTGTGAATGCCCTCCGTAGTCCCGTTCGTTTTGGTGAAACGCCACATGGCCACAATGGGCTGCAATCAGGAGCGCAATGTGGCCGCCAGAGCTCGCAGCGGACTGGCGGCTCATTGCTCTAGTAGGTTCATAAAAGCCGGCAATTTGGCTTTGGCGCCGCGTCGCGTCAGCGTCTTGAGCAGCACAAAGCGGATGAGCTGCTGCTTGGCGATATACAGTTTCTGAAGCACCGGGTAAGCCGCGAGGTAGTTCATCAGGTTAGCGTGCTGCTTGTCGCTGAGCCTCCACTTGTGACGACGCATTAGGCTGATCAACCCCCGGTTCTTTCTGCCCTCAGGATCGTGCTGTTGCCAGACCTTCAGGAAATGCTGGT